>NZ_JBIRSJ010000012.1:0-429193 GCF_044334165.1 Streptomyces sp. NPDC020845 | reverse complement strand
ACTGCCACCGACAAAGACTGAACAAGACCACCGACGACGCGAAAGGGTCCAAACTCAACCGTCCAAAATGGGTCACGGTTCAGCCGCCGCCGACACCATGGGATGGCTCCGTGAGCACTATGAGCCGGAGTGGGGGCGCTTAAGCGCTGGTCGAGCAGCGGAGATCAGCGCTTGGCTCAAGAAGTCCGAGATCAAGCACCTCCCGGCGCCACTGCCGCCCCGCGAAACGGCGGAGGTCATGCTCTATAGACCTCAGTCGCCGGTGGGTGCCTATATCAGCGCAGCGCGCTTGGAAGGCGTCTTCGAAGGTCATCCGGAGGCCGCTGCGGACTTCCTTGGCTCGCTTGCTGATCGACTGGTAGATGGCTCTGCCCTCACTGGCCCGACCTGAGCCTGGAGATCAGGCAATGCACGAGGCCCCAGCGGTACCCGGGCCTTGGCGTTCTCAGGAATGATCTGTGGGAAGGACCCAAGATCCCGCCTCGTCCGCCGACAAACAGCGGCTCAGTGCTGCACCCGGCTGTACATACGGGAAGACCTAGCGCAGCGCCTTAGCCGATAGCGGGGCCTGCTGGCACCTCGTGCGAGGTTCCCCCGGCAGTGACCCCCGGAGAGACCCCCACAGCATCCACACGGCCTCATGCCTGCCGTGAGCTGGTTATTTACACGACGGTCGAGCTGCCGAAGCGCCGTCGTAGCAAGGGCGGGGATGCCCGATGACTCCGAACGACGTCGTCGGATGATGAGGATCTCTGAAATTTTTTCAAGGAGCCTCAACATCGAGGACATCACCGCACCTCAGCCCGATGGCCTAGACGAATGAGTCCGATGTGATCAGTGGTCGTACGCGATCAGGGATCGGGTGACCGGGGTTCCGGTCTTGCGGTTGTGCCAGATCGCCGCGGCCATCGCGAGGATGCGCTGGGCGACCCGGATGGCGACGCCCTCGAAGGTCCGGCCGCCGTGTTGTTCCAGGTCGAGCTGGCCTTTGAGGGTGTCGTTGACCGATTCGATGAGCTGGCGGACCTTCTTGAGCATTGGCTCGCCATAGCGGGCCTTCTCCCGCTTGCGGGACGGCCGCAGTAGCTCGATACCTTGCCCGGCGAGGTCCTTCTCGAACTCCTTGCCCGCGAAGCCCTTGTCCGAGATGAGCAGGATGCCCTCGCGTTCGGCGACCAGGCCGGCGTCGGCCTCCAGCATCGCGGCCAGGACTTCGCGTTCGCCGATCTTCGGGTTGGCCAGCGCCCACAAGATGGGCATGCCGGTCGGGGTGCAGACCAGATAGAGGCGCAGGCCCCAGAAGAACCGCGAGTGGGAGGCGCAGTAGCCGTACCCGGCCCACCCGGCGAGGTCCGAACGCTGGACCGTCGGGCGGGACATCCCACACGACACTGGCGTGGAGTCGACGATCCAGTGGTTGTCGAACCAGGGGTCGCTGTCCATGGCCAGCTCCCGGATCATCCGCTTCACCAGGGGCAGCGCCGCTCGCAGTCGTTTGTTGTAGCCCGACTGCTGTGGCAGGTAGGGGAACATGCCGGTCAGGTGCTTGCGGGCGAAGCGCAGCCAGCGTGCCTCGGAGCGGTGGCCGAGCAGGGCCTGCGCCACGGCGAGGCAGACGAGCTCGGAGTCGGTCAGCAGCGGCGGCCGTCCCATCCACCGGGTCCCTCCGATCTCGTCGTCGATCTTCACGTACAGTGCGGTCAAGAGGGTGTTCAGGTCTTGCGTCACAACATGATCTTGAACGCCCTCTCTTCATGCCCGCGCACCAGCCCAGACATTGGACTCACTCGTCTAGCGTGCGCCATCTGCGGGGCGGACTACCTCCGTGTCCACGTCCCACAGGTCCCGGTCGGCCGATCGGCGACGGGCTCGCAGGTCTTCGCATGCGTTGGCTGCGCGTTTGATGCTCGGATGAGCGAGGCAGGCGATGACCGACCTCGACATCTGGATCCGGTGAGGCTGCGCCACCGTGGTCGCAGCCGTCGCCGCGGCGGCGCTGCCGTGGTGCCGTTCTATGTGTAGTGCTGGGTGGCCACCCCTCGGGCGTGCGGGTCGCGTAAACACTCGTAGATGTGCAAGGAGGGCATCTCGGGCCGGTTCCTCATGAGCCGCTCCGCTTGGCGAGGACGAAGTCGAGGAGGATCCGGCCGAGCCGTCCGTGGGTCGGCTCGTCGACCTTCGCGAAGGCTCGTCAAGGGGGATCAGCCGAGGTACGTGTGGTGTGGCCTCGCCGAGTGGGGTGGGGTGAAGCGGGCTGCGGCCGCTAGCGCCGTGGTGAGCCAGCCGGACGGTTGGGCTCGAACGACGTGTCAGTCCCTCTGCATACCCTACGTACTAGACGGTGATGCATGTACCGAGTGGGGGTAGCGTGGCTCAGTTCTCACGGCAGCCTGTTGTGATCGACAAGAAGATCGATTCCCTCCCCTTCTATGATATGTCCTGGGACAACTTCGAGCGGTTGGTTTGGGAGCTCGTGCGGGTGACGGAGCATCTGTCACCATGCCATCGATATGGAACGCCGGGCCAAGCTCAGGGCGGCATCGACATCGCCGGACGCACAGCAGACGGCAGGTGGCACGCTTTCCAGGTCAAGCAAGTGGCCCAGTTCACCGAGGCGGACGCGAGGACGGCCCTGGACGCATTTGTTCACGGACCGCGCCCTCACGGCGCAACTCGCCTGGTCATCGTCACTTCTTGCAAGGGAACGCGGGCCCAGGTTCGCGACCTGGCTCACCGCTACCAGGCTCGTCATTCGGACCTGGCCTTGGGTGAGATCTGGGATGGGGAGCACATAGGACGCCTGCTGCGAGACCAGCCACTTATCGTGGCCCGATACTTTGGAGACGAACCGGCTCGCCGGTTCTGCGATAACGACGCGTTGAGAGCGCTCTCGTCCGAAGGAGGCTCGTGCAGTGTAGGCATTCCCCTTGCAGACGCGGATCCGTTCAGCCTTGAGGTTCATGAGGCAATTACCGTTGATCACGATACGCGTGACAGTCCCTTTCCTGCGTATTTCCGTCGTCCCTTTGACGATGAACTCGATGCTGCTGTGGACCAGGCCCTTGCTGGGCAGAGCGTCATGAGAGTGCTCCTCGGCGACTCCTCCACAGGGAAGACTCGAGCAGCGTGGGAAGCAATCCAGCGACTGCCTCAGGGATGGCGGTTGTGGCATCCCACCAACCATGACGAACTGCTCGGTTCGATTGATTCGTTGGCTCCTCGAACAATCCTGTGGCTCAATGAAATCAATCGATATCTCCTCTCAGGAGATATCGAACGAGACGAACAAGTCGCCGCCCGGATTGCCAGGCTGCTGCGTAGTCCCAGGGACGCTCCCGTGCTTGTCCTAGGCACAGCCTGGTATGAGCACTGGTCCACAATGACCACAGAAAGGCGGGACGAACGCCCCCAGACGAACGCCTTGCTGTCCAGAATCTGGATTCGAGTACCGGAAACTTTCCGCGAGCAAGAGATTTCAGCTGTCATAGCGGAGTCCGAGCAAACGGACAGAAGGATGCTGCAAGCCGTACGTCTCGCCGAGAGCCGACACGTCATTCAGTACTTGGCCGGCGGACCCGCACAGTTGGAGCGCTACGAGACGGGGTCCCCCGTCGCTCGCGCGGTGCTGCAGGCCGCGATGGATGCCCGTCGACTGGGCCATGGGCTCGATCTGCCCCATGCCTTCCTCAAAGCTGCGGCGGCGGCATACCTCACGCAGCTGCAGCGTGATCTGGCACAACCCCACTGGTTCAGGCAAGCAGTGGAGTACTTGTCGGCCTCATGCCGAGGTGTTCGGGGACCGCTGGCACCGGTGTCGGGCTTCGCTCTGACGGGTACGCAGGAACCAAGCCATTATCGGCTCTCGGACTTCGTCGAGCTGCATGCAATGAGGCATCGGCAGCTGGTGTGTCCGGGAGAGGCATTTTGGTCCGCGGGCGCGCAGTATGCCGTTGGCGCGAGGGACAGAGCTGCCCTGTGCCGCGCGGCCCTTGACCGCGGCAGGACGACAGACGCTGAGTCCTTGGCTCTAGCGGCGGCGGAGGAGGGTGAGGGGGCGGCCCTTTACGCACTCGCCCAATGGATTGGCAAGCATGGCAGGGAAGGCGAAGATCCCCTGCCTTACTACGAGCTAGCCGCCGATCTTGGGCACGCTGAGGCTCAAGTCGCCATTGCATGGCGGCACGAGCGTGAGGAGCGCCTTGATGAGGCGGAACATTGGTACAGAAAGGCAGCTGAGTCCAGCGGTAGGGTTGATGCCGTCGTGGGGCTTGCCTCCGTCCTGTCGAGGCGGGGGAAGGAAACGGCGGCTGCTGCACTCAACGAGGCAGTCCTCAAGTCCGGGTTCTTCGGCGCACGGGCTGTTGAGTACCAAGCCCGTTGGCTGGCCGACCGCGGCCAGCACGAACAGGCCCTTCTTTTGACGACACAAGCGTTCATGGCTGGCGACACCGAAGCGTTCACCGGGCTTGCCTGGACCTATAGGTACGAGGACACTCCTCGGGCGATCGAAGTGTTCCAGCATGCCATGGAAGCGGGCGACACGAATGCCTCCCGCGAACTTGCCTGGGTATACGAAGAGGAGGGGAACACTGCCCTCGCTAATCACTACTGCGAAATTGCCGTCTCTCTCGGTGAGACGAACGTCTTGCGGGGTTTGGGGATGATCCGACGAAGCAAGGGCGACTACCGCTCGGCTGCCGGTCTGTTCTGGAGAGCGTACAATCTTGGTTTGCACTATGCGTTGCGGGAGTTGGCCAGCCTGAGGGAGGAAGAGGGCAACCTCAAGAGAGCGGAAAGGCTCTATGGGCGCGTTCTCGGGGAGGGGGACCAGAGCGCGGCGATGGATCTCGTGCGCATTCTGGAGATCAGAGGAAAGACGCGACAAGCCGAGGACCTGGCTGGTGGCTCTGTGGATCTTCTTCAGGTACTAGCACAAGCCCGTGCCACTCGAGGCGAGCGAAAGGCAGCCGAACACCTACTCGTGGTGGCCATCAGCCAAGGACACCCGAACTTGCTCTTGAGCCTCGCCGATCTCCGTCAGCAACGCGGCGACATCGCAGGGGCGAAGCTCGCGCTAGGCCAGGCGCAGGATGCCGGTGTGCGTTTCGCCACGGAGCGACTGGCGAAGCTGCTGGAATGCGAATCTGCTTGACTGGCTGTGGCACTTGGAGGCCGACGAGAAGGCGGCGGCTGGCATTCTGGCCCGCTGCGCGGAGGTCGAACCACAGCTCATCAATGCTGAGATACTGGGCATCGTGTCGGTACCCCGTCCGACTCGCGAGCCTGTCCGGGTGGAGGCAGACCGGCTGCCGGATGGAACGCCTCTGGTGCACAACTATGGCCATGGTGGAGCCGGCGTCACCTTGTCTTGGGGATGCGCAGTCGAGGTGGAAGGGCTTCTTGGCGGGCTCTGAGTGCTCCGGTGCTCCGGTGGTCTTGTGAGCGATTGAAAGACCTCAGACGCGTAAAGTGATTGCCAATCGGATTTCTAACTCGGTTATTTTGACGCCTGCCGCATCTTCAAGCTGGCGGGGCCTTGTGGCGAACCCGGGCGTTGAACTGGCCGGGCGAGAGGCTCGCGGGCAGGGAGGTTTCTCAACGAGATGATCTCGTGAGGTGACTCGGCCCAGGGGATCCCGCGAGCCGCGATGAGTTCTGCGGCGTCCGGCGGTCGTACTGTCGAACCCGTTACCGAGGAGGGCTTCGGATGCGCAGCGTGACCTATTCGATGAACGTCTCGCTCGACGGCTACATCGTCGGGCCGGACGGCCGCTTCGACTGGACGGCGCCCGACGAGGAGGTCTTTCGCTTCTGGATCGACGAGATCCGAGAGGTCGGCGTCCACCTGCTGGGACGACGGCTGTACGAGACGATGCTGTACTGGGAGACCGCCGACCAGGATCCAACGCTTGACGACTCACAGCGCGAGTGGACCTCGCTCTGGAATCCGCTCCCCAAGGTGGTGTTCTCCACCACGCTGTCGGCGGTCCAGGGCACTGCCCGCCTGGCCTCCGGCGGCCTGGCGGAGGAGATTGAGCGGTTGCGAGCCGAGCCGGGGGAGGGCGAGATCGCGATCGGCGGCGCGACTCTCGCCGCCGAGGCGGCCGCGTTGGGTTTGATCGACGAGTACCGGGCCATGGTCTACCCGGTGCTGGTGGGCGGTGGCATTCCGTTCTTTCCCCAGCGTGAGCGTCGGGTGGATCTCGAACTCGTCGAGACCCGCACCTTCAGCTCGAGATTCGTCTACCTCCGCTACCGCGTGGCGCGTTACCGGTAGTTCGTTAAATCCGGTGGTGGTGTGGGTTGACGGTAGGTCGGGTTGGTCGTAGGCCGGTGGTAGGAGTCAACTGCTCTGCTGGTGGCTGAAGATGACCGCTCGCCGTCCGTGTCCGCCTGCACCCGGGCCACTGGAGGACTACGCGGCCCGGTTCGACGACCTCTTCTTCAGCCTGGCCCAGCGGCGAGGGTTTCGCGAGTACCTGACCGGGCTTCTGGCGCCACGGGAGCGGAACAAGACGATCACCTGCCTGGCAGGGGCGGAACCGGTGGCGGGTGCGGGGATGCCAGGGGTGCAGCGGCTGCAGTTCTTCCTGTCCGAGTCGCCCTGGGAGGCGGAGCAGGTCAACGACCGGCGGCTTGAACTGCTGCGCGAGCAGCAGGCGACGGCCCCGCACGATGGCGGGGTCATCGTGATCGACGACTCCGGGGACCGCAAGGACGGCACGGCGACTGCGCACGTGGGCCGGCAGTGGCTGGGCCGGTTGGGCAAGACGGACAACGGCATCGTCACGGTGACCACGGTGTGGACCTACGGCCGCGTGTACTACCCGCTGCACGCGACTCCCTACACCCCCGCCCATCACTTCGCCCGCGGCCGGTCCGATCCGGCCTTCCGTACGAAACCGCAGCTGGCCGCTGCCCTCGCGGCCCGTGGGAAGGAGGCGGGCTTCGGCTGCCGGGCGGTAGTCGCCGACTGCGCCTACTCCGTCAGCGATGACTGGTACCTCGCACTGCGCGAGGCCGGCCTGGCCTACGTGGTCGCCCTCAAGCCGCACCGCGGCACCTGGGCTCCGGCCGACCAGCCGCATACCCCCATCGAAGCCGCCCACGCCCTGACCTGGCGCAATGCCAAGCGTCCCGGCGACTGGACACCCGTGGAGCGTCACTTCCGCGACGGGCACACCGAGACCTGGTGGACCGCCGATGCCTACCTGGGCGGCTACGGACCCGACTCACCCTGCCGGCTGGTCGTGGCCACCACCGACCCAGCCAGCCTGCCGGAGCAGGCCACCTGGTACCTGACTACCAACCTGCCTCACCCCGACGCACCCCATGCCGCCACCGGCCCGCACCCGCCGGCCGACCTTGCCGAGATCGTCCGCCTCTACGGCCTGCGGCCGTGGATCGAGCAGAGCTACAAGCAGATCAAGGACGAACTCGGCTGGGCCGACTTCCAAGTCCGCTCCGACCGCGCCATCCGCCGCCACCAGACCCTGGTCAACTGCGCCTTCTCCTTCTGCTGGGACCAGTGGTTCGCCCCACCCGGCCCCCTGGATGCCACCGCGCCGGACCCGTGCCCCGACGAGGGGCCAGAGAGGGGGACCGGCCCCGTCCCACCAGCCCCAACAGCCTTGCTGGCCCAGGGCCTTACGAGCCATCCGTTCCTGGCTCACCCCCGCCGTCACCCTCAACCGATGGTGGCGAGCCTGGACGGACACGGACCCACCCTCCGAGCTCCAGGCCCTGATCGACGCGGTCACCACCGGACACGGCATTGACCTCTACCTCCGGATTTAACGAACTACCGGTAGGCAGCTCGTCGGCCGAGCCCTGGGAAGAACGGGCCATTCAGTGACGTCTTCTCAGTGAAGATTACTTCCAGTGTCTGTTGAGGACGAGGGCGGCGCGGGTGACGTCGCCGATTCGGCTTGGGCTGAGGGTGACATGTTGCAGGGCGCGCCAGCGTCGTTTGCGTTCGGCGGCGGTGCGTTCGCCCAGGGCGCGGACGTTTCTGATCAGGGCGTTCGTTGCGCGGGTGTCAGCGTGCAGGGCGGGCGTCGGTGATATCGGGGATTTGCGCCGCCTCGCGAAGATTAATTCGCTGAGAAAACCTCATTGGGCATCCCTTAGGGGTGAGAGGCGTCGCGCTGCGTATGAAAGTCTTGGCAGGGGGACGGTTCCGCTCTTCGTGAGGTCGACGGTGTGGTGGTCGCATTCTGGTCGCGATTACCTCTGGAGGCCGTTGTGGCGGTGCCGGTTCTGGTCACATCTGCTCTGCTCGGTTCCTGTCTTATGGTCGGCGGGCCGCTTGTGCTGCCCGGGATGCGGGCTGCTGTAGGGCCCGGTACGGGTCGACATCGCCGTGTCCGGCGCGGACGTCACGCGGCTCGAAGCGGGCGGCGATGAATCCGCCGAGCATGTCGGACGGTGCACCGGTCGTGTCGTGGCGCTGGCGCGGTGGTGAGCCGGAGGCTCCTGCTCGTGCCTGGGCCGTCCTGGGATATGTCCTGGGCGGTCTGGGGTATGACGGCGAGGCCGTGAGCGATGCTGTCTTGGCCGTATCGGAGTTGGTGGCGAATGCTGTCGAGCACGCGGTGGGTCCGTATGAGCTGAGGCTGCGCCGCACGGCATCGGACGTCATCTGCGAAGTGGTGGATCACAATCCGGAGATCCCGTCCTTTGCAGTGGGCGCTCTGCTTCCTTCGATGGAGGAAGGCCAGGTGGTGGTCTGGAAGCGTTGTGCGCGGTGTTGTCGGAGCGTGGCCGGGGCTTGCATATCGTGCATGAACTGACCAGAGGAGCCTGGGGGTTCCACCGGTCGGGGGTCACGAAGGCAGCCTGGATCGCCTTGCCCCTGACTGTCGACGGTGAGGGGCGTCCTGGGGAATGACGTGCGCGGCTGAGTTGTCCGTGCGTGAGTTGACCGCAAGTGGCTCGCTGGCGATCCCCCCGTCGTTTCCGTATTCGTTACGGGGGCCGTTTCCCCGCTCGTCCTTGGAGACGACACCCTGTCCGTGCGGACGACCGCAGGTCACGGGGTGTGCGAGCCGCCGAGCCAGTGAGGGCGACTGTATATCGATAGAGCAAAGCATCTCGATCTACCCTGTCATGGCGCCCGGGCGGGGCCTGGTCATACGCGTATTGCTGCGCGCTCTCGGCTGCCGAACTGCGGCGGATACTCTCCATGCGGGATGTACGTGGAGTGCGGGTTCTGCTGGGCTCCGTGATGACCTGGTGGGGAGCGGTTTCGGGACAGGGCGCACCCGGGGGAGCGGTGTGCTCCTGAGGGATGGCGTCCGGGGTGCGGAGCGGGTGCGCCCGCTTGGCGGTTGTGGGTGCTGTGCGCCCGGGGCGGGTGCGGTGGTCGCGGGGGCCGGGTGCGGGCATCCTGGGCGGCCTGGCGGCCGACGCTGCCGGGTTGGGGTGGTGCGGGTGCACCCCGGGAGCGATGCTCCTGGGGTGCACCCGGCGCGTCGTGGTGGTCGTGGCCGTGCACCCGGTGGGCGTGCACCCGGTGCGGGGGATCGCGCCCGTTCGCATGGCCAAGGTGGACCGCTACTGGCTCGCTAATGGCTCGGGTGAGGAACCGCCGGGGTCCCCGGTGCGGGTGCATGAGGTGCAGCCGGGGAGCGGACCCGGTCTGGTCGGTGGCAAAGATCTACCCCTGGAATCTCTATTGATCACGAGATGGCCAGACGCCCTTACCAGGCGCTCGTAGCCGATCCATCGCCACAGCATCAGGGATTCCACATGGAGAACGTCCGCGACACCCGAGACTCCGCTCACTCAGCGGCACCCACGGCAATCCGGCGTCGGAGAACGGCCGTGAACCACCCCGTACGCCCGTCCACAGACCCACAAGATAGCGGCCTTGACGACGTCGCCGAGATGGAGCGTCCATGGACGACGACCGTTCGCGACAACACTGAAACGCGCAGTTCAGAGGGGTTGCGAGTGGTCGTGGAATACGTCGTCGTCGATGGTGAGGAGGCTCAGGCGCTGGCCCAGCGCCAGGGGGCTGCGATTCGTGAGGTGCTGGAGTGGCTGTACGCCGGTCGCAGCGCCCCGAAGGCCGGCCACGCCTGAGCCCCCCACCCGGATCCTTGGAGAGGGACAACATATGCCTGGCACCCCGCCCAGCACTCGGCCGTGGGCGCAGCCCGTACCCGGCCGCCCCTGGTCCACGCCCGGTATTCCGGACGCCGCGGCGCTTCCGGTGACCGTTCCGGTGGCATGGCTCGGCCGGACCTCTACGGAGGATGCCCAGGACCCCACCCTGTCCCTGCCCCGGCAGTTGCGTAACGCGAGGGCCGCGCTCCCGGCCGGCTGGGTGATCGTCGCCCATTTCTACGATGTCGAATCCGGTCGCAAGGAGTTGCGCGAGCGTGGCAATTCCCTTGCGCACCAGCAATTCCAGATCCCCATTCCCCGTGACGGCAGCGTCGCTGATCTCCTTGACGAGGCCCAGCGGCCCGACCGCCGCTTTGCCGCGGTCATCTGCGAGTCCATTGAACGCGTCGCGCGCCGGACCTACTTCGGGACCAAGATCGAGTACGAGCTGGAGCAGGCCGGGGTCGCGCTGTGCGCTGCCGACGAGCCGATCGTCACCGGCCCGCGAGCCAAGCGCGCCACGCCCACGCTCACGCGGCGCGTCAAGCAGGCTGTCTCCGAGTGGTACGTGTTGCAGATGCTGGAGCTGTCGTGGGACGGCTTCATCGAGCATGTCTCCCAGGGCTGGAATGTGGGCAAGCCGCCTTACGGCTACCTCGCGGAGAAAGTCCCTCACCCCGTACCGGCCCGCCGGGCCGAAGGCCGCACCAAGCACCGGCTCGTCCCGGACGCGTCCAGGGCCCCGACCGTCACCTACATCTTCCAGCTCCGCGGACTGGACAAGCTCGGATACGACGCCATCGCCGACCGCCTGAACCTTGATCCCGTCGCGTACCCGCCCCCGGAGCCGACCCGCCCCGACGCGGCCCTCCACCGCTGGAGCGGATCGGCCGTGCGAGAGATTCTGCGCAACCCCAAGTACACCGGCTACCAGGTCTGGAACCGCCGCTCGACGTCGAAAGGCGGCTGCTACAACGACCCCAAGGACTGGGTGTGGTCCCCGCAGCCCACGCACGAGCCGCTCGTCTCCAAAGAGCTGTTCGACGTGGCCTCCACCGTGGCGCGCAAGCGCCAGGGATCACGGACGACCCACGGGCGCAACTCCCACCCGGCCACCCGGCGTTCCTACGTCCTCCGGTCGTACGTCATCTGCGAGATCTGCGGCCGCCGCATGTTCGGCAAGAACCGCCACAAGATCTCGTACTACGCCTGCCAGGTCGACCCGAACGAACACCGGGACAGGCCCTGGTTCCGTGACCATCCCAAGAGCTTGTGGGTTCGGGAAGAGTTCTTGATCACACCCGTCTCCCGCTTCTTCGCCACACACGTCTTCGGCCCCGACCGGCGCACCCACCTCAAAGCCGCACTCGAAGCCGCTCGGGTCGCGGACGGGGCCGGCGACCGCACCGCGAAGGAACGTGCCGCGCTGGAGCAGGCCATCAAGAGCATCGGCGAGCGCCAGGCCCGGCTCATCCGCACTCTCGCCGACGGTGGGCCTGACCAGGAGCAGGAGAAGGAGTTCCGCGACGCGATCCGACGGGAGCACGCCACCCTGGGCAGGCAGCGCACCGAGCTCGCTGAGCAGCTGGCCCGTCTGGAAGCCCCGAAACGGGTGGCACGTCCCGCCGACACCGCGGCCCTGCTGGATGCGATTCCGCGCCTCAACATCGACCTTGCCCGGGTCCCGGAAGAGATCCAGCGGCGGCTCTACAACGCATTCGGGCTGGAAGTCCGCTACAGCCGACCCCGCGACGAAGTGACCCTACGGCTGACGATCCCGGGGCATCTGCTTGACGGACTGGTGGCCGTCACCCGTGAGCTGGACCCATGGAACAAAGAATCGGGTGCCCGCACCAAAGTGCTTGCACCCGATCACGACACCCGGGACGGACAATCACGGCAAAACCGTCGCGTCCATTCCCATTCTCTGGGTGCCCCCGGCAGGATTCGAACCTGCGCACACGGCTCCGGAGGCCGTTGCTCTATCCCCTGAGCTACGGGGGCGGTGTCGCTGTTGTTTGTGGCGACGGGTAGAACCCTACCAGCTTGCTCGGGGTGGTCATGAACGCTTTTCGGGGGTGGCCGGCGGGTGGCCGATTGGGGTGGGCGGTGGGGTGCTCGGCAGGGGTTTTCGGCGGGGTTGGGAGTGGGGCGGGGTGGGGAGCGGAGGGGGGTATACCGCATTCGGGGTCTAGGCGGCGTGGTCTTGAGGAAAGGTCCCCCGCACGTGGCGGAAGTGGGCAAAACCCGGACGCAGCGCTGGGTGCGCGCCTACCCTTCGAGATGTGCCTGGCTTGTCCGGCCGGGTCCTTGTCGTCGACGACAACAAGGTCATCCGGCAGCTGATCAGGGTCAACCTCGAGCTTGAGGGCTTCGAGGTCGTGACCGCGGCCGACGGTGCCGAGTGCCTGGAGATTGTTCACCAGGTGCGGCCCGATGTGATCACTCTCGACGTCGTGATGCCCAGACTGGATGGGCTGCATACGGCGTCCCGGTTACGTGCCGATGCGCGTACGTGTCATGTGCCCGTCGCGATCATCAGCGCGTGTACGCAGTACGAAGTGGATAGCGGCAGGGCCGCGGGGGTGGATGCGTTCCTCGCGAAACCCTTTGAACCTGCCGCTCTGGTGAAGCTGGTGCGTCGGTTGATGACGCCAGGCGCCGGTGCCTCGGCGCCTGGGGATGCGGAGCCCGTTGTGGGGCCCACGGGCTGACTCTGTGGGCCTGGCGGTGGGGGCCGAGGTGGACTGTCCCCTGTCTCGGTTCCCGCTGTCCAGGTTTCCCCTGTCTGGGTTCCGGCTGTCCAAGTCTCTGCTGTCCCCGTTCCCGCGCCCGGTTGTCGGGTCGGGTCCGGGGCGGCTTGGGGTGGACGGGCGTGCGCTTGTGGCTGTTGCGGTCTTGCTTGCGCCCGTCAGGGCGTGCCTCCCCGCCGCCCTGCTCGCCGTCCGAGGGGCGAAACCCATTCGCGGGGTCACCCCCCTCCTCCCATACGCTTGTGCCGTGACACCCGCCCAGCTCTCCCGCACCGTGCTGCAGACCGTGCGCCGTGCCGTCGAGGCCGACGAGCTGCGGGTGGCTGTGCTGCCGGAGCGGGTGAAGGTGCAGGCTCCGCCGCGGGCGGGGTGTGGGGATTACGCGACTAATGTGGCGCTCCAGCTTGCAAAGCTCGTAAAGGGGGATGGGGGGCCCGCGGTCGCCTTGCGGGTGGCTGAGGTGTTGCGGCGGCGGCTGGTGGTTACGCCTGGGATCGCTCGGGTGGACATCGCCGGGCCCGGGTTTTTGAACATCACCGTCGATCCCGGCGGGCATGCCGCGCTCGTGCGCGGCGTGCTGGAGCGCGGCGAGGGCTACGGGCGCTCGGATGCTCTGGCCGGGACCTTGGTGCGGCTCGCGCCTGCGCGGGAGGTGCGTGGGGCGTTGGTCGGCGCCGTCGTGGGGCGGCTTGTGGCCGTTTGTAGGGGAGAGTGCGAGGTCGTTGACGGGGGCGAGGTGCTCGCCGTGCGGCCGGTCGGAATTGCCCCTGAGGAGCTGCTCGGCTCGCTCGGGTCCGACGCCGCCCGCTGGGCGCTGCTGCGGCCCGCCGCGCACGATCTGCCCGATCTGGATCCCGGTCGGCTCCTCGCCCAGCGCGAGAGCAATCCGCTGTTCCGGGTGCGGTACGCCCATGCCCGGGTTCGGGCTCTCCTCAGGAATGGGCTCGATCTTGGGGTTGGTCCCAGTTCCGATGGCAGCGGCGCCGACAGTGCGTACGACCACCCCACCGCCGTCGCCCTCATCTCGCTCCTCGGCGACTACCCCCGCCTCCTCGAATCCGCCGCCCGCCACCGCGCCCCCGACCGTCTCGCCCGGCACCTCGAGGCCACCGCCGACGCCTTCTTCCGCTTCCACGACGCGTGCCCGCCTCTGCCGCGCGGCGAGCAGAAACCCTTGGCCGCCCACCGTTCCCGGCTGGCCCTTGCCGAGGCTGCCGGGACGGTGCTTGCCGGTGGCCTGCACCTGCTCGGCATCAGCGCACCGGAACATCTGTGAGACACCTGAGAGAGACGCCATGAGCCGTTCCGCACACCCCGCCGGGCCCCGCTACGCCGATGTGCTGCCCGAGGGGCACTACACCGCACCGCCCACCGACCTCAACGCCCTGGACGCGCGCGTATGGGCCCGTACGGTCGGCCGTGACGCCGACGGGGTGGTCACCGTCGGCGGGGTGGACGTCAAGACGTTGGCCGAGGAGTTCGGGACGCCCGGGTACTTCCTCGACGAGAGCGACTTCCGGGCCCGCTGCCGGGCCTGGCGGGAGGCGTTCGGGGCGGATGCCGATGTGTTCTACGCCGGGAAGGCCTTCCTGTGCCGCGCCGTCGTGCGCTGGCTGAACGAGGAGGGGCTGAACCTCGACGTGTGCTCCGCCGGGGAGCTGGCGACCGCGCTGGCCGCCGGGATGCCGGCCGAGCGCATCGCGCTGCACGGGAACAACAAGAGCGAGGCGGAGATCCGCCGGGCCGTCGAGGCCGGGGTGGGGCGGATCGTGCTCGACTCGTTCCAGGAGATCGTGCGGGTCGCGCACATCGCGGAGCGGCTGGGCAAGCGGCAGCGCGTCCAGATCCGCGTGACCGTGGGCGTGGAGGCGCATACGCACGAGTTCATCGCGACCGCCCACGAGGACCAGAAGTTCGGCATTCCGCTGGCCGGCGGGCTGGCCGCGGAGGCGGTGCGGCGGGCGCTGAAGCTCGACGGTCTCGAGCTGATCGGCGTCCACTCGCACATCGGGTCGCAGATCTTCGACACTTCCGGTTTCGAGGTGGCCGCCCACCGGGTGGTGGGGCTGCTCAAGGAGATCCGGGACGAGCACGGCATCGAGCTGCCCGAGATCGACCTCGGCGGCGGCCTCGGCATCGCGTACACCTCCGAGGACGACCCCAGCGAGCCGCATCAGATCGCCAAGGCGCTGCGCGACATCGTCCACCGGGAGTGCGAGTCGGCCGGGCTCGCGGTGCCGCGGCTGTCGGTGGAGCCGGGGCGGGCGATCGCCGGGCCGACTACGTTCACGCTGTACGAGGTGGGGACGGTCAAGGAGCTGCCGGCGCTGCGTACCTACGTCAGTGTCGATGGCGGGATGTCCGACAACATCCGTACCGCGCTGTACGACGCCGAGTACTCGGTGGCACTGGTCTCGCGTACCTCCACCGCCGAGCCGATGCTCTCCCGCGTCGTCGGCAAGCATTGCGAGTCCGGCGACATCGTCGTACGGGACGCCTTCCTGCCCGCCGACGTGGCGCCTGGGGATCTGATCGCGGTCCCGGCCACCGGTGCGTACTGCCGTTCCATGGCGAGCAACTACAACCACGCGCTCCGCCCGCCCGTCGTCGCCGTGAGGGACGGGCAGGCGCGCGAGATCGTCCGGCGCGAGACGGAGGAAGATCTTCTGCGGCTCGATGTCGGTTAGCCGAGTCGGTTGGCCGAGTCGGTTGGCCGAGCTAGCAGCTAGCTCGGCTGGCGAGAAACAAATCTCGGATACTGGACCGGGGATAGAAAGTCCCGTCCAGTGAGTGAGACTGGTGCACTACTTAGATGGATGAGAAGCGAGGTCGGATGATGCGTACGCGTCCGCTGAAAGTGGCGCTGCTGGGCTGTGGAGTGGTCGGCTCAGAGGTGGCGCGCATCATGACGACGCACGCGGCGGACCTCACGGCGCGCATCGGCGCCCCGGTCGAACTGGCCGGGATCGCCGTGCGCCGCCCCAACCGGGTGCGCGAGGGCGTCCCGGCCGAGCTGGTGACCACCGACGCGACCGCCCTGGTCAAACGCGGCGACATCGACGTTGTTGTTGAGGTTATTGGCGGCATCGAACCCGCCCGCACCCTCATCACCACCGCTTTCGAGCACGGCGCCAGCGTGGTGTCGGCGAACAAGGCGCTGGTCGCGCAGGACGGCGCGGCCCTGCACGCGGCCGCGCTCGAGCGCGGCGTCGACCTGTACTACGAGGCCGCGGTCGCGGGCGCGATCCCGCTGGTGCGGCCGCTGCGCGAATCCCTGGCCGGGGACAAGGTCAACCGGGTGCTCGGCATCGTCAACGGCACCACCAACTTCATCCTCGACCGGATGGACACCAGCGGCGCCGGCTACAGCGAGGCGCTGGACGAGGCCACCGCCCTCGGGTACGCGGAGGCCGACCCGACCGCCGACGTGGAGGGCTTCGACGCCGCCGCGAAGGCCGCGATCCTGGCCGGGATCGCCTTCCACACCCGCGTCACCCTCGACGATGTGCACCGCGAGGGCATCACCGAGGTCACCGCCTCCGATATCGCCTCCGCCAAGCGCATGGGCTGTACGGTCAAGCTGCTGGCGATCTGCGAGCGCGCCGAGGACGGGCAGTCGGTCACCGCCCGGGTGCACCCGGCGATGATCCCGCTGAGCCATCCGCTCGCCTCCGTCCGCGAGGCGTACAACGCGGTCTTCGTCGAGGCCGAGGCGGCCGGCCGGCTGATGTTCTACGGGCCCGGGGCCGGCGGTTCGCCGACCGCCTCGGCGGTCCTCGGCGACCTGGTCGCCGCCTGCCGTAACCGGCTCGGCCAGACCACCGGACCGGGCGAGTCCGCGTACACCCGGCTGCCCGTGAGCCCCATGGGCGATGTGATCACGCGCTATCACATCAGTCTGGACGTCGCCGATAAACCGGGAGTTCTTGCTCAGGTCGCCACGGTCTTCTCCGAGCATGGCGTATCCATCGATACGGTCCGCCAGCAGGGGAAGGACGGCGAGGCGTCCCTCGTCGTGGTCACCCACCGGGCGAGCGACGCGGCCCTGACGGCCACCGTCGAGGCGCTGCGCAGGCTGGACACCGTCCGTGATGTCGCCAGCATCATGCGGGTCGAGGGCGAGTGAGGGCGAGTGAGGGCGAGTGAGGGCGAGTGAGGGCGAGTATGAGGGTGAGCAGGGGAGTAAAGGAAGATCATGAACACAATCGCTGACGCCGGGCCCGCGATGTCCGGCACCCGCCGCTGGCAGGGCTGGCGGGGCATCATCGAGGAGTACCGCGACCGGCTGCCGGTCAGCGAGACGACCCCCGTCGTCACCCTGCGCGAGGGCGGCACCCCGCTGGTCCCCGCCCAGGTGCTCTCCGAGCGCACCGGCTGCGACGTGCACCTCAAGGTCGAGGGCGCCAACCCCACCGGGTCGTTCAAGGACCGCGGCATGACCATGGCCATCAGCATGGCCAAGGAGGCCGGCGCCCAGGCCGTCATCTGCGCCTCCACCGGCAACACCTCGGCTTCCGCGGCCGCCTACGCGGTACGGGCCGGAATGGTCTGCGCCGTCCTCGTCCCGCAGGGCAAGATCGCGCTGGGCAAGATGGGCCAGGCCCTGGTCCACGGCTCCAAGATCCTCCAGGTCGACGGCAACTTCGACGACTGCCTGGAGCTGGCCCGCGGGCTGTCCGAGAAGTACCCGGTGGCGCTGGTCAATTCGGTCAACCCGGCCCGTATCGAAGGGCAGAAGACCGCGTCGTTCGAGATCGTCGACATGCTCGGCGACGCGCCCGACATCCATGTGCTGCCGGTCGGCAACGCGGGCAACATCACGGCCTACTGGAAGGGCTACAAGGAGTACGCGACGGACGGCCCGCTCGGCGCGCCCGCCTCCCGTACGCCCCGGATGTGGGGGTTCCAGGCCTCCGGCGCGGCGCCCATCGTGCGCGGTGAGCCGGTCAGGAACCCGAGCACCATCGCCACCGCGATCCGCATCGGCAACCCCGCCTCCTGGGCCTTCGCCGAGCAGGCGCGCGACGAGTCCGGCGGCCTCATCGACGAGGTGACCGACCGTCAAATCCTCGCCGCCTACCGGCTGCTCGCCTCCCAGGAGGGCGTTTTCGTCGAGCCGGCCTCCGCGGCGAGTGTCGCGGGTCTGCTCAAGGCGGCCGAGCAGGGTCTGGTCGACCCCGGCCAGCGCATCGTGTGCACGGTGACCGGAAACGGCCTCAAGGACCCGGACTGGGCGGTGGCGGGCGCGCCGCAGCCGGTCACGGTGCCGGTGGACGCGGACACGGCCGCCGAGCGGCTCGGGCTGGCCTAGTTTTCGGGTCGATCCGGTTCCGGTCTGGTGATTCCGGCCCGTCCGGTCTCCGCCCGTCCGAGTTCCGGTCGGCCTGATTTCCAGCCCCACCAGCCCTCGTTCACGCGGCGCCGGGCGGCGCCGGGGGTACGCCCCCGGGCCGTTGCCCGGCGCCGCGGCTCAAGATCCACTAGAGTGCGGGCGGAGAAGCCCAGGAGCAAGGAGGGCGCGCGGAACGCTCAAGTAGAGTGGGCGCGGACGACGAGAGGGAGCGCGACACGCACCGTGCGCCTCCCGTGCGCCCTATGTCGCCACAGAACCTTCCTTCGATAGGCTGTACTGAATCCGCCCCGACGCAGAGCAGCTGCCTCTGCACGGCGTTGCCGTACTTCCCGGCACGGCCCCCGCGGTGTTCCGTACCTCTTCGAGCGATCCCAGTCACACAGCAATCCCAGTCACACAAGGAGAGTCATCGAGCGATGGCCGGTCCAGCGTTCCGCGCCGCCGCCGTCCGAGTGCGCGTGCCCGCCACAAGCGCCAACCTCGGTCCCGGCTTCGACGCCCTCGGCCTGGCCCTGGGGCTGTACGACGACGTGGTGGTCCGGGTCGCCGACTCCGGTCTGCACATCGACATCGCGGGTGAGGGCGCCGAGACGCTGCCGCGCGACGAGGACCATCTGCTCGTACGCTCCCTGCGCACCGCCTTCGACCTGCTGGGCGGACAGCCGCGCGGCCTCGAGGTCGTCTGCGCCAACCGGATTCCGCACGGGCGGGGTCTGGGCTCCTCCTCGGCCGCCATCTGCGCCGGGATAGTGGCCGCCCGCGCGGTGACCATAGGCGGCGCCGAGCGGCTCGACGACGCGGCGCTGCTGGAGCTGGCCACCGAGATCGAGGGCCACCCCGACAATGTCGCCGCCTGTCTGCTCGGCGGTTTCACCCTCGCCTGGACGGACGCGGGAGCGGCCCGGGCGATCAGAATGGACCCTTCCGATTCCATCGTTCCGGTGGTCTTCGTGCCCGGCCGGCCGGTGCTCACGGCCACCGCCCGGGGGCTGCTGCCGCGCAACGTCCCGCATGTGGACGCCGCGGTGAACGCGGGGCGCGCCGCGCTGCTGGTGGAGGCGTTGACCAGGCGCCCCGAGCTGCTGCTCGCGGCGACGGAGGACCGGCTGCACCAGGAGTACCGCGCGCCGGCGATGCCCGAGAGCGTGGCGCTGGTGAACCGACTGCGGGCGGACGGCGTCCCCGCGGTCATCTCGGGCGCGGGCCCCACGGTGCTCGCGCTGGTCGAAGACGGTGCGGCCGACAAGGTCGCACGGCTGGCGGGCGAGGGGTGGGCGGCCAACCGGCTGGCTCTCGACGCCGGGGGGGCGAGCGTCCTGCCGCTCACCTGACACCGCGGACGCCCGATGCGGCCCAGGCGGGCCTTGGGAGTCCCGAAAAACTTGATAGCCGGTCTTGGAGAGGGGGAATGTTTGTTGGATCCGGTAGTGTTAACCTCAAGTCTGCACTTGATGCCTCATGCTCGGAGTGATCGCCGGGCGGGGAGGCGCAGTGCTCAGTGTCCCCATCCGGGACCACCCTTCTTCCGGGAGCCTCCCAAACTGCCTGAGCAGCCTGCCTGAGCAGTTCCGAGCACGCTCCGGAGCTCCGGAATGGCGTGATGGATCCAGGCGAAGCCTCCGTCGCGTCGGAACCAATGAATTGATCTCTCCGCCATACCTGGCGGACCACCGCCCCGGCCGGTCCGCACGAGAAGGACACAGCCGGACAGCACAACCGGTCGCCGAGCCAGACAGGCCGACGCCCGCTCCAGGGAAGGACCCTTCGTGAGCGACACCACCGATCTGATGGGCGTGAACGCCTCCGGCACCTCCGACAGCGGTGTCGGCAATGCCGCGCCCGCCACGGACGCTCCCGCCGCGCCTGCCACCGGTGCTGCCACTGGCACTGCCCCGCGGCGACGCCGCTCGGGCACCGGCCTCGACGCCATGGTCCTGGCCGAGCTGCAGCAGCTCGCCTCGAGCCTCGGCATCAGGGGCACCGCGCGGATGCGCAAGAGCCAGCTGATCGAGGTCATCAAGGAGAAGCAGGCCTCCGGCTCCGGCGCCTCCGCCAAGTCCGCCGAGGCCGCCCCCGCCGCCGCGGAGGGGGTGACAAAGCCCAAGCGCCGTACCACCTCCAAGGCCCGTACGGGCGAGGACAGCGAGCCGACCGCGGCCAAGACGGCGGCCACCAAGGCCGCCGGCGCCAAGGACGAAGCGGCCGCGAAGGCGGAGAAGGCCACCGCTCAGCAGCAGATCGAGATCCCGGGCCAGCCGGGCGAGCCCGCCGCCGACGAGCAGCCGGCCGACGGGCGCCGCCGCCGGCGGGCCACCGCGCCGGTCACCGCCACCACCACCGACAGCACTGCCACCGCCACCGCCGTCGAGACCAAGACGGAGACCAAGGCCGAGGCCGCCAAAACCGATTCCCGGGCCGACGCCAAGGCCGAGGCCGCTGTTGACACCGCCGAGGGCAAGGGCGCCAAGGGCCAGGACCGGGCCGAGCGCGCCGAGCGCGCCCAGAAGGGCGACCGCCGGGAGCGCGGCGGCCAGCGCGAGCGGGACGGCCGCGAGGGCCGCGACGGTCGTGACAGCCGTGACCGCCGCGGCGGCAAGGGTGAGGACGGCGCCGCACAGGGCGGCGGCCGTCAGCAGCGCGACAGCCGTGGCCAGGGCCAGCAGCGTGCCGATGAGGCCGACGACGACTTCGACGGCGGGCGCCGCGGGCGCCGCGGCCGCTACCGCGACCGCCGTGGCCGCCGTGGCCGTGACGACTTCGGCAACGAGCCGCAGGTGTCCGAGGACGACGTGCTGATCCCGGTTGCGGGCATCCTCGACATCCTCGACAACTACGCGTTCATCCGGACCTCCGGCTATCTGCCGGGCCCGAACGATGTGTACGTCTCGCTCGCCCAGGTCCGCAAGAACGGCCTGCGCAAGGGCGACCACGTCACCGGCGCGGTCCGCCAGCCGCGTGAGGGCGAGCGCCGCGAGAAGTTCAACGCGCTGGTCCGCCTCGACTCGGTCAACGGCATGGCGCCCGAAACCGGCCGCGGGCGGCCGGAGTTCGGCAAGCTGACCCCGCTCTACCCGCAGGACCGTCTGCGTCTGGAGACCGAGGCGGGCGGGCTGACGACCCGCATCATCGACCTGGTCGCGCCGATCGGTAAGGGTCAGCGCGGTCTGATCGTGGCCCCGCCGAAGACCGGTAAGACCATGATCATGCAGGCGATCGCCAACGCGATCACCCGCAACAGCCCCGAGTGCCATCTGATGGTCGTCCTCGTCGACGAGCGGCCGGAAGAGGTCACCGATATGCAGCGGTCGGTCAAGGGCGAGGTCATCTCCTCGACCTTCGACCGCCCGGCCGAGGACCACACCACCGTCGCCGAGCTGGCGATCGAGCGGGCCAAGCGCCTGGTCGAGCTGGGTCATGACGTGGTCGTCCTGCTGGACTCGATCACCCGCCTGGGCCGCGCGTACAACCTCGCGGCGCCCGCCTCCGGCCGCATTCTGTCCGGTGGTGTCGACTCGACCGCGCTCTACCCGCCGAAGAAGTTCTTCGGCGCCGCGCGCAACATCGAGGACGGCGGCTCGCTGACCATCCTGGCCACCGCGCTGGTCGAGACCGGATCGCGGATGGACGAGGTGATCTTCGAGGAGTTCAAGGGCACCGGCAACATGGAGCTCAGGCTCGACCGGAAGCTCGCCGACAAGCGCATCTTCCCGGCCGTCGACGTCGACGCCTCCAGCACCCGCAAGGAGGAGATCCTTCTCGCGCCGGAGGAGCTGAACATCGTCTGGAAGCTGCGCCGGGTGCTGCACGCGCTCGACTCGCAGCAGGCGATCGAGCTGCTTCTGGACAAGATGAAGCAGACGAAGTCGAACGCCGAGTTCCTGATGCAGATCGCCAAGACCACGCCCACCCCGGGCAACGGCGACTGATCAGCGGCGCTTCTGACAACAAGACGAGGGCCTTTCCGCCACGGCGGGAAGGCCCTCGTCATATGTGGATGAGATCTGGGCCACATCGGCCGCCACCCCCGCCGACCTGCGCGATCTCCGTCGTACGCGACGAAACCCCAGGTCAGCGGCGCGAGCCCGGCAGGCCGGAGCGAGGTGCGGGTGCCGCGCTCGGTTCCGGAACGGGAGACCTCCATATGCAACCCTGGCGGACGACCTGTCGTCTGTCAGGTCGAATCACGGCGAGACCACGCCGAACCGTGATGGTGGGGGTAACCGGACAGCGAGGACTGAAGAGGGCATGGCTGATCACAGGAAGCACACACCGCGGAATTCGGCCTCGGCGCCCCGCAGCGGACGCCGCAAGGCGCTGATGGGCACGGTGTGGACGCTGGCGACCGTGCTGGTCCTGGGCGGTGCGGGTGCCGGCTATGTGTACTACAAGCTGAACGGCAATATCACCAGCGTCAACATCAACGGTGCCCTCGGCTCCGACCGCCCCAAGAACGTCGACAACGGCTCCATGGACATATTGGTCCTCGGCTCCGACTCGCGCGCCGGCCAGAACGCCAAGTACGGCACCGACGAAGGCACCTCCCGCTCCGACACCGCGATGGTCGTGCACGTCTACAAGGGCCGTAAGAAGGCCAGCGTCGTCAGCATCCCGCGCGACACCCTGATCCGCCGCCCCGTCTGCACCAAGGGCGGCGAGACGGTCCCCGCGCAGCGTCTTGCGATGTTCAACTCCGCGTACGAGGTCGGCGGCCCGGCCTGCGCCGTCAAGACCGTCGAGTCGATGACCGGCATCCGCATGGACCACTACCTCGAGGTCGACTTCTCCGGCTTCAAGCACCTCATAGACCAGCTCGGCGGCGTGGACATCACCACCACCCAGCCGATCCACGACGCCAAGAGCCACCTCGACCTGGAGCCCGGGCAGCACACCCTCAACGGCGAGCAGTCCCTCGGCCTGGTGCGCACCCGGCACGCCGTCGGCGACGGCAGCGACCTCGGCCGGATCAAGCTCCAGCAGGCGTTCATCAAGGCGCTGCTCGACCAGATCAAGTCCGTGGACCTGTTCAGCAGCCCGAAGAAGCTCTACGACCTCGCCGACACCTCCACCAAGGCGCTGACCACCGACTCCGAGCTGGCCTCCGTCAACAAGCTGCGCGGCTTCGCCGAGGATCTGAAGGGCATCGACTCCAAGGACATGCACATGGTGACGCTGCCCGTGCAGTACGACCCGAACGACCCCAACCGCGTACTGCCGATCGACACCAAGGCCCGGCAGGTCTGGCGGGCGCTGCGCTGGGACAAGCCGATTCCGGCGTCCGCGACCAAGGGCTCGGCGGGGGACGCGACCGGCGACGCCGGCAAGGTCGTCCAGAATCCCTGACACCCACATATCCCTGACACCCACATATCCCTGACACCCACATATCCCTGACACCCGCATACGGGCCCTTTGCCCCTCGTCCCAGCCCTGGGAATATCTGGGCCCTACCCCCGGTTTTGGGGGATGCGGCCAGTCCTGGCAGACTGGTTCGTCGGCCCCGGTTCACGTCAGGCAACCCGCCTGTCGACCCGGTGCCCTCCCGAACCTAGGAGAATCCCTTGAAGCGCGACATTCACCCGGAGTACGTCGAGACGCAGGTCAGCTGCACCTGCGGCGCCTCCTTCACGACCCGTAGCACCGTGGCGGGCGGCACCATCCGTGCCGACATCTGCTCCGAGTGCCACCCGTTCTACACGGGCAAGCAGAAGATCCTCGACACCGGTGGCCGCGTGGCGCGGTTCGAGGCCCGCTTCGGCAAGAACGCCGGGTCCGCCAAGAAGTAGCGACCCGCACGGCGCCGGTCTCAGGTCGCCCCTTCCCTGGGGCGGCCGGACCGGCGTTTTGTCGTCACGGCTTCTCGTCACGGCCTGTCATACGGCCGGTCGTCATGGCCTTACGGCACCCCACCCCCATGCAGCCCATTCCACGCAACCAGGAGCCCTTGATGTTCGAGGCGGTCGAGGAACTGATCGGCGAACACGCCGACCTCGAGAAGCGGCTCGCCGACCCCGCGGTCCACGCCGACCAGCGCGAGGCGACGCGGCTGGGCAAGCGCTACGCCGAGCTGACCCCGATCGTCGGCACGTACCGCTCCTGGAAGCAGACCGGGGAAGACATCGAGACCGCGCGCGAGCTGGCCCAGCTCGACGCGGACTTCGCCGATGAGGTCAAGGAGCTGGAGGCGCGGCGCGAGGAGCTGACCGACCGGCTGCGGCTGCTGCTGGTCCCGCGCGACCCCAGCGACGACAAGGACGTGATCCTCGAGGTCAAGGCCGGCGAGGGCGGCGAGGAGTCCGCGCTGTTCGCGGGCGATCTGCTGCGGATGTATCTGCGCTACGCCGAGCGCGTCGGCTGGAAGACCGAGATCATCGACGCCAACGAGTCCGACCTCGGCGGCTACAAGGACGTCCAGGTCGCGGTGAAGGCCAAGAGCAACGCGGAGCCCGGCCAGGGGGTGTGGGCCCGGCTGAAGTACGAGGGCGGGGTGCACCGCGTACAGCGGGTGCCCGCCACCGAGTCGCAGGGCCGTATCCACACCTCCGCCGCCGGTGTGCTGGTCACCCCGGAGGCCGAGGAGGTCGAGGTCGAGATCAGCCAGAACGACCTGCGGATCGACGTCTACCGCTCCTCGGGCCCCGGCGGCCAGTCGGTCAACACCACCGACTCCGCGGTGCGCATCACCCATCTGCCCACCGGCATCGTGGTCTCCTGCCAGAACGAGAAGAGCCAGCTCCAGAACAAGGAGCAGGCGCTGCGCATCCTGCGCTCGCGGCTGCTGGCCGCGGCCCAGGAGGAGGCGGAGCGGGAGGCGTCGGACGCGCGGCGCAGCCAGGTCCGCACGGTGGACCGGTCCGAACGCATCCGCACCTACAACTTTCCGGAAAACCGGATCTCGGACCACCGGGTCGGCTTCAAGGCGTACAACTTGGACCAGGTGCTCGACGGCGAACTCGATCCGGTCATCCAGGCGTGCGTCGACGCCGACGCCGCCGCAAAGCTCGCGGCCGCGCAGTAGGGCCACACCCCCAAAGGGAAGGCCCGTAGCCTTAGCCTTTGTCCGGACCGGCTGGAGGAATTCAGTGAATGTGCTGCTCGCCGAGGTGGCGCAGGCCACCCAGCGGCTGGCCGACGCCGGCGTGCCGTCTCCGCGCTTCGACGCGGAGGAGCTGGCCGCCTTTGTGCACGGCGTCAAGCGGGGTGAGCTGCACGGCGTCGCCGACGCCGACTTCGACGCCCGCTACTGGGAGGCCGTAGCCCGCCGGGAGGCCCGCGAGCCCCTGCAGCACATCACCGGGCGCGCCTTCTTCCGCTATCTGGAGCTCCAGGTCGGCCCCGGCGTCTTCGTGCCCCGCCCGGAGACCGAGTCGGTCGTCGGCTGGGCCATAGACGCGGTACGTGCCATGGACGTCGTCGAACCGCTGATCGTCGACCTGTGCTCGGGCTCCGGGGCGATCGCCCTCGCGCTGGCCCAGGAGGTGCCGCGGTCTCGGGTGCACGCCGTGGAGCTGGACGAGGGCGCCCTGCGGTGGGCCCGTAAGAACGTCGAGGGGTCCCGCGTCGTTCTCCACCAGGGGGACGCGCTGACGGCCCTGCCCGAGCTCGACGGACAGGTGGACCTGGTGATCAGCAACCCGCCGTACATCCCGCTGACCGAGTGGGAGTACGTCGCGCCCGAGGCCCGCGACCACGACCCGCAGCTGGCGCTGTTCTCCGGCGAGGACGGCCTCGATGTGATCCGCGGCCTGGAGCGCACCGCCCACCGGCTGCTGCGCCACGGGGGGGTCGTGGTCATCGAGCACGCCGACACCCAGGGCGGCCAGGTGCCGTGGATCTTCACCGAGGAGCGTGGCTGGGCGGACGCCGCCGACCACCCCGACCTGAACAAGCGGCCCCGGTTCGCCACGGCGCGGAAGGCCATGCCATGACGCGGGCGGATGGCGTGACCTCGGCGGATGGCGTGACCTCGGCGCATGGCGCGACCCCGGCGGACGGGCCCTGTGGGCGGAAAGTAGCGATCCGGTGACGCACCGCACTGCCGGATATCCAGCGAAGGAGAAATGATGGCACGGCGATACGACTGCGGCGACCCGACCGACCGCAAGACCGGCCTGCGTGAGGCCGCGTCCGCCGTCCGCCGCGGCGAGCTGGTCGTGCTGCCCACCGACACCGTCTACGGCATCGGTGCGGACGCCTTCAACGCCGAGGCCGTCGGCGATCTGCTGGAGGCCAAGGGCCGCGGCCGCAATATGCCGACCCCCGTCCTCGTCGGCTCCCCGAACACCCTGCACGGCCTGGTCACCGACCTGTCCGAGCAGGCGTGGGAGCTCGTGGACGCCTTCTGGCCGGGCGCGCTCACCCTGGTCGCCCGGCACCAGCCATCGCTCACCTGGGACCTGGGGGAGACCCGCGGCACCGTCGCGGTCCGGATGCCGCTGCACCCGGTCGCGATCGAGCTGCTGAACGACTTCGGCCCGATGGCGGTCTCCAGCGCCAACCTCACCGGCCACCCCTCCCCGCAGGACTGCGACGCGGCCCAGGACATGCTCGGCGACTCGGTCTCGGTCTATCTCGACGGCGGGCCGACCCCCGCCGCCGTTCCGTCCTCCATCGTCGATGTGACCAGTAAGGTGCCGGTCCTGCTGCGCGCGGGCGCCCTGAGCGCCGAGCAGCTGCGGGAGGTCGTACCCGACCTCGAGGTGGCCAATTGACAGCCCCTGAGGGGCGTGGCATAGCGGAACACCGTCACCACAGTGCCGAACACAGCTTCCGCATCCTCCACGTCAGCACCGGCAACGTCTGCCGCTCGCCGATCACCGAGCGGCTGACCCGGCATGCCCTCGCGCACCGTCTGGGCAGCGAGCGCACCAGCGGGCTGATCGTGGAGAGCGCCGGGACCTGGGGCCACGAGGGCGCGCCCATGGAGGCGCACGCCGCCACCGTCCTGACCGACTTCGGCGCCGACCCGGCCGGCTTCCTCGGCCGTGAACTGCTCGACGAGCACGTCATCCGCGCCGACCTCGTCCTCACCGCCACCCGCGACCACCGCGCCCAGGTCATCTCCATGGGGCATTCGGCGGGGCTGCGCACCTTCACGCTCAAGGAGTTCACCCGGCTGGTACGGGCCATAGACCCGGCGACGCTGCCCGACCCGGAAGAGGCGGGCGGCGTGGTCGACCGGGCCCGCGCCCTGGTCCAGGCGGCCGCCGCGCTGCGCGGCTGGCTGCTGGCGCCGACCGAGGAGGCGGACGAGGTGCACGACCCGTACGGTGCGCCGATCACCTTCTTCCGCTCCATCGGCGACGAGATCCACGAGGCCCTGGAGCCCGTGGTGACGGCCATGACGGGGGTGCCCGCTCCCGCGTAGCCCCGGGCGGGGCCCGGGCCTACATTGGGAGGACATTGGGCACTACCTGAGGTCGTGAGCTAGCGATGGCCGCTACCCCCGCGCCCCCGCGCGGCAACCAGGCCGGGCAGACCGGTCAGGCCGGTGTGGTCCGTACGGCTGCCGCCTGGGAACCCGACTTCGACGCGCTGCGCCGGCAGGACCCCGATATCGCCGGGATCGTCCTGGGTGAGCTGGACCGCGTCAGGGGCGGGCTGCAGCTGATCGCCGCGGAGAACTTCACCTCCCGGGCCGTGCTCACCGCCCTGGCCTCGCCGCTGGCCAACAAGTACGCCGAGGGCTACCCGGGCGCCCGCTTCCACGGCGGATGCGAGCTGGTCGACGTCGCCGAGCGGATCGCCATGGACCGGGCGAAGGCCCTGTTCAGCGCGGAGCACGCCAATGTGCAGCCGCACTCGGGCTCCTCCGCGGTGCTCGCCGCGTACGCCGCGCTGCTGCGGCCCGGCGACACGGTGATGGCGATGGCGCTGGCGCACGGCGGACATCTCACCCATGGCTCCCCGGCCAACTTCTCCGGCCGCTGGTTCGACTTCATCGGCTACGGCGTCGACCCGCACACCGGACTGATCGACTACGACCAGCTCCGCGACCTGGCGCTGGCCCACCGCCCCAAGGCGATTGTCTGCGGTTCGATCTCCTACCCCCGCCACCTGGACTACGCGGCGTTCCGGGAGATCGCCGACGAGGCCGGCGCGTATCTGATCGCGGACGCCGCCCACCCCATCGGCCTGGTGGCCGGGAAGGCGGCGCCCAATCCGGTGCCGTACGCCGATGTGGTGTGCGCGACCACGCACAAGGTGCTGCGCGGGCCCCGCGGCGGGATGGTGCTGTGCGGTGCGGACCTCGCCGAGCGGGTCGACCGCGCGGTCTTCCCGTTTTCGCAGGGTGGCGCGCAGATGCACACCGTCGCCGCCAAGGCTGTCGCGTTCGCCGAGGCCGCGCAGCCCGCGTTCACCGCGTACGCCCACCGGGTCGTCGCCAACGCCCATGCGCTGGTCGACGCCCTGGCCGCCGAGGGCCTCCCGGTGATCACCGGCGGTACCGACACCCATCTGATCACCGCCGACCCCGCCCCCCTGGGCCTGGACGGCCCCGCCGCCCGGGCCCGCTGCGCGGCGGCGGGCATCGTGCTGGACAGCTGCGCGGTGGCGTCCGCGACCGCGCCGGGCGGCTGCGTCAAGGGCATCCGGCTGGGCACCGCGGCGGTGACCACCCAGGGGATGGGGACGGACGAGATGGCGCGCATCGGCCAGCTGCTCATGGTGGCGCTGCGGGAGAAGGAGACCTCGCAGCGGCTGCGGGAACTGCGGGCCGAGGTCAGGGAGTTGGCGACGGCGTTCGCCCCTTACTCCGACTGATTACTCCGACTGAGATTGCGGAGCCGGAATGGGCGGAACCGACTCAAGGACGGACAACGTCCTCGTCCATGGCCCGTCTCACTGGTCGGAGGGGGCTAGTGTGTGTTGCTGAGATGGCCAGCGACATCTGTGGGGCAGTCTGTGCGTGAATATCTGCTGACTCTGTGCATCACGGCCGCGGTCACCTATCTGCTGACCGGGCCGGTTCGGAAGTTCGCCATCGTGGCGGGCGCGATGCCGGAGATCCGCGCGCGCGATGTGCACCGCGAGCCCACCCCGCGGCTCGGCGGTATCGCGATGTTCGGCGGGCTGTGCGCGGGGTTGCTGGTCGCCGCTCATCTCACAAACCTCAAGGGCGTTTTCGAGCTGTCCAACGAGCCGCGTGCGCTGCTGTCCGGGGCCGGGCTGATCTGGCTGCTGGGTGTGCTGGACGACAAGTGGGGCGTGGACGCGCTGATCAAGCTGGGCGGCCAGATGATCGCCGCGGGCGTGATGGTGCTTCAGGGCCTCACCATCCTGTGGCTGCCGGTGCCCGGGGTGGGCCCGGTCTCGCTGACCCCCTGGCAGGGCACCCTGCTCACGGTCGCGCTCGTGGTGATCACCATCAACGCGGTGAACTTCGTGGACGGCCTGGACGGTCTGGCCTCGGGCATGGTGTGCATCGCGGCCGCGGCGTTCTTCATGTACGCGTACCGCATCTGGTACGGCTACGGCCTGGAGGCGGCCGCCCCCGCGACCCTGTTCGCCGCCATTCTGATGGGGATGTGCCTGGGCTTTCTGCCGCACAACATCCACCCCGCCCGGATCTTCATGGGCGACTCCGGCTCGATGCTCATCGGTCTGGTGCTGGCGGCCGGCGCGATCTCGATCACCGGTCAGGTGGACCCGGACGCGATGAAGCTGTTCGCCGGCTCCGAGACCGCCGCGGTGCACGCCACCGTCCCGGTCTACATTCCGCTGCTGCTGCCGCTGACCGTGATCGCGGTGCCGTTCGCCGATCTGGTGCTGGCCATCGTCCGCCGCACCTGGCGCGGCCAGTCGCCGTTCGCCGCGGACCGCGGCCATCTGCACCACCGGCTGCTGGAGATCGGCCACTCGCACAGCCGCGCGGTGCTGATCATGTACTTCTGGTCGGCGCTGATCGCGTTCGGCGCCGTGGCGTACTCGGTGAACTCGGTCAGCATGTGGTTCGTGCTCTCGATCGTGGGGCTGAGCGCGGTGGGCCTGGTCCTGCTGCTCCTGCCGCGGTTCACCCCGCGGGTGCCGCACTGGGCGGAGCGCTTCGTTCCGCCTCGGTACCGCCGCCGTCGGAACCGGATCGCCGCGGCCGCGCGGGAGGTCGCACCGGAGGCGTCGACCGGAGCGCCGGGGTGTGATGCGGCGGCCGAGCCGGTGGGCCGGATCCCGGCCGGGGTCAATGGGGCCACCGCGATCGGCGACCGCTCCCGGTTCACCCAGCATGGGGCAACTCCCAGCGGTAGCTGGGAGAGGAAGATCCGTAGCTCTCGGTAGCGGGGATATTCGGCGGTCATCGCCGTCAACGTGAGATATGCTCCATAACCCCCCCGTGTGATGTGCAGCACATCCGGCAGGTAAAGACCTCATCAAATAGTTTGTGATACCGTTCACGAAAACCCGGTGCCAGAGCCGAAGGGCCGTAGTGCGACTGTCCTTCGTCGTGAGGTTCCTTTGATCCCCGGGGATACGCTCGTCAACGACGAACCGTTGCTTCCGACTCTTGCCGGAGAACCCTTCATGCAGTCCAACGACGCCCGAACGCTCCTGCAGTGTGCCGTGCCCACCGCAGTCGTCGGCGCCGCCGCCATTGCTGTCGGCGCCGTACTCGCCGGTGGCAAGGGCGCGTTGGGGGCCGCGGTCGGGGCGATTCTGGTGATCGCGCTGATGACGATCGACCTGATCGTGTTGATGCGGACCGCCAACAAGCTTCCGCAGATCTTCCAGATGATGGGTCTCGCGCTCTACGCCGTGCAGTTCCTGCTGATGGCGGTGTTCCTCGGCATCTTCAAGGACACCACCCTGTTCAACACCAGGGCCTTCGCCTTCTCGCTGCTCGCCGCGACGCTGATGTGGATCACCGCGCAGACCCGCGCGCACATGAAGGCCAAGATCTTCTACGTGCAGCCGGAGTCCGAAGACGAACGGACCCCGGCGGGGGAGAAGAAGGTTTCTCCCGCCGGGTCCTCATCGTGATCTGTAGGGCCGGTATAAGGGCACGTCCGCTCACCTGCTATCGTCCGGTGCCATCTGAGGCACAGCGGGCGCAGGTGGCTGAACCCCCGGATTCCACGGGACGGAATCGGCGGCCCATGCAGCTGCTGCCCGCCGACCACACCGGACTTGTGCCGACAAGCCGCCCCCACATTCGCAAGACCAGTCCAGTGCCGTTCCGTGGCCATGCGCCGCGCCGACACAACGAGGTTGCCGTACCCATGCGCCACGCTGAAGGAGCTCGCGGTGAGTCCTGACCAGACACTCGCCTTCGAGACCGATTGCCACATCTTCGACGGGTGCGGCTTCCCGGCCCCAGGGCTCCACTCATTCACGTTCGAGCCGATCGCCACCATCGGCGGCTTCGAGCTCAACAAACCGATCCTGCTGGCTCTGCTGGGCACCGTGGTCGTGGTGGTCTTCTTCTGGGCCGCCTTCGGTAAGGCCAAGATCGTCCCCGGCAAGCTGCAGATGATCGGCGAGGCGGGCTACGACTTCGTGCGCCGCGGTGTCGTCTACGAGGCCCTGGGCAAGAAGGAGGGCGACAAGTACGTCCCCCTCATGGTCTCGCTGTTCTTCTTCATCTGGATGATGAACCTCTGGTCGGTCATCCCGCTCGCCCAGTTCCCGGTGACGTCGATCATCGCCTTCCCGGCCGGCCTCGCCGCGATCGTCTACATCCTGTGGGTCAGCCTGACCTTCAGGAAGCACGGCTTCGTCGGCGGCTGGAAGAACATCACCGGCTACGACAAGTCGCTGGGCGCGGTGCTGCCGCTGGTGATGGTCCTGGAGACCTTCTCCAACCTGCTCATCCGGCCGTTCACCCACGCCGTCCGGCTCTTCGCGAACATGTTCGCGGGCCACGTCCTGCTGCTGATCTTCACGATCGCCAGCTGGTACCTGCTGAACGGGATCGGCATCGCGTACGCGAGCGTCTCGTTCGTGATGGTCATCCTGCTGACCATGTTCGAGCTGTTCATCCAGGCCCTTCAGGCCTACGTCTTCGTCCTGCTGGCCTGCACGTACATCCAGGGCGCTCTCGCCGAGCACCACTGAGCCACCGGCCAGTTCCCGTCCTAAAAGGCGTCCGGTGGCCAACCCCCACCGGTCCGTGAAAGAGAAGGAAGAAACGGCATGTCCGCTCTCCAGACCCTCGCTGCCGACGCTGTCCAGATCAAGGGCAACCTCGGCTCGATCGGCTACGGCCTCGCGGCCATCGGCCCCGGCGTGGGCGTCGGCATCATCTTCGGTAACGGCACCCAGGCGCTGGCCCGTCAGCCCGAGGCGGCCGGTCTGATCCGCGCCAACCAGATCCTCGGCTTCGTGCTCTGTGAGGCGCTCGCCCTGATCGGTCTGGTCATGCCGTTCGTCTACCCGTACAAGTGACCGCTGCGAACGACCGGTCCAACGGACGAAAGGCAATGATGTGAACGCCTTGACATTCCTGGCGGCTGATGACCCGGAGAACCCGCTTCTCCCGCCGATCCCAGAGCTCGTCATCGGCCTCATCGCCTTCGCCATCGTCTTCTTCTTCTTCGCCAAGAAGCTCCTCCCGAACATCAACCGGGTTCTGGACGAGCGCCGTGCGGCGATCGAGGGCGGCATGGAGGAGGCCGAGGCCCGTAAGGCCGAGGCCCAGCAGGTCCTCGAGGACTACCGCGCTCAGCTCGCCGACGCTCGTCACGAGGCCGCGCGGCTGCGCCAGGAGGCGCAGGAGCAGGGCGCCGCGCTCATCGCCGAGATGCGCGCGGAGGGTCAGCGGCAGCGTGAGGAGATCATCGCCGCGGGCCACGCCCAGATCGAGGCCGACCGCAAGCAGGCGGCGCAGACGCTGCGCCAGGACGTGGGCAAGCTCGCCACCGACCTGGCCGGCAAGCTCGTCGGCGAGTCCCTGGAGGACGTCGCCCGGCAGAGCCGCGTGATCGACCGGTTCCTCGATGAGCTCGAGACGAAGGCCGACGCCGCGGCCGAGACGAAGGCCGAGGCCGGCCGATGAACGGAGCGAGCCGCGAGGCACTGGCCGCAGCGCGCGAGCGCTTCGACGCGCTGACGGACAGCACCTCCGTCGACGCCGCGAAGCTCGCGGACGAGCTGGCCGCCGTCACCGCGCTGCTCGACCGCGAGGTCTCGCTGCGCCGGGTCCTCACCGACCCGGCGCAGCCCGGCGAGGCCAAGGCCGAGCTGGCCGCGCGCCTGCTGTCCGGCCAGGTCGGCGGCGAGGCCATCGACCTGGTCTCCGGCATGGTCCGGTCCCGCTGGTCGCGCTCGCGCGACCTGGTGGACTCCATCGAGGAGCTGGCGTCCGCCGCCGACCTCGTGGCGGCCCAGCGGGCCGGCGCCCTCGACGGCGTGGAGGACGAGCTGTTCCGGTTCGGCCGGATCATCTCCTCGTCCACCGAGCTGCGGTCGGCGCTGACCGACCGGGTCGCCACCACCGCGGCGAAGGTCACGCTGGTGCGCGAGCTGCTGGGCGGCCGGGTCAATCCGGCCACCGAGCGGCTGGTCGCGCGTCTTGTGACCCAGCCACGGGGACGTAGCCTGGAAGCGGGGCTGGACGGCCTCTCGCGGCTCGCCGCGGCCCGCCGCGACCGCCTGGTCGCGGTGGTGACTTCGGCTGTGCCGCTCAGTGACCAGCACAAGCAGCGTCTCGGTGCGGCTCTGGCGAAGCTGTACGGCCACAAGGTGCACCTCAACCTGGACGTGGACCCCGAGGTCCTCGGCGGGATCGAGGTACGCGTCGGCGACGAGATCATCGACGGCACCATCGCCGACCGCCTGGGCGAGGCGGCCCGGCGGATGGCCGGCTGACCCAGGCCGAACCAACTCAAAAGCCAACTCAACAAGCATGTAAGCGGCCCGAGTTGGGCCGTAGTCAGATACTTCGGGCCCAACAAGGAGAGCAGGGAACCCAGATGGCGGAGCTCACGATCCGGCCGGAGGAGATCCGGGACGCGCTGGAGAACTTTGTCCAGGCGTACAAGCCGGACGCGGCCTCGCGCGAGGAGGTCGGTACGGTCACCGTTGCCGGCGACGGCATCGCGAAGGTCGAAGGTCTTCCCTCGGCCATGGCGAACGAGCTGCTGAAGTTCGAGGACGGCACCCTCGGCCTCGCGCTCAACCTGGAAGAGCGCGAGATCGGCGCGGTCGTCCTCGGTGAGTTCAGCGGCATCGAGGAGGGCCAGCAGGTGCAGCGCACCGGCGAGGTGCTCTCGGTAGCCGTCGGCGAGGGCTACCTCGGCCGCGTCGTCGACCCGCTGGGCAACCCGATCGACGGCCTCGGCGAGATCGAGACCGAGGGCCGCCGCGCCCTCGAGTTGCAGGCCCCCACGGTCATGCAGCGCAAGTCGGTGCACGAGCCGATGGAGACCGGCTACAAGGCCGTCGACGCGATGACCCCGATCGGCCGTGGCCAGCGTCAGCTGATCATCGGCGACCGGCAGACCGGCAAGACCGCGCTGGCCGTCGACACGATCATCAACCAGCGCGACAACTGGCGCTCGGGCGACCCGAAGAAGCAGGTCCGCTGCATCTACGTCGCCATCGGCCAGAAGGGCTCCACCATCGCCGGCGTGCGCGGCGCGCTGGAGGAGGCCGGCGCCCTGGAGTACACGACGATCGTCGCCGCCCCGGCGTCCGACCCGGCGGGCTTCAAGTACCTGGCCCCCTACACCGGCTCGGCCATCGGCCAGCACTGGATGTACCAGGGCAAGCACGTCCTGATCGTCTTCGACGACCTGTCCAAGCAGGCCGACGCCTACCGCGCCGTCTCGCTGCTGCTGCGCCGCCCGCCGGGCCGCGAGGCGTACCCCGGTGACGTCTTCTACCTGCACTCCCGGCTGCTGGAGCGCTGCGCCAAGCTCTCCGACGACATGGGTTCCGGTTCGATGACCGGTCTGCCGATCGTCGAGACCAAGGCCAACGACGTCTCGGCGTTCATCCCGACCAACGTCATCTCCATCACCGACGGCCAGTGCTTCCTGGAGTCCGACCTGTTCAACGCCGGCCAGCGCCCGGCTCTGAACGTCGGTATCTCGGTCTCCCGCGTCGGTGGCTCCGCTCAGCACAAGGCCATCCGGCAGGTCTCCGGCCGGCTCCGGGTGGACCTCGCCCAGTTCCGTGAGCTCGAGGCGTTCGCCGCCTTCGGCTCCGACCTGGACGCGGCCTCCAAGGCTTCGCTGGAGCGCGGTTCGCGCATGGTCGAGCTGCTCAAGCAGCCGCAGTACGCCCCGTACGCCACCGAGGACCAGGTCGTCTCCATCTGGTCCGGCACCACCGGCAAGATGGACGACGTGCCGGTCGAGGACATCCGCCGCTTCGAGCGCGAGCTGCTGGACTATCTGCACCGTGAGCACAAGGGCCTGATGACCAGCATCGTCGAGGGCGGCAAGATGTCCGACGACACCATCGGCGCGCTGGGCGAGGCCGTCGACAGCTTCAAGCGCCAGTTCGAGACCTCGGACGGCAAGCTGCTGGGCGAGGGCTGAGCATGGGTGCCCAACTCCGGGTCTACAAGAGGCGGATCAAGTCCATCTCTGCGACCAAGAAGATCACCAAGGCGATGGAGATGATCGCCGCCTCGCGCGTCGTCAAGGCGCAGCGCCAGGTGGCCGCGTCGACTCCGTACGCCAGTGAGCTCACCCGGGCGGTGGGCGCGGTGGCCACCGGCTCCACCACCCAGCACCCGCTCACCACCGAGGCCGAGCGTCCGACCCGGGCCGCGCTGCTGCTCATCACCAGCGACCGCGGTCTGGCCGGCGGCTACTCCTCGAATGTGATCAAGGCGGCCGAGCAGGCCACCCGTACCCTCACCGAGCAGGGCAAGGAGGTCGACACCTACATCGTCGGCCGCAAGGGTGTCGCCTACTACGGCTTCCGCGAGCTCAAGGTCACTCAGTCGTGGACCGGGTTCACCGACAACCCGACCTACGCGGACGCCAAGAACATCGCGGGCCCGCTGATCGAGGCCGTGCAGCAGAACACCGCCGAAGGTGGCGTGGACGAGCTGCACATCGTCTACACCGAGTTCGTCTCGATGCTGACGCAGACGCCGGTCGACCACCGGCTGCTGCCGCTGAGCATGGAGAAGACGGCGGAGGAGACGGCGGCGAAGGGTGTCATCGCGCCGCTGTACGAGTTCGAGCCGTCGTCGGAGGAGGTGCTCGACGCGCTGCTGCCGCGGTACGTCGAGTCCCGTATCTACAACGCCCTGCTGCAGGCCGCGGCGTCCAAGCACGCGGCCACCCGCCGGGCGATGAAGTCGGCGACCGACAACGCCGAAGAGCTCATCAAGTCGCTCACGCGGCTTGCCAACGCGGCCCGCCAGGCCGAAATCACCCAGGAAATCAGCGAGATCGTCGGTGGCGCGAGCGCCCTGGCCGACGCCTCTGCGGGGAGTGACTGACAACTATGACCACCACTGTTGAGCCGACCGCTCCTGCCGGCGTGGCCACTGGCCGCGTCGCGCGGGTCATCGGCCCGGTCGTCGACGTGGAGTTCCCCGTCGACGCGATGCCGGAGATCTACAACGCCCTGAAGGTCGAGGTCATCGACCCCTCCGAGGAGGGCAAGACCAAGACGCTCACCCTCGAGGTCGCCCAGCACCTCGGCGAGGGCCTGGTACGCGCCATCTCCATGGAACCCACCGACGGCCTGGTCCGCCAGGCCCCGGTGACCGACACCGGTGACGGCATCACCGTCCCGGTCGGTGACATGACCAAGGGCCGGGTGTTCAACACCCTGGGCAAGATCCTCAATGAGCCCGAGGCCGAGTCCGAGGTCACCGAGCGCTGGTCGATCCACCGCAAGGCCCCGGCCTTCGACCAGCTCGAGTCCAAGACCGAGATGTTCGAGACCGGTCTGAAGGTCGTCGACCTGCTGACCCCGTACGTCAAGGGCGGCAAGATCGGTCTGTTCGGCGGCGCGGGCGTCGGCAAGACCGTCCTCATCCAGGAAATGATCGTCCGTGTGGCCAAGCTGCACGAGGGCGTTTCCGTGTTCGCCGGCGTCGGCGAGCGCACCCGTGAGGGCAACGACCTCATGGTCGAGATGGAGGAGGCCGGCGTTCTCGACAAGACCGCGCTGGTCTTCGGCCAGATGGACGAGCCCCCGGGCACCCGTCTGCGGGTCGCCCTGGCCGGTCTGACCATGGCGGAGTACTTCCGCGATGTGCAGAAGCAGGACGTGCTGTTCTTCATCGACAACATCTTCCGCTTCACCCAGGCCGGTTCCGAGGTCTCGACCCTGCTCGGCCGGATGCCCTCCGCGGTGGGCTACCAGCCGAACCTGGCCGACGAGATGGGCATCCTCCAGGAGCGCATCACCTCGACCCGCGGTCACTCGATCACCTCCATGCAGGCGATCTACGTCCCCGCGGACGACCTGACCGACCCGGCCCCGGCGACCACCTTCGCGCACCTCGACGCGACGACGGTGCTCTCCCGTCCGATCTCGGAGAAGGGTATCTACCCGGCGGTGGACCCGCTGGACTCCACCTCCCGGATCCTGGACCCGCGTTACATCTCGCAGGACCACTACGACTGTGCTTCGCGGGTCATCTCGATCCTGCAGAAGTACAAGGACCTGCAGGACATCATCAACATCCTCGGCATCGACGAGCTCGGCGAGGAAGACAAGCTCACCGTCTTCCGCGCCCGCCGTATCGAGCGCTTCCTGTCGCAGAACACCCACGCGGCGAAGCAGTTCACCGGTGTCGACGGCTCGGACGTGCCGCTGGACGAGTCGATCGCCGCGTTCAACGCGATCGCCGACGGTGAGTTCGACCACTTCCCGGAGCAGGCGTTCTTCATGTGCGGTGGTCTGGAGGACCTGAAGAAGAACGCCAAGGAGCTGGGCGTCTCCTGAGCCCGGTCTTCTGAAGTGCGGTCTTCGGAAGCCTGGTCTTCTGAAGCCCGGTCTTCCTGACCCCGAGGTCACCGGAGAGGGGTGGGCCGCGTCCCACCCCTCTCCGTACGCCCGTTATCCTTTGACGAAAGCCCTGTCGCCCCCGGCAGGTGGAGACCCGAGGAGCCACGTTGGCTGCTGAGCTGCATGTCGAGCTGGTCGCGGCGGACCGTAGTGTCTGGTCCGGCAAGGCCACCTTGGTCATCGCGCGCACCACATCCGGTGACATCGGCGTCATGCCCGGCCACCAGCCGCTGCTCGGTGTGCTGGAGTCCGGCCCGGTGACCATTCGCACAAGCGAGGGCGGAACGGTCATCGCCGCGGTCCACGGCGGCTTCATCTCGTTCTCGGACGACAAGCTCTCGCTGCTCGCCGAGATCGCGGAGCTGTCCGACGAGATCGATGTCAAGCGGGCGGAGCGGGCGCTGGAGCGTGCCAAGTCGGAGGCGGACGCCGCCGCCGAGCGGCGCGCCGACGTCCGGCTGCGCGCTGTGGCGGGAGTGCACTGAAGCCTGTCACGAACGGTCGAAACCCTCAGCCGCGGGCCGCGTGGGAAGTTGTCCACGCCGGTCCGCGGCTGAGGCGATGCAGGTGCGGTTTTTCCGGATGACGCGAGGAGGTCGGTGAAGATGGCCCTCGCTCTGCTTGTGTGCGGCGTGGTCGTAGCGCTGGTGGTCGTGGGACTCTTCGTCTTCGGTCTTCGGCGGCGGCTGATCCAGCGGTCCGGCGGAACCTTTGACTGCTCACTGCGGTGGAACGCGCCCGAGGGCGAGACCGAACCGGAGCCCAGCGGCAAGGGCTGGGTGTACGGGGTCGCCCGCTACAACGGTGACCGGATCGAGTGGTTCCGGGTCTTCTCCTATGCGCCCAGACCGCGCCGGGTGCTGGAGCGCGCCTCGATCGAGGTGCTGGAGCGGCGTACGCCCAAGGGCGAGGAGGAGCTGGCGCTGCTCTCCGACGCCGTGGTGCTGGCGTGTCTGCACAGCGGCACCCGGCTGGAGCTGGCGATGAGTGAGGACGCGCTGACCGGCTTCCTCGCCTGGCTGGAGGCCGCCCCGCCGGGGCAGCGGGTCAACGTGGCGTGAGATTGCGTAACGCGACGTAAAAGGTTGCTGAAGAGCGCGCCAGGGAGGCTGGGCGCGTTTTGTCATGCCCGGATTTGCTCCTGGGCCAGCACCGCCGCCTGCACCCGGCTGCGCAGCCCCAGCTTGCCCAGCACCCTGCTGACGTGGGTCTTCACGGTGGCCTCCGCCATGGCGAGGTGGTCGGCGATCTCGGCGTTGGACAGGCCCTGGCCCAGCGCGCCCAGCACCTCGCGTTCGCGCGGGGTGAGCGAGGCGAGCGCCGCCGGGTCGGCGGTCGGGGCCACCGGTGCGGACTGCGGGCGGGCGAACTCGGCGATCAGACGGCGGGTCACGGCCGGGGCGATCATGCCCTCGCCGCGGGCCACCGTCCGTACGGCCTCCAGCAGACCGGCCGCGTCGCTGTCCTTGAGGAGAAAGCCCGCGGCCCCGGCGCGCAGGGCGCCGAAGACATATTCGTCGAGGTCGAAGGTGGTCAGGATCAGCACATCGGCCAGCTGTTCTGCGACGATCTCGCGGGTGGCCGAAACCCCGTCCAGACGCGGCATCTGAATGTCCATCAGCACCAGGTCGGGGCGCAGCTCGCGGGCCAGGTGTACGGCCTGCTCGCCGTCGGCCGCCTCCGCGACCACCTCCATGTCCGGCGCGGACCGCAGGATGAGCACCAGCCCGGCCCGTACGGCCAGCTGATCCTCGGCGACGACCACCCGGATCCTCGTCGGCCCCGCCCCGCTCGCCCCGTCGTACTGCTCCTTCACCGTGTCATGGCTCCTTTGCCGTCGAGGGGCAGCACCGCCCGTACCCGCCACACCGCGCCGGACGGCCCGGTGTGCGGGCCCGCTTCGAGGGTGCCGCCGAGCAGCGAGACGCGTTCGCGCATCCCGATGAGGCCCATACCGGAGCCGGGCGCGCGGGGGCCGGGGTGGGCGTCGCCGGGGCGGGTGTCGTACGGGCTGGTGACACCGACCTCCAGGACGCCGCCCGCCACGGGCCCGTCGGCGTGCTGGGCGAGGCGTACGGTCACCTCGCCGGGCGCCGCGTGCTTGAGGGTGTTGGTCAGGGACTCCTGGACGATGCGGTACGCGGCCAGCTCGACCGGCGTGGGAAGCGCGGCGCCGCCCGGCGGGCGCTCGTCGCACAGCGTGAACTTGAGCCCGCTGACGGAGGTGGCGTCCGAGCGGGCGCGCTCGACCAGCGCGTCGAGCGCGTCGAGGGTGGGTGCCGCGGTGGGCTCCGGCTCCCCGTCGGCGTCGCGCAACAGCTCGATGAGGCGGCGCATTTCGGCCAGGCCCAGCACGCTGTTCTCCCGGATGACGGTGAGCGCCTGATCGGTCGCGGCGGCGTCGCCCAGGGACAGCGCGGCGGTGGAGTGGATGGCGATGGCCGACAGATGCCCGGCGACCCGGTCGTGCAGCTCACGGGCCATCCGGCCGCGTTCGGCCACCACGGCCTCCCGCCGGTCCAGTTCGGCGAGCAGGGCCGTCCGCTCGGCCTCAAGACGGGCGGCCTCGGCGGCCTCCTGGTGATTGCGCACGATCGCCCCGGTGCCGGCTGGGGCGAAGGTGAGCAGGGCGGTGACCAGGCCGATGAACAGCGACTCGGGGGTGCGCAGCAGCGCCAGCGGCACGACCGTGGCGACCACGGTGGTCGCCGCACACGCGGGCGGCAGTCGCCGGGCCAGGGAGGCCGGTCCGTAGAGGACCGCCGCGTACACCAGGTCCGTGTACATCAGGACGGTCGCGATGAGCGAACCGCCGCACAGGTCCACGGCGAGGGCGGCGGTGCCGAGCGCCAGGGCGGTGCCCGGGGCCACGCGGCGCAGCAGTTCGGCGAGCGCCATGGCGGCCAGCGCGGTGACCGTCGACCACTGGGGCAGCGTGATGGGCGACAGCTCGCCGAGATACACCCCGCCGCGCAGCCCGAGCCCCATCAGCAGCAGTCCACCGATCAGCCCGCCCGCCGCGATGGCGACGTCGACGCGGTGCGGCGGCGGCAGTCTGGGCGGCATGGGTCCATCACAACACGCGGCCACCGTGCCTGCCTCCGCTTCGGGACGAGTCCGGGGGCGCGCGGCGTACATCGAAGGATGCAGTCCGGTCTCGTCGTCGCCGACGACGCGGCGGCCCGGATCGCGCGGGACGGTAGGGGGACAGGCAGGAGAAGGGAGAACGGGCCGTGATCGTGGGACTGATCGTCGCCAGCGAGGTCGGCTTCTGGGTGGTGCTGCTCAGCGGCCTGTGTGTGCGGTACGTCCTGCGGAAGCCACGGGCCGGGGCGGCGCTGCTGGCCTGTGTGCCGCTGCTGGACGTGGTGCTGCTGGCCGCGACCGTGATCGACCTGCGGCGGGGCGCCGAGCCGTCGACCGCGCATGGGCTGGCCGCGGTCTACCTCGGCTTCTCCATCGCGTACGGGCACTACATGATCAATTGGGCGGACGGGCGCTTCGCCCACCGGTTCGCCGGTGGGCCGCCCCCGGTCAAGCCGCCCAAGTACGGCGCGGCGCGGGTGCGGCACGAGTGGCGGCTGTGGCGGATGACGCTGATCGCCGCGGTGATCGCGGTGGCCGTGCTGCAGCTGTGCATCTGGCTGATCGGCGACGGGGACCGCAGCGAACCGATGGTGGCGTGGCAGGGGCAGATGCTGACGGTCGCGGGCATCCATCTGCTGGTCGCCGTCGGCTACACGGTCTTGCCACCGAAGGAGAAGAAGCGAGCAGACGAGGGGGACCGGGGCCGGCCCCGGTCCCTCACCGAGCGGTGATCAGCGGTTCTCGCCGGGCACCCACAGCACGTCCCCGACCTCCTTGTTGGCCGTCCGGGCCAGGATGAACAGCAGGTCGGAGAGGCGGTTGAGATAGGTGGCGGTGAGCGGATTCATGGACTCCGTGTACTCGTCGAGCGCCGCCCACGTGGAGCGCTCAGCGCGGCGTACGACGGTGCACGCCTGGTGCAGCAGGGCCGCACCGGGCGTGCCGCCGGGGAGGATGAAGCTGCGCAGCTTCTCAAGACCTTCGAGGAAGAGGTCGCAGTCCGCCTCCAGCTTGTCGATATAGCTCTGCTCGACGCGCAGCGGCGGGTGTGCGGGGTTCTCGACGACCGGGGTGGACAGGTCCGCGCCCACGTCGAACAGGTCGTTCTGGACGCGGACCAGTACGTTGACGATCTCCGGGGGCAGCGCCCCCAACGCGATGGCCACCCCGATCGCGGCGTTCGCCTCGTTCGCGTCGGCGTACGCCGCGATCCGCGGGTCGGTCTTGGCGGTGCGGCTCATATCGCCGAGGGCCGTGGTGCCCTTGTCCCCGGTGCGCGTATAGATGCGGGTGAGTCTGACCATGGGCCCGAGCCTACGCGCGGGGGACGGAGAACAGGCGCTACGCCCCCGCCTTGCGGAACACCCGGGTGCCGACCGTCATCGAGACCGCGCACAGGGCGAGTCCGACCAGCGCGCCGAGGCCGACGGTGTCCCAGGCGTAGTCCCCGACATACGCGGCGCGCACCGCGTCCACCAGGTAGCGGAACGGGACGCAGCGCGAGACGGCGTCCAGCCAGCCCGGCGCCAGGGCCATCGGCAGCAGAACGCCGGAGAGCAGCATCGCGGGCATGTTGACGGTGCTGATGACCGGGGCGAACCCCTGCGGGCTGTCGACCCGCATGGCCAGGGCGTACGACAGCGAGGCCAGCGAGATGGTGAGCAGGCCGACGAAGACGAAGCCCACGACCACCCCGAGCACCGGAGCGCGCAGCCCCAGGGCGACCCCGGCGATCACCAGGACGAGCGACTGGACCAGCAGCTGGAGCACGTCCTTGAGCGCCCGGCCCAGCAGCAGCGCGAGCCGGCTGACCGGGGTGACCCGCATCCGCTCGATCACCCCGAACTGCTTCTCGAGGAGGATGCCGAAGCCCGCGAACGCGGCGCTGAACAGGCCGAGTTGGATGAGCAGTCCGGGGACCAGCGTCTGCCACGAGTCGCCCTCGCCGCCGAGCGGGACGTCGTGCAGCAGCGGGCCGAAGAAGACGAGGTAGAACATGGGCTGCAGCAGCCCGAAGACCACGCCGACCTTGGAGTTCAGGGCCTGGCGCAGATAGCGGCCGAAGATCAGGCCGGTGTCGGAGAGCAGGTTGGACACGGCGTAAGGCTCCTGGGTCGCTAGACGGCGAGCGGGGTGACGTCGGGCTGTGCGGAGCCGCGCCCGGTGATGGCGATGAAGGCGTCCTGGAGGGTGGCGCCGGGCGACCCGCCGTACTCGGCCTTGAGGGCGGCGGCGGTGCCCTCGGCGACCACCGTGCCCTTGTCGACGATGACGAGCCGGTCGGCGAGCGCTTCGGCCTCGTCGAGGTAGTGGGTGGTCAGGAAGACCGTCATGGCGTGGCCAGATGAGCGTGTCTCAGGGCGCTGCGCGGGCTGGACTGAGGAGCCGCGCAGCGACGGAGGAGCGAGCAGTGACGAGGGAAGCTCGCGCGTAGGAGCGCCCTGAGACTGAGCGGGGAGAGGAGCGCGCAGTCGGCGGATCAGGTCCCACAGGTCGGCGCGGCTGCCCGGGTCGAGTCCGGTGGACGGCTCGTCGAGGAAGAGGACCGCCGGGCGGTGGGTGAGGCCCATGGCGATGTCGAGGCGGCGCCGCTGGCCGCCGGACAGGGCGCCGCATTTGCGGTCCAGCAGCTCGGTGAGGCCGAGTTCGGCGGCCAGTTCCTCGGCGCGGGCCGCGGCTTCCGCCTTGCCGAGCCGGTACAGCCGGCCCTGGGTGACGAGTTCTTCGCGGACGGAGACGGACGGGTCGACGCCGCCGGACTGGGCGACGTACCCGATCTTCCGGCGCACCCCCGCCGGGTCGCGGGCGAGGTCGCAGCCGGCGACGGTCGCGGCCCCGCCGGTGGGCGGGAGCAGCGTGGTGAGCATGCGCAGGGTCGTGGTCTTACCCGCGCCGTTGGGACCGAGGAAGCCCAGGATCTCGCCCGGCCTGACGGTGAGGTCGATGCCGCGGACGGCCTCGACGGGGCCGTGCTTGGTCTGGAAGGTCCGGGCGAGCCCGGCCGTGCTGATGACAGGCATGCGCCTAGAAAAGCAGGGACACTTAAATTTTGCAACGACCCCAAAAATCCATAGACCCCAACGAAGCTAGGATGGGGGCATGGCGGAAGGGCTCAGGGAGCGGAAGAAGCGGCAGACCAGGCAGCACATCTCGGACATGGCCACCGCGCTCTTCCTGGAGCACGGCTTCGACGCGGTCACCATCGCCGCGGTCGCCGAGGTCGCGGACGTCTCGGTCAACACCGTCTACAACTACTTCCCCGCCAAGGAAGACCTCCTCTTCGACCGCGAGGAAGAGGTCGTCGAGCGCCCTTCGCTGCTCGTACGGGAGCGCGGGGAGGGCACCTCGGCGGTGCGGGCGGTGCTGGCCCGGCTGCGCCAGGACGTCGCGGAGCGGAACCCGTACGCCGGGATGGACCCGGGCTACGCGCGCTTCATGCGGGTCGTCCAGGAGTCGCCGACGCTGATGGCCCGGCTGCTGCGGATGCAGGGCCGGACCGTCGACCGGCTCGCCGCCACCCTGCGCGAGGAGACGGGGGCCGCCCCGGACGACCCGACACCCGAGTTCATCGCCCACCAGGTCATTGGCATGCAGAACGCCGTGCACCGCAGCATCGCGCGCTGCCACGCCGCGGGCGGCGCCCCGGAGCAGACCTCCGTGGAGGTGCTGCGCCAGATCGACGTCATGGAGTCGCTGCTCAGTGATCGCGTGCTCAACTATGCGGCGAAGAACACACCGTGACGCGCCTTACTAGGGGCTGCCAGGAGACGTGAACGGGCGTTAAGGTCCGGCCATTGGCGTCAGTTACGCAACGTACGAAAGGACGTGAACGTGGCCAGGAAGCTCGTGGTCATCGGGGCCGGACTCATGGGATCCGGCATCGCGCAGGTCTCCGCCCAGGCGGGCTGGGACGTCGTGCTCCGTGATGTGACCGATGAGGCGCTGCGCCGCGGCACGGACGCGATCCGCGCCTCGTACGACAAGTTCGTCGCCAAGGGCAAGCTGGACGCCGAGGCCGCCGAGCAGGCCCTGGCGCGCATCACCACCACGACCGAGCTGGACGCCGCCGCCGACGCGGATGTCGTCGTGGAGGCCGTCTTCGAGAAGATCGAGGTCAAGCGGGAGATCTTCCGCACCCTCGACGGCCTGGTCAAGGACGAGACGATTCTCGCCTCCAACACCTCGGCCATCCCCATCACCAAGATCGCGGCGGCCACCGAGCGCCCCGAGCGGGTCGTGGGCACCCACTTCTTCTCGCCCGTGCCGATGATGCAGCTGTGCGAGCTGGTGCGCGGATACAAGACCAGCGACGAAACCCTCGCCGCCGCACGGGAGTTCGCCGAGAGCGTCGGCAAGACCTGTATCGTCGTCAACCGCGACGTCGCGGGGTTCGTCACCACCCGTCTGATCTCCGCGCTCGTCGTCGAGGCGGCCAAGCTGTACGAGTCCGGGGTGGCCACGGCCGAGGACATCGACACCGCGTGCAAGCTGGGCTTCGGCCATGCGATGGGACCCCTCGCGACGGCCGACCTGACCGGCGTGGACATCCTGCTGCACGCCACGGAGAACATCTACACCGAGTCCCAGGACGAGAAGTTCGCGCCGCCGGAGGTCATGCGCCGCATGGTCGACGCCGGTGACATCGGACGGAAGAGCGGCGGCGGGTTCTACCGCTACTGACCCGGACTGATTCGGACTGACCCGGACCGACCGTCCGCCGGCCCGGTCCCGCCCGTACGGCCATCCTGCCCCTGTTGCGCATCTCAAACGCAATCAGGGGCAGGTGCACCCTTGCGGGTGAATTCGGTATCGGTTCGCTTACAAGCGGCAACTTCACCGCATGAGACACAGTCAATTCGATAGACCAGATTGACTCATGGGAGACAGGGGGCCATCCCGGCGACAGCCGGGGGAGCACCGCATAGGGGAGCGCATATGCACATCAGGGGCGACCACGCCGAGCTCGTCGTCGGGGGCCGACTCGACGTCCGGAGCGCGGCGGACGCCCGTACGGCCTTGCACACCGCCCTGGAATCCGGCGGCGGGGACCTCGTACTCGACCTGACCGAGCTCGACTCCTGGGACGCCACCGGGCTCGGCGTGATCATGGGGGCGCACCGGAAGGCCGGCCGAGCGGGTCGGCGGCTGGTACTGCGCGGGGTGCCGCCCCAGATGCAGCGGCTGCTGGTGGCCACCCGGCTGCACCGGATCCTGGCCATCGAGGGCGGACTCGAAGCGGAGTCGCTGCCGCGGGTGTGAGCGCCGGCGCGGGTGTCCGGGGCGGCGGGTGTTCGGGGCGGCGCGAGCGGGCTCCACGTCGGTGGATACTGTGTGGAGATCTAGGGTTCGGTAAGCGTGCGGACAGGCCGGAAGCTTGGACGGTACGCCACGCATCTGGGGGGCTTTCACCATGGATCCGACGAACCGCGGACCCGAAGAGCACGGCCGTGACACCCCGACCCCGCACCCGGCGGAGAGCGGCAGCCCCGCGCCCGTGCGCACGGTCCAGCTGGTCTCCGGCGACCACCTGCTGACGATCAACCCGGTCGACGGCAGCGAGATAGAGCCCTGCCCGCCCGGCCGGCGGCCCGCCCGCCCCGAGCGCCGCGGCCCCGACGACCGCGCCGAGCTGCGCCGGGCCGCCGCCCCGCCGCTGCCCGCGGGGGCGGTGGCCTTCGAGGTGCCGATGCTGGAGCGCGAGGACGAGCGCGAGCGCCTGGCGCGGCTGCTCGCCCGCGGCCGGTCGGTGCGGGTCACCGGGCCCTCCGGCGCGGGCCGCAGCACGCTGCTGGACGCCGTCGCCGCGGACTGCGAGGACCTGGCACCCGACGGGGTCGTACGCCTCTCCGGCTACCGCCGCACCGCCACCGACCTGCTGTACGAGCTGTACGCCGCCGTCTACCGCGCCCCCCTGTACCGCCCCGGCCGCCCGGAGCTGCTGGCGGCGGTCGCGGAGATCGGCGCGGTCGTCGTGCTGGACGACATCGAGTTCGGCGGCGCCGTGCTGGACGAGTTCCTGGACGCGACGCCCGAGTGCGCCTTCCTGATCTCCGCCACCCCGGCCGTCGCGGCCCCCTCCACCGAGTCGCACCTGGAAGAGGTCTTCCTCTCCGGGCTGAGCCGCACCGGGTCCCTGGATCTGCTCGAGCGGGCCGTACGGCGCCCGTTGGCGGAGGACGAGCGGGACTGGGCCGCGGACCTGTGGTTCGAATCCGAGGGGCTGCCGCTGCGGTTCATCCAGGCGGGCGCGCTGCTGCGGCAGCGCGACGCACTGCGGGGCGAGGCTTCCGGCTCTGCTGAGGTCTCAGGTTCTGCTGGGGCTTCAGGCTCCGCTGAGGGGTCCGGTTCTGCCGGGGCTTCGGGCTCGGCCGGGGACCCGGGCGCGGCGGATGACGCCTCCGCCGAGGCCGGCGTACGGGACGCCACCACTCTGCCGACGCTCGCCGAGGGCGCGGCCCCCGTCGCGCTGATCGCCTCCCGGCTGAGCGAGGCGGCCCAGGACACCCTGCGGTTCGCGGTCGCGCTCGGCGGCGAGTGCCCGCACCAGACGCATCTGCCCGCGCTGGCCGGGGACACCCACGCCGACGCGGCGCTCGTCGAGCTGATCGCCGGCGGCCTGGTCACGCCCGCGGGACCGCACTACCGGCTGGCGGTCGGCGTGGCCGACCAACTCGCCGCCGTCGGCTACGCGGACGGGACGGCCGAGCGGGCGGGCGCCGTCGCCCGGCACTACGCCTGGTGGGCCGGCCACCCCTCGGTCGCCCCGGAGCGGGTCGCCGTCGAGGCCGACGCGGTCCTCAGCGCCATGGCCGCCCTGGTCGCCGCCCGCGAGGCGGGCCGCGCCGAGACCGCCGTACTGCTGGCCCGCAGCGCCACCCCCGCCTTCGCCGCCGCGCTCCACTGGGGCGCCTGGGAGCGCGCCCTGCGCCACGGCCAGGAGGCCGCGCGGCTGGCCGGACAGGTCGCGGAGGAGGCGTACTTCCACCACGAGCTGGGCGTCCTCGCGCTGTGCACGGGCAATCTGGACCGGGCGCGGGCCGAGTTGGAGGCGTCCATCGGGCTGCGCGGCGTACTGGCCGACAAGCGCGGCACGGTCGCGGGCCGGCGCGCCCTGGCCCTGGTCACCGACCGCTCCGGCGGCCCGGCGGCGGTCGGCGTCTTCGCCGCGCCGGGCGGGCGTACGACGGCGGGCGAGGAGGTCACGGAGGCGCGCCACGACGAGTCGGCCTCCCCGCCCGGTGGGGTGCCCGCGGCGCGGCAGGACCCGGCCGACACCGAGATCACGGTCGTCACGCCGCGGGTCGAGACGACCGAACGCCTCAGCCGCACCGACGTGCTCGCCGCGGTCGGCACCGGCGGCACCGGCGGCACGGGGGGCGGCGGTACGGGCGGCGCGGGCGGTATCGGCGGTCCCGGCAGCCAGGCCGGCGGCCCCGGCGGCGGCAGGGCCCCGCACGGCCGCCGCTTCGCGGCGCTCACCGGCGCCCGGCGCAACCTGGTCGCGGCGGGCGCGGGCGCCCTGCTCGTGGCCGTCCTCGGCACGGTGGTGACGATCGGCGTCACCTCGGGCGACGGGGACAAGGGCTCCGCCGACACCGTCAAGCCGAGCGAGTCGACCTCCCGTAAGGCCGACGACGACAAGGGGGTGACCGCCGAAGAGCCCACGAGCGGCGTGGGCGAGAGCGGGCAGCCGGGCCCCAGCGGCGTCCCCGGGGCGCCCACGTCCCCGTCCACGCTCGGCAGTGGCTCGCCCAGCGCCTCGCAGAGCCCGACCGCCTCGTCGTCCAGCGGCGCGGCGTCGCCGACGGGCGAGCCGACGACGACCCCGCCCACGTCCGGGTCCACCACGCACACCCCGACCCACCGCCCGACGACGCCGACCACCCCGCCGACCACCCCCACCACCAAGCCACCCACCACGCCGCCGACCACTCCGCCCACCAGCTCCACCACGAGCCCCGGAGGCGACACCACGAACACGGCCAGCGGCCCGGCGACCACGGCGAGCAGCTCCACGTCCGCCGCCCCGACGTCGTCGGCTTCGTCGATGTGACAGCACCCGATACGCCACGCGGCGCGGCCCGGCGATGCCGGACCGCGCCGCGTGGCGTATCGGGCCTCAGAACAGCCGCAGCTTGTCGTCCTCGATGCCGCGCAGTGCGTCGTAGTCCAGGACGACACAGCCGATGCCGCGGTCCGTGGCGAGCACTCGCGCCTGGGGCTTGATCTCCTGCGCCGCGAAGATCCCCTTCACCGGGGCCAGATGCGGATCGCGGTTGAGCAGTTCGAGATAGCGGGTCAGCTGCTCCACCCCGTCGATCTCCCCGCGCCGTTTGAGTTCCACCGCGACGGTGCCGCCGTCGGCGTCCCGGCAGAGAATGTCCACGGGGCCAATGGCAGTGGGGTATTCACGCCGAATAAGCGTCCAGCCATCGCCAAGTGTCTCGATACGGTCGGCCAGCAACTCCTGCAGATGGGCTTCCACGCCATCCTTGATCAGACCGGGGTCCACCCCGAGTTCATGCGAGGAGTCGTGCAGCACTTCCTCCATGGTGATGATGAGTTTCTCGCCCGCTTTGTTCACCACCGTCCACACGTCGCCGTCGCCCTCCTTGAGGGTGCACGGCGGAGACATCCAGTTGAGGGGTTTGTAGGCCCTGTCGTCCGCGTGGATGGAGACACTGCCGTCGGCCTTGATGAGGATCAGACGGGGTGCCGAGGGGAGGTGGGCGGTGAGCCGGCCGGCGTAGTCCACGGAGCAACGGGCGATGACGAGACGCATGGTCGGCAACGCTACTCGACGGCGGGTGGCCTACGCGATTCGTCCGACGCCGGGCCCCTGTGGGGGTGGCTGGTTGTGCACGCATTCTCCTGGTGCGCCCACAGTGGCCGATTACCGTTGAAGCGGGCGGTCGTCATGCGGGTACGCTCCGTCGCCGTCCGCTCATCCGTCCCTGAGACCCTCGTCACGGGGGTCGCGAGAGGAGAATCCATGTCGCTCGACGTCTCACCGGCCCTCCTTGCCCAGGCCGAGCGAGGCGAGGTCGACGAAGTCGACTTCGTCGACTGCGTCCGGAACTCCCTGCCCTACGCATGGGAGATGATCAGCTCTCTGGTGGCCCAGTTGAAGATCGACGGCGGGGAATTCGCCGACAATCAGACACCGCCGCCGGACGAGCAGGCCCGCGGTCAGCTGCTGCGGGCACTCGCGAGCGACGCGATACGAGGCGCGCTGCAGCGCCACTTCGGGGTGCGACTGGCCTTCCAGAACTGCCACCGGGTGGCGGTGTTCCCGTTGGACGGGTCGTCCGACGAGAGACTGGCGCGCTTCACCTCGCCGCGCGGTCAGCTGCTGAACCAGTCACCCGAGCTGCGCGACTGCTGACCGGATTGTCCGCTGCCGCTCCACGAGGGGGAGGTGTTCAGCGCCGCATCAGCCAAGGTTTGCCCCGCTCGCCGCCCTGGCACGCCGCCCCCAGGCTTCGCCCGGGAGGTGCCCCCGGCTGCGTCGCCGAATCGTCCGAGTAGGCCCGCCCCCAGCCTTCGGCCGGGCGGTGCCCCCGGAGGCCGATCCGGCGCCTTGCAGCTGACCGCACCAGGACGCCTCGCTACCGGGCAAACCTTGACTGACGCGGCACTGGCGCGCGCAGGACTTTTTTACACGAGGTCTTCAGTGCAGGAGCGGCAGCACCTCGGCGCCCAGCCGGCGCACATTCTCCTCCGTGGCCGCCAGCTCTCCCGAGCCCTCGACCAGCAGCGCGAAGCGGCGGATACCGGTGCGCTCCGCCGTCGCCGCCAGCCGGTCCGCGCACAGCCGCGGCGGCCCGACCGGGTGCAGCCCGCACAGCAGCTCGGCATAGGCGAGCGGATCGCGCATCCGGCGCGGTCGTCCGTCCACCGTCACATGCGCGTCAAGGCCCTGGCGCAGCCAGCCGGGCATGGCCTTGACGAGGGTCTCCGCCGCGACGGGGCGGGCGTCCGCGATCTGCACCACCCCCGCCGAGACATGCTCTTCGGCCACCGCCGCGACCTCCTCCGGGGAGCGGCCCGCGGCCAGCGCGGATTCTCGCCACAGCCCGACCGCCTCGGCCTTCTCATCGTCCCCGCAGTGCATCCCCAGCATCATGGGCAACCCGCGCTCGGCGGCCAGCCGCACGGTGCCCGGTGACGTACAGGCCACGATCACCGGGGGCCCGCCGCCCCTTGCCTCGTCCGCCAGCGCCTCGTCCGCCAGCGCCTCGTCCGTCAGCGCCTCGTCCGTCAGCGCCGCATCGGGCAGCGCCTCGTCGGGCCGTGGTACGACCGGCACCTCGCGGAAGGTGAACCGCTCCCCGTCCGCGCCGACCCGTGGCTCGCGCAGCCAGCGCAGCAGCAGGTCGAGCGATTCGGGGAAGTCCCGCTCGTACGCCCGCAGACCGGTGCCGAACACCTCCAGGTCCACCCAGGGCCCGCCCCGGCCGACGCCCAGCGTGAAGCGCCCCCCGGAGACGAGGTGGAGCAGCGCGGCCTGCTCACCCAGCGCTACGGGGTGCGCGGTCGGCAGCACGCTCACGGCCGTGCCGACGCCTATCCTGCGCGTACGGCCGAGCAGCAGCGCGGCGAGCGTGACGGCGGACGGACAGACGCCGTACGGGACGAAGTGGTGCTCGGCGAGCCACACCGCGTCCAGCCCCGCCTCTTCGGAGAGTTGTGCGGACCGTACCGCCCGGTGCAGCGCTTCCCCCTGACCCTGGCCCGGGAATTGAGCGGCGAGGATGAAAGCCCCCACACGCATTGCCATCTGCCTCCTCTTGCGGTCGCCGCCGCCGCCACGGGCACCCTCCCCCGTATAGGCATTAACGCCTGACACGTGCCAAGGGCACGGCCCGGCACGAAGTTTTCATGATGATCGGAGGACGGTTGTGGACACGGCTTTTCGGGACCGTGACGGTAACGCGTACGCTGGTCACAGCCAGTAGCTCCCAGCGTCCTTCGAGGTGCCCCGTGTCCCCACGCCGAAACCGCTCGCGAGGCGGCGAGAAGCCGAACGGCCGCCAAGACGAAGATCGCGCCGACCGCTTTGGGCTGGAGTCGACGCAGAGCTGGCGGGGCGAGGAGTGGGTGGTGCGCCAGATCGGCGGTGGCGCCGCCGCCAAGCACTACCGCTGCCCCGGCTGTGACCAGGAGATCCCGCCCGGTGTGCCGCATATCGTGGCCTGGCAGCAGCACAGCGGCGTGGACGACCGCCGCCACTGGCACAAATCCTGCTGGAACGCGAGAGACCGCCGGAGCGCGAAGCTCCAGCGGTCCCGTAACGCGCCGAGGCATTAGCCGGCGGTTCAGCAGGTGCGGTTCAGCAGGTATCGGCCTGCTGCACGCGCCGGTCAGACGTCGCGCTGCTCCAGCAGCGCGTACGCCGCGATGAACGCCGCGGCCGTGACCCCGGCCAGCAGCCCCAGCTGGGACCAGCCGGTGCCGAGTTCGTCGTCGATCTGGAAGAGCGCGGCCAGCGAGTTGGGAGAGGAGTACTTCTGCATCTTCTCGCCCAGGGTCTGCAGGCTGCTCGACATCATCAGGAAGGCGGGGAGGATCGCGGGGAGCAGCACCACACCGAGCATCGCGGTGATCGCGCCGGCCGAGTGGCGCAGCATGCTGCCGACCGCGAGCGAGAGCAGCCCGAGCAGCGAGACATACAGCCCGGCGCCCACGGTCGCCCCGAACATCTGCTTACCGGTCGGCTCCATGACCTCCGCCCCGCTGTGCATCCCCGTGCTCGCCAAGGCCACAAGCCCGAGCGCGGCGGTGGTGGTCAGGAAGGAGACCAGGAAGAAGACGAGCGCCTTCGCGGTCAGCACGCGTGAGCGCTGCGGCGAGGCGGTGAAGGTGGTGCGGATCATCCCGGTGCCGTACTCGGAGGAGACGACCAGCACACCGAGCGTCACAATGCACAGCTGGCCGAGCAGCGTGCCGAACAGGCCGGGGATGGTGGTGGGGGTGGTGGAGTAGTCGCTGTCCTTGGTGCCCGACGCCACGAGCAGCCCGATGCCGATGACCAGCGCGGCCATGATGCTCAGCGTCCAGATCGTCGAACGCACCGACTTGATCTTGGTCCACTCGGAGGCGATCGCATGCCCCAGGTGCGTACGCCGGATCGGGATCGGCGAGGTGTACCCGGCGGGGGCGGCGGCGTAGGACTGCTGCGGTGCGCCCTGCACACCCGGCGCGCCACCCGGCATGCCCGGCTGCGGGGCTTGCACGCCCGGCTGCTGGGGCTGCATGGCCGGCTGGTGGGGTGCCTGCTGCGGGGCGGCAGGCATGCCCGGCGCACCCGGTACGCCCTGCGGCTGCGGGGCCTGCTGGGGCGGCTGCGGCGGGGCGGACGGCTGGGCAGCCTGGGCCTGCTGCTGGTACGGAGGGGTCGTCATCGGGCGTCCTCGCTGTCGCGCTTGTTCATGTCGGCGGGGGCCGGCGCGGCGGCCGGAGCGGGAGGAGCGGCCGGCGGCTGCGCGGGGGCGGCGGGCTGCTGCGGTGCGCCCTGCCCGACGAGCGGCTGCTGCGGCTGCCAGGGGGCCTGGCCTGGAGCGGGCTGGCCGGGCGCGAGCTGGCCTGGAGCGGGCTGGCCCGGGGCGAACTGGCCCTGGGGAGCGGGCGGCGGGTTGTAGCCCGGCATGGAGCCCACGGGCGGGTAGCCGGCGGGCGCGCCGCCCGCGGTCGGCGGGGCGTAGCCGTACGGCCCGGCCTGCGGGGCCATGCCCGGTACGGGCTCCTGGAGCCCCGCCCGCTGGTCGGCGGTCGAGCGGTAGTCCACGGCGCCCTGCGTCATCCGCATGTACGCCTCTTCCAGCGACGCCTGGTGCGGGGAGAGTTCCCACAGCCGGACGTCCGCGTCATGTGCCAGATCGCTGATCCGCGGCAGCGGCAGACCGGTCACCCGCAGCGCGCCGTCCTGCTCCGGCAGCACCTGGCCGCCCGCCTCGCTCAGCGCGGCGGTCAGCTTCTCGCGCTGCTCCGTCTCCCCGTCGGGCGTACGCACCCGCGCGAAGTCCGCGGAGTTGTAGGAGATGAAGTCCTTGACGCTCATGTCCGCGAGCAGCTGCCCGCGCCCGATCACGATCAGGCGGTCGGCGGTCAGCGCCATCTCGCTCATCAGGTGGCTGGAGACGAAGACGGTACGGCCCTCGGACGCCAGCTGCTTCATCAGGTTACGGACCCAGAGGATGCCCTCCGGGTCCAGGCCGTTGACCGGCTCGTCGAAGAGCAGCACCTGCGGGTCGCCCAGCAGCGCGGCCGCGATGCCCAGGCGCTGCCCCATGCCCAGCGAGAACCCCTTGGAGCGCTTCCTCGCGACGCTCTGCAGCCCGACCACGCCCAGCACCTCGTCGACCCGGCGGGCGGGAATGCCGGACAGCTGGGCCAGGCACAGCAGGTGCTGGCGGGCGCTGCGGCCGCCGTGCACGGCCTTCGCGTCGAGGAGAGCACCCACCTGACGCGGGGCGTTGGGCAGCTTGCGGAAGGGGTAGCCGCCGACCGTGACATGGCCTGAGGTGGGCTCGTCGAGCCCCAGGATCATGCGCATCGTCGTCGATTTGCCGGATCCGTTGGGCCCCAGGAAGCCGGTGACAGTGCCAGGCCGCACCTGGAACGAAAGGTTGTACACGGCCGTCTTGGCGCCGTAGCGCTTCGTCAGGCCGACTGCCTCGATCATGCTCCGCCCCTCGTGCGATGCGTCCGGGGCGCGTGCCCCCGTGCGGGTAAGGAGGATAACCGCGCGAGGGTGGTTCCCGTTAAGCGAGAGTCGAGAGCGGATCGTAACCGTGCAGCACCCAGCCCTCGTCCGCGAACACCGAGGCGGCCGTCTCGCGCAGCGCGCGGTCCGCCGCCGCGCGCCGGATCCAGGCCCCCGGGTCGGGCCCCAACAGGCCCCGCAGCCGCGCCGAGGACGCCAGCAACCCGGTCAGCAGGGCGCTCTGGTCGCCGCCGCCCGGACGCGGCCTGCCGGAGGGGCGGTCCGGGGCGCCGTCGGGGCCCGCGAGCACCCCCCGCGCGCCGACGTAGAGATACGCGCCGCCCAGCCGCTCCCCGGACGGCAGCACCATCGGGAAGCTCGCGCCGGGCAGCAGGATCCGCCGGTAGTTGGGGAATTCGGTGGCGTCCACCGACGCCAGCTGGGCGGCGTCGAGCCAGCTGACCACCAGCGGGGTCTCGGCCGCCGGATCCGCGTACGGCGCGGTGGCGACGTACCCGTACCGCCCGATATGCGCCGAGCAGCCGACGCCTATGCCGCGCACCCGCACCGGCACCATCGGCACGGCGGCCGGGTGTCCGAGCGCCGTCAGCTTGTGGTGCAGCTGCGCGGGGGAGGCGTTGGAGCCGACCGCGATGACCGGATGGCGCTGCTCCAGGGGCACTTGGCCGAGCCGGGCCAGTACGGCGTCGAGCGGTTCGCGGGGCGGGCCGATGGTTCCCCCGAGTACGGGCCAGCCGCCCGGCCCGCCCGGCGAGGGCGCCAACTCCCACAGCTCGGACCCCGCGAGAAGCGCGGGCGCGGTGACGGGCCGGCCCGGATAGGTCAACGGCCGCAACGCGGGCACATCGTCGAACCCCAGGGCGGCGAGGCTGCGGTCGGTCACAGGGGGAGGTTACGCACCGGGCGGCCCGCCCGTAAGAGGCCGTACACGAGGAGGACACCCAGGACCCGTAACGCCCGCGCCCGATGCGCCGTCATGCGCGTGCCCCGCGCCGCATGAAGCGGGCGCGGGGCACGAGAAGCGCGGGCGTGATCCGACGTCAGCGATGCTGGATGTCAGCGGTGCCGGACGTCAGCGGCTCTGCTGGGCCGGGACACCACGCGAGATCGGCTCGTCCTCGGTGGGGGAGCCGGCCGCGGCCACCGCGGCACCGGTCAGCGTGGCCAGCATCTCGCGGACGTTGGTCAGCTGGGCGTTGATGCTGTCGCGGCGGTTGGTGAGCGCCGCCAGCTCGCGCTCGGATTCGCTGCGGATCCGGTCGGCCTTGGCGTTGGCGTCGGCCACGATGTCCTCGGCCTGGCGCTGCGCGGTCTCCACCGTCTGGCGGGCGCGGCGCTCGGCGTCCGTACGCAGCTTCTCGGCCTCCAGGCGCAGCTGCTCCGCCCGGTGCTCGATCTCCGCCAGCCGCTTCTCGGCCTTGGCCTGACGGGAGGCCAGGTCGCGCTCGGACTGCTCACGGCGCTTGGCGAGGTTCGTCTCGAAGTCCGCGGCGGCCTGGGCGGCCTTGGCGCGGGTCTCCTCGAAGAGGGAGTCGGCCTCCTCGCGCTTCTGCTGCGCGTCCTTCTGGGCCTCCTGGCGCAGCGTCGCCGCGTCGCCCTTGGCCTTCTCGACGATACGAGCGCCCTCGTCCTCCGCCTTGGCCTTGCGCTCGGCGGCGAACGACTCGGCGTCGTTGCGCACCTGCTGGGCCGCCGACTCGGCGAGCTCCCGGTGCTGTTCGGCGGCCCGGCGGGCCTCCTCGCGCAGGTCCTTGGCCTCCTCCTCGGCGAGACGGAGGATCTTCTCGACGCGCGCGCCGAGCCCCGCGTAGGACGGCTCCGCGTCGTTGATCTGGGCCTGAGCGTTCTGCGTCTCGAGGTGCAGCTCCTCGATGCGCTTTTCCAGAGAGGTGATACGGGCCAGTGCACTGTCACGGTCGGCGACGAGCTTGGTAATGCGGTCGTCCACCTGACCGCGGTCGTATCCACGCCGCACGAGCTCGAAGCCGAAGGGGGAGGAAGTGTCGCTCATGGGGTTCCTGTCGAAAGAGACCGGTGAGGTGATAGAGGGAATCCTAGGGGGCCAAACGGCGTGTCATCGAGTCAACGTCCGTTTGATCTGGAGAATGTCCAGCCTTTTGAGTGGCAGACAGCCAGACGGCTTGTCACTCGTCGGGATGATACGGACACGACACACGGTGTGTCTCTAGCGCCCCCGCCCACGAACACTACGATTCGGCAGCGCCCGCCCCAGGAGTCTCAGCCGTCCGAACGCTTGCCGCTCGCCCGGGTGCCCGCGCCGGCCGCCGTCTTGACCCCACCGTTCTCGTTCCTTCCCGAGTTCCCGCCCGAGCCGCCGGATGCGGGGGCCTCAAAAGACTCCAACGCCGCCAGCACGTCCTGGACACGGGAGATCTCCGCGTTGATGTCCTCCTGGCGCCGTTTGAGCAGCTCCAGCTCGCGCTTGCCGTCGTCGACGATCCGCTTGGCCTCGGCCTCCGCGTCGGCGCGCCTGCGCGTCGCGTCCCGCTCGGCGTCGGCCTTCTTCTGCTCGGCCTCCTTGAGCAGCGACTCGGCCTTCTTCACGGCGGCGATACGGACCCGGCTGGCCTCGCTGTTGGCGTCGGAGACCAGCGTCTTGGCCTTCTCCTCGGCCTTCATCAGCTGCGCGGTCGCGGCCGCGACCAGCTTGTCGACGCGCTCGCCGGTCGACTTCATCTGCTCCGCCGACTCCCGGCGGGCCCGCTCGTGCAGCTCCTCGACGTCCGCCTCGGCCCGGGTCCGCAGCTCCTCGGCCCGCTCCCGGATGGCGGTCGCATCGCCCCGGGCCTCGCCGAGCATCGTGTCGGAGTCCGTACGGGCCTTCTCCACCAGGCCGTTCGCCTGCGCGGTCGCCTCGCTGACGAGCCGGTCGGCCTCCTTGCGGGCGACGCCGATCATCGTGTCGGCCTGCTCCTCGGCGGCGGTCGCGGTCCGCAGCGCGGCCTCCCGCGCCTCCTTCGTCAGCCGGTCCGCCTCCGCCGTGGACTCGGTGATCAGCCGGTCGACCTGGATCGCCGCGTCCGAACGCCGCTTGTTGGCGTCCTCGCGCGCGCTGTCGACCGTACGCTCGGCCTCGGCCTGCGCCTTGGAACGGATCCGCTCCGCCTCCGCGGCGGCCTCGGTGGCCACCCGCTCCGCTTCCGCGCGGGTGCGCGCCGCGTGCTGCTGCGCCGAACCCACGGTCTCCGCCGCCTCGGTGCGCAGCCGCTCGGCCTCCGCACCGGCGTCCGCCAGCAGCCGCTCGGCTTCCTTCGTGGCCTCGCCGACCAGCCGGTCGGCCTGCCCGGCCGCCTCCGAGCGGATGTTGTTGGCGTCCCCGCGTGCCTGGGCCCGGGTGCGCGCCGCGTCCTGCTCGGCCGCCGCCCGTGCGTCGGATGCCTCCGTACGCAGCTGCTGGGCCCGTGCGTTGGCCTCCGAGACCAGCCGCTGGGCCTCCTCGGTGGCGCCGCCGACCAGCGTGTCGGCCTGCTCGGCCGCCTCGTTGCGGGTCTTGTTGGCGCTGCGGCGCGCGTCGTCCAGGATCTCCTGGGCCTCGGTGCGCAGCCGCTCGGCCTCGTTCGTGGCCTCCGTGATCAGCCGGTCCGCCTGCTCGGCGGCGTCCGAGCGGCGCCGGTTGGCCTCCTCGCGGGCCTGGGCGGACAGCCGGTCCGCCTCCGCGATCGCCTCCGCGACCGTGCGCTCCGCGAGCGCCTTGGCAGCTTCCGTCTCCTCATGGGCCTCGCGCCGCAGCCGCGCCGCGTCCTCAGCCGCCCGCTCCCGCTCGGCGTGCGCGTCCGCGCGGACCCGGTCCGCCTCCGCCTGCGCCTCGTGGCGGGTGCGGTCCGCGACGTGCTCGGCGGCCGTACGCAGCCCCGCGATCTCCGCCTCGGCCTGCTCGTGCAGCCCCGCGACCGAGTCCCGCACCGCTTGCGCGTGCTGCTCCGCCGCGCCCACCAGCTCCGCCGCGTGCCGCTCGGCCTCCTCGACCAGCCGCTGCGCCTCGGCCTGCGCCTCGGCGACCCGGTTGCGGGCGGCGGCCAGCAGCTCCTCGCTCTGCTCGTGGGCCAGGCTCCGCTCCCGCTGGGCCTCCTCGCGGGCGTCGCTCAGCGTCTCCTCGGCCTCGCGGCGGCGGCGGACCGCCTCCTCCTGCGCGGCCGCCAGCGCCTCGGCGGCCTCGGCCCCGATGCGCTCGGCCGCGGCGTTCGCCTCCGCGCGCACCCGGTCGGCGGTGTCCTGCGCCTCGGCGCGCAGCCGCTCGGCCTCCGTGGCGGCCTCGCCGCGCAGCCGTACCGCGACCGACTCGCCCTCGGCGCGCATATTCGACGCGTCCGCGACGGCCTCGTCGCGCAGCCGGTCCGCCTCCGTCTCGGCCTGCTGGCGCAGCGCGGCCAGCCGCTCGGCGGTCTCGCCGCGCAGCCGCTCGGTGTCCTCGGCCGCCTCCCGGCGCAGCCGCTCGGCCTCCTCGCGGGCGTCCCGCAGCGCCTGATCGGCCGAGGAGAGCCGCTGTTCGGCCTCCCCGTGCAGCCGGGCCAGTTCGGCCTCGGCCTCCTCGCGGCGGGCGGCGGCGGCGGCCTCGGCCTCCTCGCGGATCCGCCGGGCGGCCTCCGCCGCCTCCGACCTGACCTGCTCGGCCTGGGTGTCGGCCGAGGTCACCAGCTCCTCGGCCTCGCCGCGGGCCCGGTCGAGCGCCTCGTCGGCCTGGCGGCGCAGCGACGCGGCCCGCTCGATCGCCTCGGTCCGTACCCGCTCGCTCTCGGCGGTGGCGGCAGCGCGCGTCTCCTCGGCGCCGGTCTTCGCCTTGGCCAGCACGTCCTCGGCGGTGCCGGCCGCCTCCTCGATCTGCTGGACCGCCTCCCGGCGGGCCTCGGCGCGGATCCGCTCGCCCTCGGCCACCGCCTCCGCGCGCAGCTGCTCGGCCTCGCCGCGCAGCCGGCGGGCCTCCTCCTGCAGCTCGACGGTCTTGGCGCGGTACTCCTTGGTGTCGTCCTTCGCCGCGCCCTTCAACTGCTCGGCGGTGTCGTGCGCCTCGGCCCGCAGCCGGTCCGCCTCGGCCTCCGCCTTGGCGCGGATCCGCTCCGCCTCGTCGGCCGCCGCCTTGGTGGTGGCCTGGGCGTTCTCCGATGCCTTGGTCAGCACCTCCTCGGCGCTGCGGGCCGCCTTGGCCAGCTGGGCGGCCGAGTCCTCGGCGGTCTTGGCGCGCGCGGTCTCCTCGGCCTCGGCGATCAGCCGCTCGGCCTCGGCGCGGGCGTCGTCCCGTACCTGCTCGGCCTCGGCGCGCAGCGCCTCGGCCTCCTTGGTGGCCTCGCCGACCAGCCGGGCGATCTCCGCCTTGGCGGTCCGGGTGCGCTGCTCGTTGTCCGTCTCGGCGGCCGACAGCCGTTTCTCGGCCGCCTCCTTGGCCTCCGCGAGCACCTTCTCGGCCTCGAGACGCGCCTCGCGCAGCGATGTCTCGGCCTCCTGCATGCGCAGCTCGGCGGCCCGGGTCAGCTCGGTGGCCTGCCGGCGCGCCTGGTCGGACTCGGAGGCGGTGGAGGTGCGCAGCTGCTCCGCGTGGTGGGTGGCCTCCTGCGCCTGGGCGCCGGCCGTGTTCACCAGCCGCTCGGCCTCGGTACGGGCGCGGCGCAGGATCGCCTCGGCTTCGGAGCGGGCCGACTCCGCCTCCGAGCCGAGCCGGTCGCGGGTCTGGTCGGCCAGCCGCTGGGCCTCGGCACGGGCGGCGGCCAGCGCCTGCTCGGCCTCGGCGCGCGACTCGTCCATGAGCCGGCGGGCCTGCGCCTCGGTACGGGCGCGCAGTTGCTCGGCCCAGGCGACGTTCTCGTTGACGTGCGACTCGACGGTGGCGCGGCGCTCGGCGAGCTCCTGGTCGAGCCGCTGACGGCGCGCCACGGCCTCGGCGTGCAGCTCGGCTTCGAGCCGCGCCTGCCGCTCGGCCTGCTCCTGCAGCAGCCGCTGGGTCTGGGCCCGGGTCTCGCGCACCTCGCGCTCGGCGTCGGCGCGCAGCTGTTCCGCCTGCACCTGCGCGTTCCGCAGCAACTGCTCGGCCTGGTAGCCGAGGTTGGCGCTGTCGTAGGCAGGGCGGCTCGCGAGATTGCGGCGCGCCTCGTGCAGCTTGGCGCGCAGCACCTCGACTTGGTAGCCGAGGTCGTCGGCGTGCTGGACGGCCTTTTCCCGCTCGGTCTTCAGCCGCTCCATCTCGGCCTCGAACTTCGAGAGGTGGTCGTCAGGCTCGTAGCGGTCGTAGCCCCGCACTGCGCGGTCCCATCCGTCCCCTGGTCGCGTTGGCGGCCGGCTCCGTACCTGGGGGTGCCACGTGGCACCTCGCGGTCCCGACCTGGCGCCCGGCCGTGGCGGCCGGACCGGAGCTAGCCCTTCCGAAGAAATGGTGTCAGATCATCGGCAAAGCCTGGGCCGGACCCTGATCCCTTTCTGATCCCGTTCCCGTACCCCGGCCGAGGTTGCACTCTACCGGCCGGGGAAGCGGAAGGTCAGTGGTCCGCTTGAGTGATGGACTTCATCAGTCCCGCTCGTTGTCGGGGTTGTGTTCCTTGGTGGTGTGGTCCGCCGCCGCGGTGACGAGCTCGGTGAGCACGCCGTGGCAGTCCTTGGGGTGCAGAAAGGTGATCCGGGAGTCCATGGAGCCGCGGCGGGGCTCCTCGTACAGCACCCGGATGCCCTTGCCGCGGATGGCCTCGGAGTCGGTGTCCACGTCCGCCGTGCCGAAGGCGATGTGGTGCACCCCCTCGCCGTTCTTGGCCATCCACTTTCCGACGGCCGAGTCCTCCCGGATGGGCTCCAGGAGCTGTAGATACGAAGCTCCGCCGTCCGAGGTCTCGTTGATCTTGAGCATGGCCTCGCGGACCCCCTGCTCATCGTTGGTCTCGGTGTGGAACACCTCGAAGCCATACGTGGCACGGTAGAACTCGACGGTCTTGTCGAGGTCGAAGCAGGCGATCCCGATGTGGTCGATTCTGGTCAGCATGGTTCCAGTGCACCGCTCACACGGGTGGTTACGCAACGTGCGCGCGATCACACTGATGGCCCGGTGACCCGGCGGGTACTCGTCAGTACATTGACGATAACCCTCGTTAACTTCCTTCTCCTCTGGAGGACGCACCATGACTCGGACATCTGTGATCGTGGCGGGCGCGCGCACGCCGATGGGACGGCTGATGGGCAGCCTGCGCTCCTTCTCCGGAGCGGACCTCGGCGGGGTCGCGATCAAGGCGGCGCTGGAGCGGGCCGGGATCGGCGGCGACCAGGTGGAGTACGTGATCATGGGGCAGGTGCTCCAGGCGGGCACCGGGCAGATCCCCGCCCGGCAGGCCGCGGTGAAGGCCGGCATCCCCATGTCGGTGCCCGCGCTCACCGTCAACAAGGTCTGCCTGTCCGGGCTCGACGCCATCGCGCTGGCCGATCAGCTGATCCGGGCCGGTGAGTTCGACATCGTGGTCGCGGGCGGCCAGGAGTCCATGACCAACGCCCCCCATCTGCTGCCCAAGTCCCGCCAGGGCTTCAAGTACGGCGCCGTCGAAATGCTCGACGCGATGGCGTACGACGGGCTGACCGACTCGTTCGAGGGCATCGCCATGGGCGAGTCGACCGAGAAGCACAACACGCGGCTGGGCATCCTGCGGCCCGAGCAGGACGAGATCGCCGCGCTCTCCCACCAGCGGGCCGCCGCGGCCCAGAAGAACGGCGCCTTCGACACCGAGATCACCCCGGTGGAGATCCCGCAGCGCAAGGGTGAGCCGGTGATCTTCGACAAGGACGAGGGCATCCGCCCGGAGACCACCGTGGAGTCGCTGGCCAGGCTGCGGCCCGCCTTCACCAAGGACGGGACGATCACCGCCGGGACGTCGTCGCAGATCTCGGACGGGGCGGCGGCCGTGGTCGTGATGAGCAAGGCCAAGGCGGAGGCGCTGGGCCTGGAGTGGATCGCGGAGATCGGGGCCCACGGGAATGTGGCGGGACCCGACAACTCCCTCCAGTCGCAGCCGTCCAACGCGATCGCGCACGCGCTGCGGAAGGAAGGGATCGGGGTCCGGGATCTTGATCTGATCGAGATCAACGAGGCGTTCGCGGCGGTCGCGGTCCAGTCAATGAAGGATCTTGGCGTTTCCTCCGAAAAGGTGAATGTGAATGGCGGCGCGATCGCGCTCGGTCACCCGATCGGGATGTCGGGCGCGCGCATCGTGCTGTCCCTGGCCCTGGAGCTGCGGCGGCGGGGCGGCGGCGTGGGCGCGGCGGCGCTGTGCGGTGGGGGTGGGCAGGGGGATGCGCTGATCGTCCGGGTGCCGCGGGCGTAGCGGGTTCGGCGCGGTTCCGCGTGGTTCTGCGTGATTCTGCGCGGTTTGGCGTGGTTCCGCGCGGTTTGGCGTGCGGCCGGTGGGGGCGCCGGTGGGGCCGCGCGCCGTGGTTCTTGCCGTGGTGAGTCGTGTGAGGCGTCGTGAGTCGTGTGAGCCGTCGTGAGTCGTGGTGAGTCGTGTGAGTCGTCGTGAGCGGAAGGGAGCGGCAGTGATGGCCGATGTGTCCACGCTGGTGGAGCAGGCGCGGCAGGGGCGGCCGCGCGCGGTGGCCCGGCTGATCTCGTTGATCGAGGGCGACTCACCGCAGCTGCGCGAGGTCATGGCCGCGCTCGCTCCGCTGGCGGGCGGCGCGTATGTGGTCGGGGTGACCGGTTCGCCGGGGGTCGGCAAGTCGACGTCGACCTCGGCGCTGGTCACCGCGTACCGCAAGGCCGGGAAGCGGGTGGGGGTGCTCGCGGTGGACCCCTCCTCGCCCTTCTCGGGCGGGGCGCTCCTCGGCGACCGGGTGCGGATGTCGGAGCACGCCTCCGACCCCGGCGTCTACATCCGCTCCATGGCGACCCGCGGGCATCTGGGCGGGCTGGCCTGGGCCGCCCCGCAGGCCATCCGGGTGCTCGACGCCGCCGGATGCGACGTGGTGCTGGTGGAGACCGTCGGCGTCGGGCAGTCGGAGGTCGAGATCGCCGCGCAGGCCGATACGAGCGTGGTGATGCTCGCGCCCGGGATGGGCGACGGGATTCAGGCGGCCAAGGCCGGGATCCTGGAGATCGGCGATGTGTACGTGGTCAACAAGGCCGACCGGGAGGGCGCCGACGCGACGGTCCGCGAGCTGGGGCACATGCTGGGCCTCGGCGAGGCCCGTGCGCCAGGGGACTGGCGGCCGCCGATCGTGAAGACGGTGGCGGCGCGGGGCGAGGGCGTTGACGAGGTGGTCGAGGCCCTGGAGAAGCACCGGGCGTGGATGGAGGAGCGCGGGGTGCTGGCGGAGCGGCGGCTGCGGCGGGCGGCGGGCGAGGTCGAGACCATCGCCGTAACAGCGCTCCGCGCCCGGATCGGCGATCTGCACGGCGACCGCCGGCTGGGGACGCTGGCCGAGCGGGTGGCCGCGGGGCGGCTGGACCCGTACGCGGCGGCGGACGAGCTGGTGGCGGGCGTGACCTCGGGGTGACCTTGGGCTGAGCGGGTCCGTGTCGGTGCGGCTGCGTGGGTGTTGCGCTTGGGGTGCGTGGGTGGTGCGGTGCGTTTTCGGGTGCGGGTGCGTCGTGGTGCGCCTGCTGTGCGTGGTCCGGCGGGGGCGGGGCCTCCGGGGCTGTCACCCTGGACCGCATATTTACGGCGCCGGTGCCCGGAAGCGTGGCGCTGACCGGAACTTGGCGCCACAAATATGCGTAAGCGTCCAGGGCACCACCCCTGCACCCCCGCCCCCTCCCGTCTCGTCGGCGGCTACAGCCGCTCCGTGGCTTCCAGCCGTACCCGTCCGCCCACGTCGATCAGGCCGTCCGGCCGCGGTGCCGTGAGGATCTGGGAGCCTCGGCCCTGCGCGATGTTCAGGGCGCGCCCGAGCTGGGCGGTCAGCAGTAGCGCCGCCGCGCCCGTCGCCTCGTCCTCGTCGATGCCGTCGCCGCGGCCGGGGAAGGCGCGGGCCCTGATCCGGCCTGCCGCCTCTTCCTCCCACGCCCAGGCGTAGATCCACTCACCCGGCTCCGGGATCGTCAGGGCGTCTACCTCGGCCGCTGAGTGGTAGCGCCGTAGCGTGCGCGGCGGCGCCCATTCGGGGCGCGCCTCGATCCAGTTGAACTCCCCTTCGAGCCGGGCGCCCACCAGACCCGCGGGCGTGACCAGTTCGGGCACGTCGAGCAGCCAGGCCGTGCCCACGCACGGGTGCCCGGCGAACGGCAGCCGCAGCGTCGGCGTGTAGATGTCGACGACGCCGCGCTCGGGGTCGTCGACGAACACGGTCTCGCTGAAGCCCAGCTTCCGCGCGAGGGCCTGGCGTTCGGCCGTCCCGGGGATGGCCGAACCTCGGCGTATCACGCCGAGCGTGTTGCCGTGGCGGCCGTCGGGCCCGCAGAAGACGCGCAGCACGTCGTAATCGGTCACCTGTGCAGTACATCACGCCGCCGTGGCCGCTCATGCGGCCACGGCGGCCCCGCTAGACGCGGCCCCGCTGGGCGCGCAGATGCTCGGCGATCGGGGTCAGGGAGGTGTGGAGGGCGTCGAGGGCTTCGGGGCTGAGCAGGTCGATGAAGTGCTTGCGCACCGATTCGACGTGGTGCGGTGCGACCTTGCGCATGGTCTCCCAGCCGTCTTCGGTGAGGACCGCGAAGAGCCCGCGCCGGTCGGATTCGCAGTGCTCGCGGCGGACGAGGCCCGCGTTCTCCATCCGGGTGATCTGGTGGGAGAGACGGCTCTTGGACTGCAGGGTGGCGGCGGCCAGGTCACTCATGCGCATCCGGTGGCCCTCCGACTCCGAGAGGTTGACCAGGATCTCGTAGTCGTTCATGGTCAGGCCGAACGGCTGCAGGTCTCGTTCGAGCTGATACGTCAGCAGCCTGCTGACGTCCAAGTGGATGCGCCAGGCGCCCTGTTCCTCGGCGCTCAGCCAGCGCGTGCCGTTCTCGGTCTCCATGGGAAGCATTCTACCTGTAGAAGTTGAATTCTGAACCAATGGATATGAGGTCACCTGTTCGAGGTTACACTCCGCATGCTCGCGCTCACGAACCGGTGCCCCCTGTGGTCCCTATGGGCACCTCGTCCATGACCTCTTCCGTCGACTGGAGCAGTACGGTCCCCGCGCCGACGAACTCGAACTGGTGCTCCTCGCCCGAGGTCCCCCCGAGGCCGGTGTGCGCCCGGATTCCGCCGAGGACGCCGCGCAAGTACTCATGATCGTAGTGGTGGTTGGGCGTTGGGCAGTCCGCCCAGCCGACGAGCGCCTGCGGGTCGACCCGGATCGGCGGCTCCATGAAGACCACCGGGCCGTTGGAGGCCGCGACGAATTTGCCGGTGCCGATCAGGGTGAGGAAGCCCGGGACGATCGACTGCTTGAGGGACAGCGAGGGCTGGAAGGCCAGCAGATTGCCCGACCGGATGGTGAGATTGCCGTCGTCGAGGTCGTAGGAGTTGACGTCGAAGGCCCGGTCCGCGAGCACCATCTTGCCCTGCCCCTCGGCCACCACCCAGTCCGCGGCGTGCAGCGGGGAGTGGAAGCTGTGCGCGATGAGGTGGTCAAGACGGCCCAGGCCCACACCCTGGAAGTCGATCCGCCCGTAATAGGCGATCATCTTCCCCTTCTGCAGGAACCACTGGCCGTTGAGTTCCACGCTGAAGGCGTACGGATTGATGTTGTCGTCGACCGGGAGGGTGTACGCGTCGTGGATGACGGGGCCGTTCAAAGCTTCTCCTCCGATGCCTGGACATACACCGTGCCGGTGCCCGAGAGCTCCAGCTGGAAGCCCTCTCCCGAGCCGCGGCCGACCATTTCGCGCCAGCCGAGGGCGGTCGAGAGCTTGTTGCGGACGTCCCCGCGGTGGGCGACATACGCCTGCGGGTCGACATGGACCGGGCGGCCGGGGGCGATCGGCAGCTGGATCACGCCGCCGTGCGCCATGACCGCCGCCGAGCCGTGCCCCTCCAAGGTGGTGGTGAACAACCCCTGGCCGGTGACCTGGCCGCGCACGATGCCCATCACCCCGCCCTGCGAGCCCATGAACATCGTGCCCTGGCGCAGTGACCCGTCGAAGGCGAGCAGCCGGTCCGACTCGACGTAGAGCTTGTCGCCGGCCAGGTGGATGACCTCGACATGGTGGCCGCCGTGGCCGAACATCACCGTGCCGCTGCCCTCGACGGTCATCAGCGGGGTCGCCTCGCCCGCGACCCGGCGGCCGATCATGCCCATCACCCCGCGCTGCCCGCCGGTGATGCTCGGCGTGAACCGCACCTCGCCCCGGTAGGCCAGCATCGCCCCGCGCTGGCTGAAGACCGTCTGGCCGGGCTGCACCTGCGCCTCGACCATGCGTGAGTTGAGGATGTTGAACGGCATCACACATCCCCGCCGATCGTGTTGCGCTCGCTGGGCTGTACGTACACCAGTCCCTCGCCCTCGAAGCGGATCTGGAACGCCTCGCCCGAGCTCTCCCCTATGAGCGTGCGGAAGTTCACCCCGGACTGGAAGTGCTGCTTGAGCTTGCCCGTATGGGCGATATACGCGCCCGGGTCGACCTGCAGCGGCAGCTGCGGGGTGACGCGCAGCACCACCGCCGTGCCGTCGGAGAGGATGGCCGCCTGCCCGGTGCCCTCGACGGTCGTGGTGAACAGGCCGTTGCCCTGTGCGGAGCCGCGCAGCCCGGTGAAGGAGGTGCCGGTGCGCAGCGCGGCGTCCGTGCACAGCAGATTGCTGGCCTCCACATGAAGCGTCTCGCCGTGCAGCGAGACCAGGTTGATCTCGCTCGCCCGGTCGGCGAAGTAGCACGTGCCGTGTCCTTTGACCTCCATGACCGCCATCTGCTCGCCGGTGAGCCGCCGGGTCACCATCCCGCGCAGCCCCTCCCCGCCGCCGGTTTTCTTCTTGAAGGTCATCTCCCCCTCGTACGCGACCATCGAGCCGTTCTTGGCCTTCACCGAATCGCCGGTCATGTCGACGGCGAGCACCTTGCTCCCCTGGAGCCGAAACTGAGCCACGGATCCGACGTTATCGGGACCGAACGGCGCGGAACAGGGACAGCCGGACCCCGGCGCGGTGATCGGTTACGAGGCTGCGACAATGCGAGGGGAGCTTGTGCATGACTTCACAAGCTCTGCTCCGTGTTCTCTCGTCGTCCTCTCCCTAAAGGTGCTGCTCCCGTGGACTTCAAGACCGCCACCGCACTGCGGCGGCTCCGCCTGGTCTCCGCGCCAGAGGCCGTCTCCTTCCTCCTGCTGCTCGTCTGCTCGGTGCTCAAGCGCACGACCGACTTCAACGCGGTCCCGGTGATGGGCATGGTGCACGGCATCCTGTTCATCCTGTACCTGGTCTTCTGGCTGGACGCCTGGAAGCGCGCCCAGTGGGACCGCAAGACCGCCGCGCTCTACTTCGTCCTCTCCATCCTCCCGACCGGCGGTTTCTTCGCCGAGCGCAAGCTCAAGCGGGAGGCGGAGGCCAGCGTGATCGCCGACCGTGCGCGCCGTGAGGGCGTGGTCAACGCATGATCGTCGCCTTCTCCGTGACGCCGCTGGGCGTCGGCGAGGACGTGGGGGAGTACGTCGCGGACGCGGTGCGGGTGGTGCGCGAATCGGGCCTGCCGAACCGTACGGACGCGATGTTCACGTCCATCGAGGGCGAGTGGGACGAGGTCATGGACGTCGTCAAGCGGGCGGTCGCGGCCGTCGAGGCGCGGGCGCCGCGGGTGTCCGTGGTCCTCAAGGCCGACATCCGTCCGGGTGTGACGGACGGGCTGACCTCGAAGGTCGAGACGGTCGAGCGGCATCTGTCCGCGTAGCCGTACGAAGCGCCGCTAGCCGGCGCCCCCGCCCAGCAGGGCGATGCCCAGCGGCGTGCGCTCGTACAGCACCCGGTGGCCGTCGCGGCGCGAGGTCAGCAGACCGGCCGCGCGCAACACCCCGAGATGCGCCGAGACCGACGACGGCGCCAGGCCCAGCCGCTGGGCCAGTGCCGTCGTGGCGGTGGGGTCCTCCAGGGCGCTGAGGATGGCCGCGCGGTTGGCGCCGAGTAGCCGTACGAGCGCGTCCGCCGCGCCCTCGGCGGGCTCCTGCCAGAGCCCGCCCACCCCGCGCGCCGGATAGATCACCGTCGGCTGCCAGGGCGGCACGAAGCCGCTCACCACGTCCGGCCAGACAAAGATGCTCGGCATCAGCAGCAGGCCCCGGCCGTCGAGCTCCTGCACCTCCGGGCCCCCGGCCCGGGTGCGGACCGTGAGCCGCCCATCGGCCCAGGACAGTGCGGGGCGCAGATCGGCGAAGAGCCGCTCGAGGCCGCCGTCTGCCAGCTGCCGGGCCCGATAGGCCACATCGGCCTCCAACAGGTCGCGCACCCGGGGCCAGTCCGGCTCGAGCAGCGCGTGCCAGACCTGCTCGGTCAGATCCGCGAGCCGCCGCACCGCCCGCGCGGGGTCCTCCAGCACCGAGCGCCCGGCCGCGGACTCGGCGGCCCCCGGCGTGCCGGCCAGGGAAAGGGCCATCTCCCGGCGGGCCGCCTCCGGCTCGGTCGCCCGCAGCCGCGCCAGCTCCTCCTCGAAGGAGGGATACGGCACCGCCGGCGGCGGGCCCAGAAAGTCCGGGGTGTAGCCGCGGATGGGGATGAACAGCGCGAGCAGGGAGAGGTCGAGCCCGGCCACGGCCGAGCGGACCCGGCGCAGCCACGGCAGGTGATAACCGTGCCGCTCGGAGCGCAGCAGGGTCCGCACCGCCTCGTGTGTCTGGCACAGCGGCGAGATGGCGAACCGGCAGCGCAGCAGGTCGTCCGGTCCGAATCTCATGTGCAGTGGCATACGGCTCCCCCGGTTTCCGTGAGGCGACCCCGATGAAGATTCGCCTCGGGGCGAAACACTAGAGCCCGCGGCCCCTCCCCGGGCACGCTGCCGCCATGCCAACGCCTTCCGGGTCCGGGACGACGGACCCCACCCCGACGCGCCCTGCCGCAGACGCCTCCGGACCCGAGCCCGCGGCCGACGCCGAGGGGCCCGTTCTCCCGGAACCCCGCCCGGGAGGCGCTGGCTACCCGGCCGTCTTCGCGGTGCGCGAGTTCCGGGCCGTGTTCCTCGCGCATCTGCTCTCCATGCTCGGCGAGGTCATCTGCGGTATCGCGCTGTCCGTCCTGGTCTACCAGGTCACCGGCTCGCCGCTGCTGAGTGCCCTGGCCTTCGCCTTCGCCCTGCTCCCGTACGTCATCGGCGGCACCCTGCTGTCCGCCGTGGCCGACCGCTACCCCGCCCGCCGGGTGCTGGTCGTATGCGATCTGATCAGCGCCGGCTGCGTCGCCGTGATGGTGGTGCCGGGCATGCCGGTCGGGTTGCTGCTGGTGCTGCGCTGCATCCCCGCCGCGGTCTCCCCGGTGTTCAGCGGGACGCGCGCGGCGACGCTCGGCGACATCCTGGGGGAGGGCGATCTGTTCGTACTGGGCCGCTCCGTGATCCGGCTGACCGCGCAGGGCGCGCAGCTCGTCGGGTTCGCCGCGGGCGGGTTGCTGCTGGCGGCGGTCTCTCCGCGGGCCGTGCTCGCGATCACGGCGGCGTCGTTCGTGGCGTCGGCGCTGGTGCTGCGCCTGGGCACCCGGCACCGCCCGGCCCGTACGGACGGCCGGCGGGGTGCGCTGCTCGGCGATTCGCTGCGTGGCATGAAGCAGCTGTTCGCCGTCGCGCGGATCCGGGCCCTGTTCCTGCTGTACTGCGTGCCGCCGACGTTCGTGGTGATGTCGGAGGCGCTGATGACCCCGTACTCGGACGGCCTCGGCCTCGGCTCGACCGGGCTCGGGCTGCTGATGTGCGGGATGCCGATCGGCGCGATCGTCAGCGAGACCCTGGCGGGCACGCTGCTCGGCCCGGCGGGGCGGGCGCGGCTGACGCTCGTGGTGGCGGTGGTGTGCATGCTGCCCTCGCTGGGGTACGTCCTCGAGCCCTCGTTCGGCTGGGCGCTGGCGCTCCAGGTGGCGACGGGCTGCGGTATGGCGTACAGCCTCGGCCTCGACCAGTGGTTCATGGCGGCCGTACCGGAGGAGCTGCGGGGGCGGGCGATGACGCTGCTGACGGCGGTGCTGATGACCGCGCAGGGCCTGGGCATGGCGGTGGCGGGCGCGGTCGCCGAGGCCGCGCCGGTGTATCTGGTGGTGACCGGGGCGGGGGTGTGCGGCACGGTGTGCTCACTGCTTGCGGTGGCGCTGGTGCGGCGCGGTACGGCACGGCCGGGGGCCGCCGGCAGTACGGGGTGAGGGCGGCTCCGGGCTTGTCCGCCCGAAAGGTGAGACTGGGCTGACCACGATATGACTGGCCGGTAGGGTCGGTAACGTGTCCAAGCCGCTCAGCCTTTCCTTCGACCCCATCGCCCGCGCAGACGAACTGTGGAAGCGACGGTGGGGGTCCGTGCCGTCGATGGCCGCGATCACCTCGATCATGCGGGCTCAGCAGATTCTGCTGGGCCAGGTCGACGCGGTGGTCAAGCCGTACGGACTGACCTTCGCCCGCTATGAGGCGCTGGTTCTGCTCACTTTCTCCCAGGCCGGTGAGCTGCCCATGTCCAAGATCGGCGAGCGGCTGATGGTCCACCCGACCTCGGTGACCAACACGGTGGACCGGCTGGTCAAGTCCGGTCTGGTGGACAAGCGGCCGAATCCGAACGACGGCCGCGGGACGCTCGCCTCGATCACCGACCGGGGCCGCGAGGTGGTCGAGGCGGCCACCCGCGATCTGATGGCGATGGACTTCGGCCTCGGGACGTACGACGCCGCGGACTGCTCGAACATCTTCGAGATGCTGCGGCCCCTGCGGGTCTCGGCGGGTGACTTCGACGACGAGTAGGACCGGCTGGGGCGGCGATACCGGCGGGGGGTGGCGAAGATCGCCCCGGAACGGACGGTTACGCTCGACGTCATGAAGCGAAGCGTATTGACGCGCTACCGGACCATGGCCTATGTCACGGGCGTCCTGCTGATCCTGCTCACGATCGGTGTGATCGCCAAGTATCTGCTGGACGTGGACGGCGCGTCCGGCTTCGTCAGCGTCGTCGGTATCGCACACGGCTGGCTCTACGTCCTCTACCTGGTCTTCGCCTTCGACCTCGGCTCCAAGGCGAAGTGGCCGTTCGGCAAGCTGGCCTGGGTGCTGCTCGCGGGCACCGTCCCCACCGCGGTGTTCTTCGTCGAGCGCAAGGTCGTGGCCGAGATCGAGCCGCTGGTCAGCGGCGCCGAGCCGGAGCCCGCCAAGGCCTGATCGCATCGAACCGGGGCCCCGCCTGTTGTCCCCCGAACGGACCGACGGGGCCCGTTTCGCGTCGACATTTACTAGGATGTCCAAGTAAATTTGGCGTTATGGACGCGGAAGCCATTGAGGCGGGCCGCCGGCGCTGGCAGGCCCGGTACGACGCGGCCCGTAAGCGTGAGGGCGCCGGGGGTTCGGGGGCGCGGCCCCCGAGGGATTGGACGCGCAGTACGTTGTCCGGGGACCCCGTGGACCCGGTCTACGGACCCGCCCCCGGCGACAGCGTCGCGGGATTCGAGCGCATCGGCTGGCCCGGTGAGTTCCCGTTCACCCGCGGTCTGTACTCCACCGGCTACCGGGGCCGCGCCTGGACCATCCGCCAGTTCGCCGGCTTCGGAAACGCCGAGCAGACCAATGAGCGCTACAAGATGATCCTCGAGGCGGGCGGCGGCGGACTGTCGGTCGCCTTCGACATGCCGACGCTGATGGGCCGCGACTCCGACGACCCGCGCTCACTGGGCGAGGTCGGCCACTGCGGGGTCGCCATCGACTCCGCCGCCGATATGGAGGTCCTGTTCAAGGACATCCCGCTCGGCGATGTCACCACCTCGATGACGATCAGCGGCCCCGCCGTCCCCGTCTTCTGTATGTACCTGGTCGCCGCCGAGCGCCAGGGCGTCGACCCCTCCGTACTGAACGGCACGCTCCAGACGGACATCTTCAAGGAGTACATCGCGCAGAAGGAGTGGCTGTTCCAGCCCGAGCCGCAGCTGCGGCTGATCGGCGACATGATGGAGCACTGTGTGCGCTTCATCCCCGCGTACAAGCCGCTGTCGGTCTCCGGCTACCACATCCGCGAGGCCGGGGCCACGGCCTCGCAGGAGCTCGCGTACACCCTCGCCGACGGTTTCGGGTACGTCGAGCTGGGGCTCTCCCGTGGGCTCGACATCGACACCTTCGGAGGCGGCCTGTCCTTCTTCTTCGACGCGCATATCGAGTTCTTCGAGGAGATCGCCAAGTTCCGCGCGGCCCGCCGGATCTGGGCCCGCTGGATGCGCGATGTGTACGGGGCGAAGACCGAGAAGGCGCAGTGGCTGCGCTTCCACACCCAGACGGCCGGGGTCTCGCTGACCGCGCAGCAGCCGTACAACAACGTCGTGCGCACGGCGGTGGAGGCGCTGTCCGCGGTGCTCGGTGGCACCAACTCGCTGCACACCAACGCCCTGGACGAGACGCTTGCGCTGCCCAGCGAGCAGGCCGCCGAGATCGCGCTGCGCACCCAGCAGGTGCTGATGGAGGAGACCGGCCTCCTGAATGTCGCCGACCCGCTGGGCGGTTCCTGGTACGTCGAGGCGCTGACCGACCGTATCGAGGCCGACGCCGAGAAGATCTTCGAGCAGATCAAGGAGCGCGGCCGCCGGGCGGTGCCGGATGGACAGCACCCCATCGGGCTGATGACCTCGGGCATTCTGCGGGGGATCGAGGACGGCTGGTTCACCGGCGAGATCGCCGAATCGGCCTTCCAGTACCAGCGGGCGCTGGAGAAGGGCGACAAGAAGGTCGTCGGCGTCAACTGCCACAAGGGTTCGGTCACGGGCGATCTGGAGATCCTGCGGGTCGGCCATGAGGTCGAGCGCGAGCAGGTGCGGGTGCTCGCGGCCCGTAAGGAGGCCCGCGACGGCGCACGGGTGGCCGCCGCCCTGAAGGAGCTGCTGGCCGCCGCCCGCGACGGCTCGAACATGATCGAGCCGATGCTGGAGGCGGTCCGGGCGGAGGCGACCCTCGGCGAGATCTGCGGCGCGCTGCGCGAGGAGTGGGGCGGCTATACGGAGCCGGCGGGCTTTTAGCGGCTGCACGGACCCGGCAGGCTTTGGCCATACGGAGCCGGCGGGCTTTTTAGCGGCTATAGGGAGCCGACCGGCTTTCAAACGGTGGCCGTCCCCGCCTCCTCCCCTCCCGTCACCGCCGGGAAGCCGCAGAGCAGCACCTCCGCGAAGTCGCGTGCCCAGGGCGCGTCGACGGGGTCGGCGCTCACCAGCGTCCGGTGCATCACCGCTCCCGCGATCACATCGAAGATCATGTCCGCGGTGCGGGCCGCCGCGGCGGGGTCGGTCTCCCGCGGCAGTTCGCCGCGGGCCTGGGCGCGCTCACGGCCGAGCAGCACCAGCCGCTTCTGCCGGTTGACGATCGTGGTGCGGATCCGCTCCCGTAGCGCCTCGTCGCGGGTGGCCTCGGCGACCACGGCCATCAGCGAGGTCCCGGCCTCCGGGCGGGTCAGCAGTGCGGCGAACCGGAGCACCGTCTCCTCCACATCGGCGCGCAGCGACCCCAGATCGGGCAGTTCCAGCTGTTCGTCGAGGAGGGCCGCGACCGCGTCCACGACCAGCTCGCTCTTGTTCGTCCAGCGGCGGTAGAGCGTGGTCTTGGCCACGCCCGCCCGGGCCGCCACATCGCCCATCGTCAGCTTGGACCAGCCGAGCTCGACCAAGGCGGCCCGCGTCGCGCCGAGGATGGCGCGGTCGGCCTCGGCACTGCGGGGGCGGCCGGTGCGCCGCGCTGGCGGGCTCATGTCCGTGAGCTTACCCGTACGTCCACTTTGACCCCCTGGATCTCCGAGGGCGCTTCCAGTTACGCTACGAGTCGTAGCGTAAGGGTGCGCTTTTCCATTCACCGCGGGAAGAGGGGAGGATAGGACCATGCAGCCACGGAACATGTCCATGAGTGGAGTGGTCGACCTCGCCGCGGTGAAGGCGGCCGGAGAAGCGAAGCAGAAGGCGGAGAAGGCGCGGGCCGAGGCGGCCCGCACGGGCGGCGTCGCCCCCACCCGTCTGGTCTTCGACGTCGACGAGGCGGGTTTCCAGCAGGATGTCCTGCAGCGCTCCACCGAAGTACCGGTCGTCATCGACTTCTGGGCCGAGTGGTGCGAGCCGTGCAAGCAGCTCGGTCCGATCCTCGAGCGGCTGACGAGGGAGTACGCGGGCCGCTTCGTCCTGGCGAAGATCGATGTCGACGCCAACCAGATGCTCTTCCAGCAGTTCGGGGTGCAGGGCATCCCCGCCGTGTTCGCGGTGGTCGCCGGTCAGCCGGTGCCGCTCTTCCAGGGCGCCGCGCCCGAGGCGCAGATCCGGCAGGTGCTCGACCAGCTGATCCAGGCGGCGGAGCAGCAGTTCGGCATTGTGGGCGTCCCGGTGCAGGACGAGGGTGACGAGGGCGCCGAGGCGGTCGCGCAGCAGCCCGCGACCCCGTACGACGGTGCGCTCGCGGCGGCTCACGAGGCGCTGGACGCCGGCGATCTGGGCGGCGCGGTGCAGGCGTACAAGAACGTGCTGGCGGACGACCCGGGCAATACCGAGGCGAAGCTGGGCCTGGCGCAGGCCGAGTTGCTGAGCCGGGTGGAGGGGACGGACGCGCAGCAGGTGCGCAAGGCGGCGGCCGACAATCCCGCGGACCCGGCGGCGCAGATCGCGGCGGCGGACCTGGACCTGGTGGGGGGTCATGTGGAGGACGCCTTCGGGCGGTTGGTGGAGACCGTGCGGCGCACGGTGGGGGAGGACCGGGAGTCGGCACGGCTCCATCTGCTGGGGCTCTTCGAGGTGATCGGCGCGGACGATCCCCGGGTGGTCTCGGCGCGGGGCGCGTTGGCGCGCGTGCTGTTCTGACCGTTGTCACCTCAAACAAATAAGCGGCCGCGCTTTACCAAAACTTGGTAAACGCGGTCGCTGTAACTGACGGTAAGAGTACGTCAGGTTTTTGTCCGGGCATGGTGTGAATCTCCCCCTCTTTTCGGGCATGTTACGGCGACCGAGAGTGCTCGGCCTCTATCAGTCTGCCGCGGCACGGTTATCCGCCCGTTACTCGCTAGTAACGAACCCCTTGTGCAGCTGCCCGTAAATGCACCACGATCGGCCAAGCTCGGTCCCGTTTCCCGCAGCCCGGCATCCGGTCGGTGCGGTCGGTGCGATGGGTCCCCACCGGGTAGGCCGGCGGCAGTGGCGTCGGCCGTGGACAGGGGGGTCTCTGCTGACTGGCAGGGCCTGTCCAGGAGGTTGCGCGAAGGCGTGGCCAGTGGTTGTCGCTCGGGGGTGATCGCCGGTGTTTCGGGTGCAGTTCGCGCCTGTGAGACGTGGGCGCTCTCCTTCCCGAGGACGTAGCACTTCTCCCATCCCAGGCTCGGGCCTCGGCCCCAGCCGGAGATGTACGTCCGAGAAGGAGGAAAGTCATGGAGTCCCAGGCTCGTGGCGGGACCAGATGGAAGCGGTTTGCCGTTGTCATGGTGCCGAGCGTCGCTGCCACGGCCGCGATCGGTGTAGCCCTCGCGCAGGGTGCGCTCGCGGCCTCGTTCAGCGTGTCCGGCCAGCAGTTCAAGGTCAGCGCGGACCTGCTCAAGGGCAAGGGGTTCGTCCAGTACGGCACCCTTGACACACAGCACGGGGGCAAGAAGATCCCCGTCGCCGTGTCGGCGTTCAAGAGCGCCAAGATCAAGGGTCTGTGCCAGTCGGTGGTGATCCCGGTCCCGCTCTTCGGTGATGTCTCGCTGAAGCTGACGGCCGGCAACGGCGGCAAGGAAGTCGAGGCGAAGAACCTCTTCATCGACCTCGACCAGCTCGAGGCGGACGCCACGTTCCGCGGTATCAACATCGGCGTGGCGGCCGGCGACACCAGCAAGGGTCCCGACGGCGACACGAACAAGAAGGACCCGAGTTCCTTCGGCCAGGAAGCCGACTCGGTGACCTTGAAGGGTGTCAAGCAGACCGCATGGGCGACCAACGCGGGCACGTTCAAGCTCTCCGGCCTTTCGATGAAGGTCAGCAAGGGCAAGAACGAGTGCTACTGACGCGTTGAGCGGGGTGGGGGGCCGCACCACCGCCCCTCACCCGGCATCGCTCAGCGGCGTCAGGGGCATCAGCACCGCGTTTATCAGTACCGCATCAGAACACTGCGATCGTCCAGATCGCCGGCCCCAGGGAGCTGTTTTCATTGAGTGCCGAGTCGCCGGAGGCGAGTGACGCCGTCAGCCACCTGCGCAGGGCTTTCAAGTACTGGCGCTGGCAGCGCCCGTTCTGGGCAGGGCTCTTCACCATCTTGGCCGGGGTGCCGATCGGGTACCTGCCGTATGCCAACGTCACCTTGGGCCAGCTGACCGTCCGGATGTCCACCACCACCGGGTCCGGATCGCTGATCATCGGCGTCCTGCTGATAGTGCTGGGCCTGACCATGTGGTTCCAGCCCATCGTGCGGGTCTTCGCGGGAGTCGCCACCATCCTGCTGGGCCTGGTCTCGATTCCCGTGGCCAACTTCGGGGGCTTCTTGGTGGGCTTCCTGTTCGCGCTGTTCGGCGGCGGGATGAGCGTCGCCTGGGCACCGGGCGAGACCCCCACCGAGCAGCCGGCGAAGGACGAGGGGCCCGCGCCCACGGACGACGCGGACGGTGTGGACGACGCGGACGCTGGGGACGGCGCAGGCGGCGGCGAGCCGGAGCCGGCCGTCGCGGGGGCCGCGCCGGACCAGGAATCCAGGGATGGGAGGCACCGTGCGGGGTGAACAAGAGCAGTCGGAGGGTGCGAGCGTCACGAATCCACGCCGGGCGAGAACGGGGCCGCGGCATGCGGCTCCCAAGAAGTCGATGCTCACCCGCCTTCAGGTGCCCGCCGGCAAGGCGATAGCGCTCGCCGCCATGCCGACGGCCGTACTGATGGGCATGGGGCTGACCCCGCAGCTCGCCCAGGCGACCTCCAGGGCCGAGGACCGCTACAAGCCCGGACCGTGCGTCACCCAGCCCGACGAGGCCGACAAGGACCACAAGAGCACCGACGAGGCGGGCGAGTCGAAGGACTCCAAGGACTCCGACGACAAGAGCGGGGCCAACGGCTCGAAGAGCCAGGACAAGAGCTCCGGCGACAAGAGCTCCGGCGACAAGAGCTCCGGCGACAAGAGCTCCGAGGACAAGAGCGCGGACGAGAGCTCCAAGCCCTCCGCCACGCCGACGCCCTCCGCCACGTCCTCCGCCGACTCCGGCTCCTCCGGCAGCAAGACGGACGACTCGACGCCGGAGGAGTCCCCCACGCCGAGCCCGTCCGAGTCCAAGAGCAAGAACCCACTGGACCCGCTGGGCCTCGGGGACGCGCTCAAGGACATCTTCACCGGGGGCGACAAGGACGAGACGGCCGAGCCGAGCGCCACGCCGACCCCGTCGTCCTCCGCGACCGGCTCGCCGGACAAGACGACCGACCCTGCCAAGGACGCGGCCGACAAGGCCGGGGACACGGCGAAGGACGCGGCCGACAAGGCCGGGGACACGGCGAAGGACACGGTCGACAAGGCCACGGACGCGGCCAAGGACAAGGACGCCGAGGACAAGGCCGACAAGACTCCGTCGCCCGGCCCCTCCTCCTCGTCCTCCCCCAAGGCCGGGGACCGTGACAAGGACGGCAAGGAGCCGTTCCCCTGCCCCACGTACGACGCCGAGGCGTACGAGAACGCCGAGGGCGAGCCGACCGCCAGCCTGCTGCCCGACGAGCCCTGGACGCTCAAGAGCACCCTGCTGACCCTGCACGGTCTTGACTACAAGGGCATCGTCGAGGTCAAGACGTACAGCGGGAAGGTCAAGAAGGTCCTCAAGTTCACGGCTTCCGGCGTGGACATCAAGGATCTGCACCAGCTGACGGTCGGGGCCGGCGGTACGACCACCCATGTGCAGGCGCGCGAGGGCTCCACCTCGACCTTCAGCAACGGCCCGATCACCATGTACACCGAGGAGCTGTCGGGCAACCTGCTGGGGATCGTTCCGATCACCTTCAGCCCCAAGAGCCCGCCGCCGATCAACCTCCCCGAGGTGTTCTTCACCGATGTGACGGTCACACAGGCCGGACAGTTCGGCGGCGACCTGACCATCCCCGGCATGCATCTCTACAAGACGGGGGATTAACCCCGGAACACAGACCCGTTCGGGAGCCGCAAGGCCCTCCCTTGGGAGGGCGAACGTCGGTGGGCACCACCCCAGCCCGGGGTGGTGCCCACCGGCGCGTCAGCCGCCTGCTCAGGGGCGCCGCTCGCCCGCTCAGCGGCCGGGCTACTTGCCCTCGCCGCCCAGGTGGTGCACCCGGACCATGTTGGTGGTGCCGGGGACGCCGGGGGGCGAACCGGCGGTCATGATCATGGTGTCGCCCTCGTTGTAGCGGCCCAGCTTCGACAGCTCGGCGTCGACGAGGTCCACCATCGCGTCGGTGTGCTCCACATACGGCACCACGAACGACTCCACGCCCCAGCTGAGCGTCAGCTGGTTGCGGGTGGCCACATCGGTGGTGAAGGCCAGGATCGGCTGCTGGGCGCGGTAGCGGGACAGCCGGCGGGCGGTGTCGCCGGACTGGGTGAAGGCCACCAGCGACTGGGCGCCCAGGAAGTCGGCGATCTCGCAGGCCGCGCGGGCGACCGAGCCGCCCTGTGTACGCGGCTTCTTGCCGGGGACCAGCGGCTGCAGACCGCGCGAGAGCAGTTCCTGCTCGGCGGCCTGGACGATGCGGGACATCGTCTTGACCGTCTCCAGCGGATACGCGCCGACGGAGGACTCCGCGGAGAGCATGACCGCGTCGGCGCCGTCCAGGATCGCGTTGGCGACGTCGGACGCCTCGGCGCGGGTCGGCCGCGAGTTGGTGATCATCGACTCCATCATCTGGGTCGCGACGATCACCGGCTTGGCGTTCCGCCGGCACAGCTCGATCAGGCGCTTCTGCACCATCGGGACCTTCTCGAGCGGATATTCGACGGCCAGGTCGCCGCGGGCCACCATGACGCCGTCGAAGGCCGCGACGACCTCCTCCATGTTGGCGACCGCCTGCGGCTTCTCGACCTTGGCGATCACCGGCACCCGGTGCCCCACCTCGTCCATGACGCGGTGCACATCGCGGACGTCGCCGGCGTCCCGGACGAAGGACAGCGCGACCATGTCGCACCCCATCGCCAGGGCGAACTTCAGGTCCACGATGTCCTTCTCGGACAGCGCGGGCACATTGACCGCGGCGCCCGGCAGGTTGATCCCCTTGTGGTCGGAGATCACACCGCCCTCGATGACGATCGTCTTGACCCGCGGGCCGTCGACCGCGGTGACCCGCAGCTCGACATTGCCGTCGTTGATCAGGACCTGGTCGCCCTTGGAGACGTCGCCCGGCAGCCCCTTGTACGTGGTGCCGCAGATCGTCCGGTCGCCCGGTACGTCCTCGGTGGTGATGGTGAACTCGTCACCGCGCACCAGCTCCACCGGGCCGTCGGCGAAGGTCTCCAGCCGGATCTTGGGGCCCTGGAGGTCGGCGAGCACGCCGACCGCGCGCCCGGTCTCCTCGGAGGCCTTGCGGACGCGGTGGTACCGCTCCTCGTGCTCCGTGTGGCTCCCGTGGCTCATATTGAATCGGGCCACGTTCATCCCGGCCTCGATCAGCGACTTCAGCTGGTCGTAGGAGTCGACGGCGGGGCCCAGAGTGCAGACGATTTTGGAACGGCGCATGAGGCAGATCCTATCCGTTTGTTTCGGAGCGGAATATTTACGCTATGGACAACGGCGCAATGCCGGGGCAAGAGCCGCCGAACGGCCGGAGATCAGTCGGAAACCAAGCAGCGACCGAGCAGCGACCGAGCAGCGACCGAGCAGCGACTAAGCAGCGACTAAGCAGCGACCAGTTCGAAGGTCTGGCTGGCGATCTCCAGCTCCTCGTCGGTGGGCACGACGGCCACCGCGACCCGGCTGGCCTCCGTGGAGATCAGCCGCGCCGAGGCGCCGCGCACCGCGTTGCGCACCGCGTCCACCTCGATGCCGAACGCGGGAAGACCGCGCATCGCCGCCTCCCGCACCGCCGCGGAGTTCTCCCCGACGCCCGCGGTGAAGGCGATGGCGTCCACCCGCCCCAGCACCGCGGTGTACGCGCCCACATACTTCCGCAGCCGATGGACGTAGACGTCGAAGGCGAGCTGCGCCGCCGGGTCGCCCTCGCCCATCCGGCGGCCGATCTCACGCATGTCGTTGTCCCCGCACAGGCCGAGCAGCCCGCTGCGCTTGTTCAGCAGGGTGTCGATCTCGTCGATCGACATCCCGCCGACCCGGGTCAGATGGAAGATCGCCGCCGGGTCCAGATCGCCCGAGCGGGTACCCATGACCAGGCCCTCCAACGGGGTGAGCCCCATCGAGGTGTCCACGCACACCCCGCCGCGCACCGCCGAGGCGCTGGCGCCGTTGCCCAGGTGCAGCACGATCGTGTTGACCTCGGAGAGGTCCCGGCCCAGCAGCGCGGCGGTGGCCCGGGAGACATACGCGTGGGAGGTGCCGTGGAAGCCGTAGCGCCGCACCCCGTACCGGTCGGCGGTCTCCTGCTCAATGGCGTAGCGCGCGGCCTCCTCCGGCATCGTGGCGTGGAACGCGGTGTCGAAGACCGCGACCTGCGGCAGATCCGGGCGCAGCGCGCGGGCCACCTTGATCCCGGTGACGTTCGCCGGGTTGTGCAGCGGGGCCAGCGGCACCAGCTTCTCGATCTCCTCGACCACCTCGTCGGTGATCAGGGTCGGCTCGGTGAACCGGGTGCCGCCGTGCACCACCCGGTGGCCGAGCGCCGCCAGCTCTGGCGAGTCCAGGCCCAGGCCCTGCGCGGCCAGCTCCTCGGCGACCTGCTTGAGGGCGGCCGAGTGGTCGGCGACGGGGCCCTCCCCGATCCGCTCCACGATGCCGGAGGCGAGCCGGGAGCCGTCGGCCATGTCGAGCAGCTGGTATTTGACCGACGAGGAGCCGGAGTTGAGGACGAGGACTCGGGAGCCGTTCACGCGGTGGGTGCTTTCTGTACGGGGGAGACGGGGGTAGGCGTCTGGGCCTGGACGGCGGTGATCGAGACGGTGTTGACGATGTCCTGGACCAGCGCCCCGCGGGACAGGTCGTTCACCGGCTTGCGCAGCCCCTGCAGCACCGGGCCGACCGCGACCGCGCCCGCCGAGCGCTGCACCGCCTTGTAGGTGTTGTTGCCGGTGTTCAGGTCCGGGAAGATCAGGACCGTGGCCTTGCCCGCCACCTCGGAGTCCGGCAGCTTGGTCGCCGCGACCGCCGCGTCCACCGCGGCGTCGTACTGGATCGGGCCCTCGACCAGCAGGTCCGGGCGGCGCTCACGGACCAGCTCGGTCGCCTTGCGCACCTTGTCGACATCCGCGCCGGAGCCGGAGGTGCCGGTGGAGTACGAGAGCATCGCGATCCGCGGCTCCACGCCGAACTGGGCGGCCGTCGTCGCCGACTGGATGGCGATGTCCGCCAGCTGCTCGGCGTCCGGATCCGGGTTGACCGCGCAGTCGCCGTACACCAGCACCCGGTCCGCCAGGCACATGAAGAAGACCGAGGAGACGATCTGGGCGTCCGGCGCGGTCTTGATGATCTCGAAGGCGGGCCGGATGGTGGCGGCGGTGGAGTGCACGGCGCCGGAGACCATGCCGTCGGCCAGGCCCTCCTGCACCATCAGCGTGCCGAAGTACGAGACGTCGGCGACCACGTCGTAGGCCAGCTCGTACGAGACGCCCTTATGGGCGCGCAGCCGCGCGTACAGCTCGGCGAAGCGATCGCGCAGCGGCGAGGTCTGCGGATCGATGATCTGCGCGTCCGCGAGCTGGATGCCCAGCTCGGCGGCGCGCTTGCGGACCGCGTCCTCCTCGCCCAGCAGTGTGAGGTCGCACACATCGCGGCGCAGCAGCACATCGGCGGCGCGCAGCACCCGCTCCTCGGTGCCCTCGGGGAGCACGACCCGGCGGCGGTTTGCGCGGGAGCGCTCGATCAGCTCGTGCTCGAACATCATCGGGGTGACCCGGCCGGAGCGGGCGACCGAGATCCGGTTGGTCAGCTCGGCGGTGTCCACATGCCGCTCGAAGAGACCGAGCGCGGTCTCGGCCTTACGCGGTGCGCCCGCGGTCAGCTTGCCCTCCAGCGCGAACAGCTCGGCCGCGGTCGGGAAGCTGCCGCCCGCCACGGCCGCCACCGGGGTGCCCGGGGCCAGCCGGGAGGCCAGCGCCAGGATGTCCTCCCCCGGCCGCTCGTCCAGGGTGAGCAGCACCCCGGCGATCGGCGGGGCGCCCGCGCTGTGCGCGGCCAGGGCCCCGATGATCAGATCGGCGCGGTCGCCAGGGGTCACCACCAGACAGCCCTCGGTCAGCGCGGGCAGGAAGCTGGGCAGCATGGCGCCGCCGAAGACAAAGTCCCGCACGTCCCGCGACAGCCCCGCGTGGTCGCCCAGCAGCACCTCGGCGCCCAGGGTGCGCACCACCTGGGAGACGGTCGGCGCGGACAGCGCGGCGTCCTCGGGCAGCGCGTAGCAGGGGACGGGGAGCTTGTCCCGCAGCCGCTCGGCCACGGCGTCCCGGTCGCCGGGGGCCACCCGGTTCACCACGACGGCGACGACATCGCAGCCCTGCGCCTCGTAGGCGCGGTACGCGTTGTGCGCCTCGGCGCCCTGCGCCACGACGCTCTGATCCTTGCCGCTGACCACGGTGATCACCGAGGCGCCGAACTCATTGGCCAGCCGCGCGTTGAGACCCAGCTCGTCGGGGAGACCGCTGGCCGCGGCGTAGTCGCTGCCCAGCACCAGCACGTACTCGTACTCGCGGGCCACCTCGTGGAACCGGCCGACCAGGTGCGCCACCAGCTCATCGGTGCCCCGCTCGGCCTGGAGCGCGGACGCCTCGTCGTAGGTGATCCCGAAGACGGACTCCGGCGACTGGCTCAGCCGGTAGCGGGCCCGCAGCAGGTCGAAGAGGCGGTCGGGGTTGTCGTGCACCAGGGGGCGGAAGACGCCGACCCGGTCGACTTGGCGGGTCAGGAGCTCCATGACCCCGAGCTCGACGACCTGGCGGCCGTCCCCGCGCTCGATCCCGGTCACGTACACGCTGCGCGTCACGCCTGGCACTCCGATCTGATGGTCGACACTCCGGCCTGAAGTGCGGTCGAAACTTCCGTCGAAACTTCCCTAAAAACGGCCGTATCGGCGGCCCCGTCCCCTTGACAATACCTGCGGGCATCGATAAAGCGCTCCTCAGGTACGGGTACAGAGACGGACACAGCACCACCGGGCCCATGAAACAATCGGACTGGCTCACACCTACCCGAAGGCAGCAGGAGACACAGCACGATGCGCATCGGAGTTCTCACCGCAGGCGGCGACTGCCCCGGCCTGAACGCTGTGATCCGTTCGGTCGTCCACCGTGCCGTGGCCGGCCATGGCGACGAGGTCATCGGCTTCGAAGACGGCTTCAAGGGGCTGCTCGACGGCCGCCACCGCAAGCTCGACCTGGACGCCGTGGCGGGCATCCTCGCCCGCGGCGGCACCATCCTCGGCTCCTCCCGCCTGGAGCGGGCCCGGCTGCGCGAGGCCTGTGAGACCTCCAAGGACCACGCCCGCGACTACGGCATCGACGTGCTGATCCCGATCGGGGGCGAGGGCACCCTCACCGCCGCCCGGATGCTCTCCGACGCCGGGCTGCCCATCGTCGGCGTGCCCAAGACCATCGACAACGACATCTCCGCCACCGACCGCACCTTCGGCTTCGACACCGCCGTCGGCGTGGCCACCGAGGCCATGGACCGGCTCAAGACCACCGCCGAGTCCCATCAGCGGGTCATGGTCGTCGAGGTCATGGGGCGCCACGCGGGCTGGATCGCGCTGGAGTCCGGCATGGCGGGCGGCGCCCACGGCATCTGCCTTCCGGAGCGGCCGTTCGAGATCGACGCGCTGGTGAAGATGGTCGAGGAGCGCTTCTCCCGCGGCAAGAAGTTCGCGGTGATCTGCGTCGCCGAGGGCGCGCACCCCGCCGAGGGCACGATGGACTACCAGAAGGGCGAGATCGACCAGTACGGCCACGAGCGGTTCACCGGTATCGGCAACCGCCTCGCCGCCGAACTGGAGCGCCGCCTCGGCAAGGAGGCCCGCCCGGTCATCCTCGGCCACGTCCAGCGCGGCGGCACCCCGACCGCGTACGACCGGGTGCTGGCCACCCGCTTCGGCTGGCACGCCGTCGAGGCCGCCCACCGCGGCGACTTCGGCATGATGACCGCGCTGCGCGGCACGGACATCGAGATGGTGCCGATCGCCGAGGCGGTCACCGAGCTCAAGACGGTTCCGGTGGCCCGCATGGACGAGGCCGAGTCGGTCTTCTGACGTCCGCTCCGCACGACACCTGTTCCGCATGACACCTCCCCCGTACGACCCCTGCATTGCGTGACGCGGCCTCTGGTACTGTCCCGGCTTGATCAACGGGGTTATCTGATCACCTGATCACCTGATCAAGGGGGACGAAGGAGCGGGGGCGGGATGCGTCGGTTGTGGGCCCGCGTGTGGCTGCGCCACACGGCCCTGGTGGTACTCGTCACAGCGCTGGTCGCGGTCTTCGTCGTCGTGAACCGCGACAGCGACGGCGGCCATCTCGCGGCCAACCGCGCCCAGCTGAGAAAGGCGTGCGACGGCACCCTCCCGTACGCGGATCTGAAGCGGCTCGTCCGCGACGGCCGGGCGGGCGAGCTCAGCCAGCACGGCACGATGCTCGAACCCGGCCGGACAAGCCGCTCGCTGCTCGACTGCGCGCTGTCGTGGGGCGACGGATACGGCGTCACCGTCCACGCCGAAGCGCTGGTCTCCGACGTCCCCGAGGGTATGGAGACCGAAGATCTCCTGGGTACGGCCCACACCGACGGCACGTATGTGGCCCCCGGCACCACCGGCCAGTACGGCAGGCGCGGCGCCTGGCTGGTGACCGAGTGCGTGGACGGCCTGCGCGGCCGGGTCCGGCCCACGACCGATCTGTATGTGTCGGCACTTGTCACCGACGGCGACCACGAGGCCGACAGCGCCGCCGAGCGCGAGGAGCGGACCAGGGCCGAACGGGCCGCCGCCCTCACCGGCTTCCGCACCGCCGTCCACGTCGCGAACGCCATCACCGAGGCGCAGGGCTGCGGGAGCGCCCCGCTCAAGGCGCCGACCGAAGTGCTGGACACCTACGAGTCGCATGACGACAGCGGCGACTGGCGGTCCGAGCGCATCGAGGAGCCCGGCCGTGATCTGCGCAAATGCGGCTGGATCAACTCCCGTTCGCTGCCCGGCGTGATGCCCGGAGCCTGGACCACCCTCGGCGACCTCCAGGAGTCCCGGGTGGTGAACGCCTGCCAGGGCACCTGGGACTCGGAGGCCGAGAAGAACGACGGCAGCCACCCGGCGGACTGGCAGGTCACCGGCGTCGAGGCGGCCAGTTGGGCGGGCATCCTCGGCCGGACCGCGTACGACTCGTACGAGCGCGAGGGCCATGTGCCGGGGTGGGGAGTGTCCCAGAACCAGGGAAAGCCGGCCGGTGACGGCAAGGGCGACGACGGCAAGGCCGGTGGGACTGACGGTGCCCAGGGCGAGGACCGGATCTCCTCCTACGTCGAGGACCCCCAACTCGCCCTGTGGGCACGCTCGGTGTGCGGCGGCCGGGACACCTACCACCGCGTCTCGGTGATCCCCTCGATCCTGATCGAGGACGGCGCGACCGCCACCCTGGGCGCCAAGGACCGCGCCAAGCTCTCCCGTACGGCGCGCACGGCGCTGGACCGCTATCTGAGCGCGCCGGACGGCTGGCCGAAGTCGGCGGGGTGCCGCGATACGAAGGTGCTGGGGGAGGCCGAGGAATGGCACTGAGCAGACTGCGACGCGGCGAGCGGCCCGACGAACCGGAGGGCGGCCAGGAGGGCGAGCGGGACGGCGAGAGCGCTTCGGGGTGGCTCGGTGGCAGGCTCACCCGCCGTCGCGCGTGTGGCCTCGGGGCCGCGGTGCTGGTGCTGGCTGCCCTGACGGGCACGATCGTCTGGATGGCCGGCAGCGACGACCGCGCGCTCGACGCGGCCTGCGACGGAGTGCTGGCCAAGGACGAGGTCCGCGCGGTGCTCGGCGACGGCGAGATCAGCGTGAGCAACCGCACCAAGGGCACGTTCGACGTCAAGGTCAAGGCCAAGGGCAACGAGGACCAGGCCAACACCCTCGCCGTACGGTGCGAGGTGACGGCCGACGGCAAGGGCAGCGTCAAGGTGAACATCGAGGCCGGCCCGCGGCCCCGCACCACGTACGGCATCGCCGGGACGTACACCCCCGTACCCGAGCGGGACACCCTCGCGGTCCCCCTCGGCCACGGCTGGTCCGGGGTCTTCGGCACGGACAATGTGCGGCAGGACGACAACGAGGACGGCGAGGGGACCGCCGCCGTACTTCTGGAGTGTGCCAAGGGCGGCACCAGCCTGCTGATCACCGTGGAGACCAAGCTCGGCGGAGTCACGCTGGACGACCCCGCCGTCCGCCCCGACTTCGTCCGCACCGCGACCGCCACCGCCAAGGCGGCCAACGACCACTGGGGCTGCGGCGCCAGCCTGGGCAAACCGGTCCGTACGGTGGGCCTGCCGGTCAACGAGGACGAGTACGAGCCGCTGCTCGGCGCCGACGGCACCTGCGCCGGCGTCCCGACGGCCGCCCGCTCCGCGGTGTCCACGGCCCGGGAGACCGCCCGCGACCGGGCGCCGCGCGAGGCCTGCGCCCTCGGCGCGCGGGACGGCTCGCCGCGCTACCGCCTCGACGCGTACTACGGCCCGTACGCGGAAGAGGTCCGCGCCGAGTACACCGGCAGCCCGGGCCAGGATGGCCCGTCCCCCGGCGACGCGCCCTCGGGCCGGCTGGGCCAGAGCGCCTACTGGGCCAGCGCCGCCTGCCCGGACGGCGCCGAGGACGCGCTGTTCCTGGTCCGCGCGGACGGCACCGAGGACGACACCCGCCGCAAGCCGGACCTGGCGTACGAGCGCACCGCGCTCAAGGCGTTCGCGCAGCGCTCGGCCCAACACCACGGATGCGCGGCGCCGGCCACGCCCGCCAGGTGACCACGCCCGGCGCCTGACGCCCGCCGGGTGAGTTCAGACCACCTCGCCGCCCACCCCGGAACGTCCCGCGGGCACGCCGACGATGCCCACGGTCACCTGCTCGCGGACGGACTCGCCGAACACCGTCACGACGGCATCGGTGATCGACGCGATCAGCCGCGCGGGGGCGTTCTCGAACTCCGGGTGGTTCAGAGCCCCTTCGCGGATGTTGAGCGTGACGACAGGGGCGTTCTCCTCGGTCGGCACGCCGCCGATGCCGCGGCGCCCGCGCGGCACGCCGAACAGATCGACGGCCGCGACGGAGCGCAGCCGCTCGCCGTACACCGCGCCCACCGCGTCGGCCAGCGCGCGGATGAGCTTCGGCTCGGTCTTTCCGTCGAGTTCTTCCTCGCGGATCTGCACGGTGAAATGAGGCATGACGAATCTCCGTTCGGTCGGGTAGCTTGCACACAGACGTGTTTGCTTTGGAAGTAAAGTATCTTTGAATGCAAAGCTATTGCCGTGGTCGATCAGTGTCAACCGCAGTGGCCCGTCCGACGTTAGAAGGGGTGTGGGGCATCGTTCCGGAGGAGGACACATGGCACGAACCGTCATCGATGTCGACGACGAGATGCTTGCCGAGGCCGCAGAGATCTTTGGCACCACGACCAAGGTCGCCACGGTGAACGCCGCGCTGGAAGACGCGATCAAGCGCCGCAAACGTGCATCGTTCCTGAACTGGCTTGCCGAAGGTGGTCTGCCGGATCTGACGGGTCCCGTTGAAACTCCGGCTGAGACCGTGCCCTTGATTGCAGACCCAGCTCATCGCGGCTGGTAACTGGAAGGCTCTCTCGGTATCGGACCTCGTGATCGCGGCGACCGTCGAACGTCACAGCGCGATCGCCCTGCACTACGACGGCGACTACGACGTGATCGCAGCCGTGACGGGGCAGCCACGCGATGGGTTGTGCCAGCTGGAACAGCAGACTGATGCTTCCTTCAGCTTACGCGGCGCCCGACGCCGGATCCACGGGTGGCGGGACGTCTCGCAGTTTCCGCAGCTCTTCTTGTGCCTCATCCCGGTGGGTCACATCGCAGCGTTCGTCGGTGACGATCGCCTCGAGGAGTTCCTTGGCCTTCTCGTGGTGGGCCCGGCCGAGCCCGCCGATCCGAGCAGCCGCGTGGACGCGATGTTTCGCGGGGCACGTTTCATCGCCGGCGATGGCCAACAGGACGTCGGCCACGGGTTCCACCGCCTGGGGATCGATCTCGGCCAGTGAGTTCGCGGCGTCGAGCCGTGCGTCCGTGTCGATGGCGGCGTCGGTGACGCAGGCTGACAGAACCTGTATGGCATCCGCGCGATCCTGCGCACCGCCCAACGCGGCCAGCCCCTCCGCGAACTTCAAACGGTTGCCCACCGACTCGCCGGGTGCGCTCAGCCGTGTGCGCAGGATGCGGGCGGCGTCGCCACGCAGCCCTGGGTCGACCGAGACCGCGGCGTCCACGGCCCACCGGACCTCGAAACCGTCCGGCTCTTCCGCTGCCTGGCGCAGCAGTGTGGCAACGACATTGGCTCGGGTGCGCGGCACCAGGCCGACCAGCGATACAGCCGCGTTGCGGCGCTCATAGAAATAGGCGAATGGAGCTTCCAGTACCCGCATGAGGACTGCTTCGACCTCGTCAGTTTGCTCCGGAGCCAGCTGCGCCAAGGCCGTGACAAGTATAGAGGCTTCTCCTAGGCGCGTCCCCGGAGCCGTGATCCGTTGGCGCAGCAGCTCGATGGCGCGTGCACGGTGGGGGTCACTGAGCTTACCGAGGCGGCGGGCGGCCTCCGCGCGGGCGAGGGGGGCCAGCCCCGGGGCGCGCAGGGCCTCTTCCAGGACCGGTACGACCTGTTCGGTGTTCTGCGGATCCATGTCGCTCAAGTTCGAGGCCGCCTGAAGCCGATTCTCCAGGTGGTGTGCCGGATTGAATGCGATTGCGACAAGCAGATCCACGCAGCGCCTTCTCTTGACAGGTGCGAGAGAAGCGGATTTCTCGGCCGCCAGAATCCGGTCTGCCATCCGACAGTGCGAGGACTGTGCCAGGCGGAACAGTTCATCGGCCATGTCCGCTTGTTGTTCGGCGTCGACTTGGGCGAGCCGTTCCGCCGCGTCGATTCTGTCGTCGATGTCCAGGCGGGAGTTCAGGACCAGATTCCGCAGGACATGCACGGATGACGGGGTACGGTCCGGCGCGACGTCCGCCAGCGCCTCGGCGGCCCTTGCCCGGTTACGGGCGTCGATCCGAGGCGAGGTCATCAGCCCGTCGAGCATCTCGACGGAGCGGGACCTGCGGCTGTGATTCAGTGCGGCGATGACGCGCATGAGGTCGATCCGGTTGAAGAGGTGTATAGCCGGGTCCTCGGCCCTCGCCTCGAGGGTGGACAGCGCCTCGCCGAATGACGCTGGGGAGAGTTTGGCCAAAGCCTCCGCGACCATCACGAGGTCCGGGACGTGTGCGCCGGGGCTCTGCATGAGGTTGATCAGACAGGCTTGGGCCTGAGCAAGGCCCTGACTCCCTACGCTTGCCAGAGCCTCGGCTGCCGACCGGCGCTGTGTGATGGGAACCCGTTCGTCCCGTGCCGTCCCCAGCAGGGCTTCGGCCGCGCGCTCCCGTGAGGAGTGCTGGGTGCGAGCGACCGCGGCGGCGCCGCTTACCCGATCGGCGTCCGTGAGATGCGGGTCGTCGATGACGGTCCACAGATAGTCGACTGCTGCCTCTGCCGTGGGCCCGCTGCGCTCGCTGAGCAGCTGAGCCGCCGCGACGCGGGCCGTAGTCGCGGCCGAATCGTTCATGACCGAGGCGAGGGTGGCCGACACTTTGGGGTCGCCCAGTAGCGCCGCCGTGGTCAGCATGTCGTCGTAATGCTCGTCGTTGGGTACGAACAGAACCCGCCGCAGCCCCTCGCAGAAGGCATCGAGCACCGGTTCTGCGGCCTTCGCCCCGCGCAACAGCAGCTCGCCGACGAGCGCCTGATGGTGGTTCGTCTGCTGCTGGAGCCAGGGCAGCAGGGCGCTGTCCGGATGGCTGTGCGTGTGCCGGACCAGTACGAGCCGCGCGACCTCCTCCTCTCCAGCGCCGTTGAAGATACGGGCGAGCCAGGAGCCCCAGATCTCCGCCTCCGGATCGAACGCGTCCGGGAGGCACCGCTCGTGCTCCTGTGCAGCCAGATGCTCGGCGAACGACAAGTGCCAGAAGCGGACGTTGATGCCGTCACGGGTGACCAGCCCGGTGTATTCGGCGAGGGAGAAGAGAATCTTGGTCCATGTAGGGGTGTCCGGAACAGGCGCTCCCAGCTCTTGGGCGAGCTGCCGCACCCAGGTATCCGCATGGCTCAGCAGGTCCGTCTCCCCCCGGGATGCCGCCACGGCCAGCCGCTGTCCGAGCTCCAGGCGCCGCGCCCGGACTTGGTCGGCCAGCCGCTCGCCGTGCGGCAGACCTTTCAGCAGCACCCGCAGGTCGTCGCCCACCCTTTTGCCACGGCCCTCGGCCAGATGCGTCAGAAACTGTTCGTACAGGCCGAACCGCTGCTTGGGCAGCGGGGTGTCCGGACGGTTCTCGAAGACGATCGCGGCGATGGTGGCGAGCAGCGGCACCTTGGCCACGTCGAGGAGATGGCCGTCGCGTAGTTGGGTCAGGAACCGCTCCGCCTGATCGGGCTCGGGGCAGTCGTGGAACCACCCCTGGGCGAAGCGCTCCAGTCCGTCCGCGGTGAACGGCTCCAGGGTGTAGTGGACCATGCCTGCGTGGATCAGCTTGTGCCGGTCGGCCGGGGTGGGCGGGCGGCTGGTGAGGATCATCCGGAACGGCAGGTCCTGAGGGCGCAGCACGCTGTCGATCCAGTCGACGAGGTTGCCCCGGGCCTGGACGTCGGAAACCTCGTCCAGCGCGTCCACGAGGATCACCCACTGCCCGTCCGGCGTGGGTCGGTCCGGCAGCAGCCGTAGCCCCGCTGGGAGTAGATCGTCCTCCACCGCCGCAGCTATCGCCTCCTGCCAGGGTTTGTGCTTGGCCGCGTGCGGAGCGAGGTGCCTGGCGGTGACCCGGACGGGGACCGCGTTCTCCGGTAGCTCCCCGGGGAGCTGGCTGATGAGGGAGGACTTTCCCATCCCGGGGCCGCCGGTGACCAGCAGGTGCTCCGGTGACGCCAGCACGGACTTCAGGGACTGCGAGACCCGCTGGTCCTGCTTGCCGTCCGATACCGGAGAGCCCGCCTCGGCCCGACGCTCCTCCCGCTCCCGCGCCCGGGACCAGTCGCCGTGCCGGGACGCATCCGACGCGCGGTCCACTCGATGGTCCCCGTCCGCGCCCTGGGCCGACATCTGCTGGCGTACATAGACCTCGGTGAAGCGGGGGCGGCGTGGTCCGTCCAGGAGGTCCTCGTACGGGAAGCTGTCCGCCCGCCGTTTCTGCTTCTCGACCAGAAGGTCCAGGTCGGACCGGCTCAGCTGGACGGTCCGCCCGTGGTTGTGTTTGTGGTCGGAGCCGGAGGAGGGACCGGCCGGGGGCAGCTCGGGTACATAGGCGCGGTTGCGTACCAGGGCGATCCGTCCGGCCGAGTCGGTCGCCAGTGTGCGCGGCACCGGAAGCCCCTTGCGCACTGTAGCCCGCCGGACATTCTGGTACAGGTCCTCGATGGTGAGCAGTTCCTGGCCGCCCGGCACGCCTCCCTCGATCAGTGACAGCAACTCCCCGGTGAACACGGTCAGTTCCGCGTCAGGCGGCGCGAACGACACGGCGTTGGAACCGGAGGAGGTGAGGACGTACGCGCCCTCGATCTCGGCCTCTTCCTGGAGCTCGGAGGGCCCCATGGCGACCGCGGCATGTCCGCTGAAGCAGCAGTCGAGCACCACTATCTTGCGGCGGGCCTGACGCGGTCTCAGCAGCTCCTTGCGCACATCCCGGTAGCGCAAGGACAAGTACAGGTCGCCGTGATTGGATTCGGGCAGTGCCAGGTACAGCTTGTCCGAGGGGTCCACGGCGTCCGCGTCCGTCAGCCCGTGTCCGGCGTAGTAGACGAAGAGCGTGTCCTCCGCCTCGCCCGCTGCCTTGGAGATCGCGCGGATCGCCTCGATGTAGTCGCGCGGCTGGGGGATCACCTGACAGTGCTCCTTGGGGAGCCCCCACAGCTCGGGGTCGGTCAGCGCGTCGTGCAGTCGAGTGAGGTTGTTTTTCACGGACTTCAAGGGCGGTAGAGCAGCGAAGTCATGGACCCCGATCAGCACCGCCCGTGAGGTGGCCGGGTCTGGCAGTCGCACGCCCTCACCCCTCCGACGAGTCGCCGGAGTCGTCAGAGTTGGTGTCGCCTGCGCTGATCAGAGCCTCCAGCAGCCGACGCACGGCCTCCGGGTCGTCGGTCTGCACGGTGACCGTGGTCCCGTTCGACTGGGCGTTCAGGGGCGGCGTGGACGGCCGGTTCTGGAGCCACGCGGCCACGGACACCGCCAGGCTGGACAGCGCGGTGGCGTGCGTGAGCACGATGTTCACCGTGTCCCAGACGCCGCCCATGGCTCCTTCCAGCGGCGGGGCCTCCCGCAGCTCGACCGTGGACGTCTGCTCCAGGGACTCGTCCCGGAAGAGATGCCGGTACAGCGACCGCAGGGCCTCGCCCTCGCCGTCCCCCTCGTCGATACGGAAACGGATCTCCACCTGCTCCATCTGCGCGCCCCCTCGCTCGCTCACCGCCGTAACAGCGGATTTTCTCACGATCCGTCACCCGCCCGCGTCACCCCTTGACGGCGCCTCCCAGCGCGAAGCCGCCGCCCATCCGGCGGGCGATCAGCACGTACAGCAGGATCACGGGGGTCGAGTAGAGGATGGAGAAGGCGGCGAGCTGGCCGTAGGCGACCTGGCCGTAGTTGCCGAAGAAGGTGAAGATGGACACCGACGCGGGGAGTTGGTCCGGGGTGAGCAGCAGCATGAAGGGGACGAAGAAGTTGCCCCACATCATGATGAAGCTGTAGATCATCACGACCGTGATGCCCGGTCCCATCAGGGGCAGGATGACGCGCACCAGGCTCTGCAGCCAGGACGCGCCGTCCGTCCATGCGGCCTCTTCGAGGATGACCGGGACGCCGTCCATGAAGTTCTTCATCAGCCAGATGGCGAACGGGAGTTGCGAGGCGGCCAGGAACAGCGCCGTTCCGTACATCGTGTCGATCAGGTCGACCTGTACGAAGAGGCCGTAGACCGGGACCATGATCGCGGTGATCGGCAGACAGGTGCTGAACAGGATCGTCAGCAGATACGGGCGTACGAGACGGGAGCGGAACCGGGACAGCGGATAGGCGGCGAGGGCCGCGCACGCCACGGTCAGGATGGTGGCCCCGCCGCACAGCAGCAGGCTGTTGAGCATCGGTGTGAAGGTGATCTCGTCCGTCCACACCGCCTGGAAGTTGTCCAGCGTGGGGGAGCCGGGGGCGGAGACGCGTAAGGTCGCCTCGCCGTCGACGGAGGCCAGGATCAGCCAGGCCAGCGGGAGTACGAAGGCCGCGGCGACGACGAGCAGGGCGGCGTCGGCGGCCAGTCGGCGGCGGGTGCGGGGGGACCAGGCGGCGCGGGGACCGGCGCTGCGGCGCTTGGTGGTGCGGGGTCTGGTGATACGGGATCTGAGCGGGGCGGACTTGGCCGGATGGGACAAGGTGCGGCCGGACAGTGCGGACAACCTCGGACCTCCTCGCGCCTGCTGAGCGCAGTCGATCAGCGTTCCGTACATGAAACCGCCCGTCCGGCCGGGAGGGGAAGACTGCGGTCAGCGGCTTCAGTCGGGGTGGGCCGCGAGCGCGGTGGCGTGGCGTAGGGCCGCGTCGCCTTGGTGGGCGGCGGTGCGCATGGCGATATAGCCGTCCGGGCGGATGAGGACGAGTCCGTCTTCGCGCATGTCGTAGATGCGGTGGGCCTGGCCGTCGGTGTCGATGACCGTGTCGGGACCGGTCGCCGTCGGGTCGTCGGTCACCCGATAGGCGCGCAGCGGGACGGGCGCGTCCCACGCGGTGGCCGTGCCGTGGCCACGGCCGAAGGACAGCAGCGTCCAGTGCGGGCCGCGCAGCAGGTCGAAGAGGCGGTGCTCGCGGCCGGTCGAGGCGTCGCGGCAGGGTGCGTCGGGTGCCCGGTCGCCGGCCTGGGGGCCGCCCGGTCGGGTCGTCAGTGGGCTGGTGGGGTAGGCGATGGTGAGCCCGGTGGTGAAGTCGTCGGTGAGACCGCGCAGCGCGGTCGCCCCGTCGCTGTCGCCGAAGGCGCGCATCATCGCGTGCATCCGGGAGGTGCTGTCGTCGAGGACGGCCTGGGCGACGGGGCGGCGTTCTCGTTCGTAGGTGTCGAGCAGGGCGGCGTCGGCGCCGCCGAGGACGGCGGCGAGTTTCCAGCCCAGGTTGTAGGCGTCCTGGATACCGGTGTTCATGCCCTGCCCGCCGGCGGGTGAGTGGATATGCGCCGCGTCTCCGGCGACGAAGGCCCGGCCGACGCGATACCGGTCGACCAGGCATACGTTGACCTGGTACAGCGAACGCCAGCCCGCGTCCTGGAGGTCCACGCCCGGCAGGCCCGCGCGTTCGGCGAAGATGCGGCGGAACAGCTCCAGTGTGGGCGTGCCGGGCTCCCGCTCGCCGGCGGGGACGGACGCCTGGAACTGCCAGATGTCGGTGCTGGGCAGCGGGAACAGGGACAGGATCCCGTGCTCGGGGCCGGCCCAGAGGTGCTGGCAGTGCCGGTCGAGGCCCTTGATGCGTACGTCGCCGAGGTACCAGCGGTGGTCCCCGTAGGAGGTGCCCCGCAGGACGGCCCCCATCCGCTGCCGGACGATGCTGCGGCCCCCGTCGCAGCCGACGGCATAGCGCGCCCGAATCTCACGCTGCCCGGCCGCCGTCCGTACGGTCGCGGTCACGGAGTCGGCGTCCTGGCTGAGGTCGCTCACGGCCGAGCCCCATTCCACCTGGCCGCCGAGTTCCGCCAGGCGGTCGCGCAGGACGGACTCCAGCTGGGGTTGTGACAGCCAGACCGGCGGGTACGGAACGCCGGGGGCCGCCGTGCCCACGGCGAGTTCCACGGCTTCGGAGACCACGCGCTCCCGGTCGTAGCGCCGGGTCGGGACGTTGATGGCCCCCAGTTCCAGGACGCGGTCGATGACGCCGAGGTCGTCGGCGATCTCCAGTGCGCGCGGCTGGACGGTCTTGGCGCGGGAGGCGGTGCTGGGCCGCTCGGCGGCCTCGACGATGCGGCAGGTGACACCGCGCCGGGCGAGATCGGAGGCCAGGGTCAGCCCGGTGGGTCCGGCGCCGACGATCAGTACGTCGCTCATGGCCATGAAGTCCCTTACCTAACTTAGGTATCTTTATTGAAGGCGAACGTCCCCCAGGGGATGCTGCCTGCCTGGGCAGAATATATACCTAACGTAGGTAACTATTGAAGGGGAGTGTCCGCGTGCCGCACGACAACGAGGGGCTGAGGGGACTGCTGCCCGCCATGAACCGGCTCAGCGGCACGCTGAGCCGCGGACAGCTCTTCGAACGGGCCACCGCGGCCGCCGGGGTGACCCTGGAACGGCCCGCCGTGACGATTCTGGTCATCCTCGACGCGGCGGACCGGCCCTTGCGGGTCGGGGAGATCGCCCAGCGCATGCAGGTCGCCGGTCCGCACGCCACCCGCCAGATCCACGGGCTGGAACAGCGCGGCCTGGTGGAACGGGTGGCCGACCCCGATGACCAGCGGGCCCGTCTGATCACCCTCACCGCGGCCGGCGAACGGCTCGCCGGCCGCTATCTGCGGGTCATCAACGGCTGGTTCGCCGATGCGCTGTCCGGATGGTCCGACGTGGATCGGCGGCACCTCGTCCTTCTCCTCGGCCGCATGGTCGACGACCTGTCGGCCCATCTGGAGACGGTCACCAGAGATGCCAGGGATGCCGGGGGCGCCGGGGGCGACCACCCCGCCGAGTGACTTCAGTCCACGAAGAAGCTGTCGTGGCGGATGCGGAACTCCTCGAGCTCCTTGCCGCCACGCCGGGTCATCTCCGCGACCTGCTCGAAATACTCCTCGCGCGGTGCGCCCGGGGCGAAGAGCAGCAGCAGGGACGCCGGGTCGTCGGAGTCGTTCTTGAACGCGTGCAACCCGCCCACCGGTACGTACAGGAAGTCACCCGACCGCGCCGTGATCCAGCGATCTCCGTCGTAGAGCCGCACGGCCCCCGACAGGATGAAGAAGGACTCCGAGATCGAGCGGTGGAAGTGGGTGCTGGGCCCCGGCGACCTGGGTCCCATGTCAACCCGGTAGAGCCCGAATTCACCCCCGGTGGTGGCATGGGTGGCCAGATAGTGGGTCCGGTTGCCCGTGGGGGAGTCCAGCTCGGGCGTGCTGTCAACCGGTCTGTAGACCGCGTTGACCTCGCCGTTCTCGCCGAGATAGCGGGGCTCGGGGTACGACATGATCGGCTCCTTTGTCTCATCCGTCACCGCATTGTGGACACGGACGGAGCCGATGGTCATCGGCCGGATGAACGGGAGGGCCAGGGCGCCGGGGACCAGGGCGGGCGGCGCATCGGCTCGGTCAAAAGTCCGAGCGCGTACGGCTGTTGCCGCCCCAGCCGTACCCGGCCGGCCCCACCCCCCCCGGCCGGGGTCAGGCCAGGACGGCCAGCTTGAGGACTTCTTCGCACCACTGGCGGAAGCTGGTGGGGGTGGTGGACCGAGAGGTGCGCGGTTCGGCGTTGTCCAGGCCCTGGTTCTTGGCCACCATCATGTCGTACATGCCCCGCACCATCGCCTCGGACATCCCGTGTTCGGTCAGCGCCGCCGTGAAGTCGTCGGCGGGTACGTGCTGGAAGCGCACCGGCTTCCCCAGCACCTCGGACATGATCCGCGCCATGTCCTCGTTGGAAAGGTCCTCGGGCCCCAGGATCGGGACCTCACCATGGGCTCCGCTCCAGGAGTCGTCCAGCAGCAGTTCGGCGGCGACGGCCGCGATGTCGCGGGTGGCGCAGGTGGGGGCCTTGAGGTCGCCGGAGAGCGGGGAGAAGAACACGCCCTGGTTCTTGATCGAGTCAACTTCGCGGAGCATGTTGTCCATGAACGAGGCTGCCGTCAGTGCCCGGTAGTTGACGCCCGTGGCCGCGATCAGGTCGTCCATGGCCAGCGAGCCCGACACCAGCCCGGCGTTCACGATCACCCCGCGGCCCAGGGCCGAGACGCCGACCACCCGCTTGACCCCCTGGGCCTTGAACGCGTCACACGCGGGCCGGGTGAAGTCCAGATATATGGCCTCGAGGCTCTTGGCGCGGGGATTCGGCGGCGCCAGCCAGAAGACGGCATCCGCGCCCGCGCATGCCTTGTCGATGACGTCGAAGTCGCCGTGCGACCCGGCTATGACCTCGACGCGCTCCTGTATCCGCGGGGAGAGCCGGGAGGGATCGCGTGCGATCACCCGGATCGGCTCGCCGCTGTCGAACAGGTTCTCAAGGACCTGGCTCCCGATCTGCCCGGTGGGAGTGGTGATGACGATCATGGGAAAGGGAACCTCCTGATGAGTGGCGAACCGGCTTCCCGGACGCCGTGCGGAGGTAACTCTCTGCCGATAAAGGGGTGTTCGTCCAATACCTCTTCGCACGCATTGATACCCTCCGGGTATGGATCTGGACCTGCGCAAGCTGCGCTACTTCGTGGCCGTCGCGGAGCACGGGCACTTCGGCCGGGCCGCCGACCGGCTGCATATCGCGCAGCCCGTCCTCAGCCGGCAGATCCGCGCGCTGGAGCAGGAGCTCGGCTGCGCGCTGCTGGAGCGCACCACCCGTTCCGTACGGCTGACCCCGGCCGGCGAGCAGTTGCAGAAGGACGCACTCGACGTGCTCGCCGCCGCGCGCGCCGCCACCCGTCGCGTGCACAGCGCGGCGCGCGGCGCCCACCGCCTGATCGTCGGCTTCGTGCCCGGGCTGAGCGTCTCGACCGCTGTCCGCGCGTTCGCCCACGAGCACCCCGGCGTCGAGATCGAACTGCTCCGACTGAACTGGTACGAGCAGGCCGAGGCGCTACGGGACGGCCGGGCCGACGTCGGTTATCTCCGCAACCCCTTCGACGTGGACGGGCTTCGCACCGTCCCGATCGGCAGCGAGCCGCAGGTCGTATGCCTGCCCGCCGCCCACCCCCTGGCGTCCCGGCGCCGGCTCGCCCACGCCGATCTCGACGGCGAGGAGATCCTGGACGGTGAGCGGCGGCGCATCGCGACGATCGAAGAGAAGCTTGAGCTCGTCGCGTCCGGGGTCGGCATCGCCCTGGTGCCCCGTAGCGTCGCGCGCTACTACTCCCGGCCCGACCTGGTGCATCGGCCGGTGACCGACGCCGTGTCGTACGAAACCTGCCTCGCCGTGGTCGAGGACCGCCGCCAGCGGCATCTGTGGGACTTTCTGGCCGTCGCGGCGCAGGCGCTGGCCGGGCGGCGTCCGTGAGGTGCCCGTGAGTCCGTGAGGTGCCCGTGAGACGTGCGACACGCGCGACCCCCATGACTGACAAATATTGAAATCTGTCAGTCATGCATGTCATGCTTCCTGGACGCACTCCACCCCCGTCCCGAGGAGCGTCCTGTGCAGACCCGCACCCTTGGCACCACCGGCCCCCAGGTCTCCGCGCTCGGCCTCGGCTGCATGGGCATGTCCGGCATGTACGGCGAGGCCGACCGTGCCGAGTCCATCGCCACCATCCACGCCGCGCTCGACGCAGGGATCACCCTCCTCGACACCGGCGACTTCTACGGCATGGGCCATAACGAACTGCTCATCAACGAGGCGCTTCGCACCGCCCCCGCCGCCCTGCGCGCACAGGCCCTGACCAGCGTGAAGTTCGGCGCCCTGCGCGACGCGGCGGGCGGCTGGCGCGGCTACGACGGCCGCCCGGAAGCCGTCGGGAACTTCCTCGCCTACTCCCTGCAGCGCCTGGGCACCGACCACATCGACATCTACCGCATCGCCCGCGTCGACCCCGCCGTACCCATCGAGGAGACGGTCGGCGCCATCGCCGAGGCCGTCCAGGCCGGATACGTACGCCACATCGGACTCTCGGAGGTGGGCCCCGAGACCATCCGCCGGGCCGCCGCCACCGCCCCGATCGTGGATCTCCAGATCGAGTACTCCGTGATCGACCGGGCCATCGAGGACGAGATCCTGCCGGTCTGCCGCGAATTGGGCATCGGCATCACCGCGTACGGAGTGCTCTCGCGCGGCCTGATCAGCGGCCACTGGAGCCGGGACCGCAAGGTCGCCGCCGACGACTTCCGCGCCCACAGCCCGCGCTTCAGCGCGGACAACCTCGACCACAACCTCGCCCTTGTGGACGCGCTCCGCGAGATCGCCGACGGCAAGGGCGCCAGCGTCGCGCAGACGGCCATCGCCTGGGTGCTCGCCCAGAACGCCAGGCAGTCCGCCGCCATCGTTCCGCTTGTCGGCGCCCGCCGCCGCGACCGCCTGGCGGAATCGCTCGGTGCGCTGGAGGTTACGCTCGATGCCGACGACCTGGCCGCCATCGAGGAGGCCGTTCCGGTCGGTGCGGCAGCAGGCACGCGCTACCCGGAAGCGCGTATGCCCCACCTTGACAGCGAGAAGTAGCCGATGACGTAAGGGACCCGATGCCGCCGCCCGAGAACCCCCTGACACCCGCCCGCATCCTCGAAGCCACCGAGGACGTACTGCGCCGCTACGGCCCGGCCAAGGCCACGGTCGTGGACGTCGCCCGCGCGCTGGGGGTCAGCCACGGCAGCGTCTACCGCCACTTCGCCACGAAGGCCGCGCTGCGCGAGGCGGTCACCGAAAGGTGGCTCGACCGGGAGCACGACGAGCTGTCGGCCATCGCCGACGGCCTGGGCCCCGCGGCGGACCGCCTGCGGCGCTGGCTGGCGGCCCTCTTCGCGGCCAAGCGGCGCAAGGCCGGCGACGACCCCGAGCTGTTCGCCACGTTCATGGAGCTGGCCCGCGAGAACAGCGGCACCGTCGCCCGGTATCTCACGACGCTGCTGAAGCAGCTCGCCACGATCGTGGAGAGCGGGGTCGCGAGCGGCGAGTTCGCCGCGCGCGACGCGGCGGCGATGGCACGGGCACTGTGGGACGCGACGGCGCGTTTCCACGACCCCATGTACGCGTCGGAGTGGGCGGACCCCGAGATCGACGCGGACTTCGCGGGAGTGTGCGAGCTGCTGCTGCGCGGCCTGCGCGCGTAGCGATCCACGGACAGCGGAAGACCCTCGGCATTCGCCGAGTTTTCGCGTTCAGCGCGAGTGCGAGGGTCCGGACTTCGCCGTGAGCACGATCTGGGTCTGGGTGGTCTGTCCCACCAGCCGGTCCTTGTCGTCCCGCAGATCGGTCTGTACGACGATGAGGGTGCCGCCGACGTGCAGGGGGCGGGCCGTGGCGTGGACTCGCCCGGAGGCCACTCCCCGCAGGAAGTTGGTCTTGGACTCCACCGTGGACGTCCCGGCGCCCTGCGGGAGGTTGAGATAGGCGCAGACGGCGCCGACGGAGTCGGCCAGCGCCATCAGGGCCCCGCCGTGTATGACTCCACCCGCGGTGCAGACCTCCGGTGACCAGGCCAGACTGCCCACGGCCCGGTCGGGGGCGGCCTCGCGGAGTTCGATGCCCAGCTGTGCCGCGAAGGGCATGGCTGCCAGGAGGGCGGCGGGGCTGAGGGCTGCCGTCTCGGACGTCACGGAAGGCTCGGAAGTCTCGGAAGGGGGCATGGCGTGCTGCCTTTCGGGGTCGAGGGTCAGGGTTAGGCGGCCGGAATCCGGTGGGCCAGTTGGTCGCCGAGAGAGCTACGGCGGTACAGCACGCGAAGGTGCTGGGACACGGCGCTGGGGGTGACGCTGAGGCGGCGAGCGACCTCCGTCGTTGCCAGCGGCTCTTCGAGGATGCGAAGCAGGGTGGCTCTGGGCGCGCCGAGCAGAGAGGCGAGAGCCGTCGCGTCAGGGGTCGATGGCGGGGCCCAGAGCGTCGCCACCGCACGGCTGGGGTACGCCAGCACAGGTGGATCGTCCGGGTTGATGGGGGGTGCCGGTTTCTGCGCGAACACGGACGGTATCAGCAGCAGCCCTCGGCCGGAGGCCGCGGTGCGGTGCTCGCCGACCACCTTGTCGATGTGCAGCACTCCGTCCTGCCATCGTAGGTTCGGGTGCATGTCGGTGAAGAGCAGGCGTGCGCCTCCTTTGGCCAGTTGCCGCGCGCGGTAGGTCATATCGGCTTCCAGTGTGAGTCGTATCTGCGGCCACATCGGCTCGATGGCGAGTTCCCAGTACTGACCCAAGAGTTCGCAGATGGTGTCGCAGAGACCGACGACCCTCGCGTCGGCGTCGGCGTCGGTGGCGGCGGCGTGCAGAGGTTCGGGGAGCGGGCCAGGCGTGTGTGTGGCCAGCAGGTCGCGGCGAATCAGATCGGGGGAGGACTGGCGGGCAATGGCCAGTTCGTCTTCGAAGGCCGGGGCGAAGCGTGTGGGGCGCGGGGTCAGGAAGTCGGGAAGTATGTGGCGCTTTCCGATCAGGGACATCAGCAGTTCGGTGTCGAGCGTGCCGAGTCCGGGGAGTACGGACCTGCGCCACGGCAGATGCAGGGCGGACTGGCCCGGATCACGTAGCACCCGCAGGCTGAGCACGGTCTCCTGCAAGGGCGAGACGGCAAACCGGGTGTCGGCAAGGTCCTCGACACCGAGCACGAAGCTGATCATTAAGCTTTACGCTACATCGTTTGCTCAAGTCCACGGCGCTGCCGTGGACTTCACCGCATGACACACGAAGCCCAGGGGCAGCACACGGCGACCGTCACGGGCGCGGCTCGCGGCATCGATGCCGTGACAACGGATGATCGACCGGTCCTTCCGCCCGGCATGCGGGCCCAGCTCGATTCGTCCTCGTATATGGGCGTGCCGACCTTCGGCCTGCGGCCCCACCTGACCGAACCGGAGCAACTCGACGAGTGGAAGCCTGACGTCGCCGTGATCGGCGCGCCATGGGACGACAACACGACCAACCGCCCTGGCGCTCGTTTCGGCCCCCGGGCGCTGCGCGCCAACGCCTACGACGCGGGCACTTACCACCTCGATCTTCAGATCGAGATCTTCGACCACCTCGCGGTCGTCGACTACGGTGACGCGATCGTCTCACCCGGTATGTGGGATCTGTCGCGTGATGCCATCTACCGTCGGGTCTCCGATGTGGTGAGCCGCGGCATCATCCCCGTGGTGATCGGGGGTGACCACTCGGTGACGTGGCCGAGCGGGATGGCGGTCGGCGCGCATTACGGCCACGGTCGGATCGGGATGATCCATTTTGACGCGCATGCCGACACGGCTGACATTCTGCGCGGCAACCTCGCCAGTCACGGAACACCGATGAGGCGACTGATCGAGTCGGGAGCGATTGCCGGACGAGACTTCATCCAGGTCGGGCTTCGGGGTTACTAGCCACCGGCCGACGTACAGGAGTGGATGCGCGAGCAGGGAATGCGCCATCACACGATGCAGGAGATCTGGGAGCGCGGCATCAAGGATGTGATGGACGATGTCATCGCCGAAGCGATCGACGGCACGGACGGTGTCTACATCTCGATCGACATCGACGTGCTGGACCCGGGGATCGCCCCGGGGACGGGAACACCCGAGCCTGGTGGTCTCGCACCGGTCGACCTGCTCAGAGCCGTTCGCCGGACCGCTCTGGAGACCAACGTGGTCGCGCTCGATGTCACCGAGGTCTGCCCTCCGTACGACCACGCCGACCTGACGGTCAACAACGCCCATCGGCTGATCTGGGAGACACTTGCCGGGCTGGCCTGCAAGCGTGCCCGACGAACCGAGTGACATCGCGTGCCCGAAGAACCGAGTGACACCGCGCGGCCGATGCTACGGCGAGCGCTCTGAGGGCGTTGCGCTCCGCTGCGCTGCGCGGTGGGCTGCGCTTCGCTTCGCCTGTGCCTGTGCGCCGTCTCGCGGCATTCGGCTCGGGCGGGTGCGGGTTTCGTCTCGGACCCTCCGGGTCCAAAGCGCCGGCGAGAAGGGGGAACGGGGGCGGCCGGCCCGGTGTCCCGGTTCCTCGGCCCGGTGGGTGGCTGGGCTCAAAGAGGCTCCGCTGCGCTCCGCCGCAGCTGCTGCCGCGCGGTGGCCAAGCCGGTCAGTCGGCTCTCCACCCACCCCCTCTTAAATAATCGCTTGATGCAGTACTTGATGTAGAGCAAGCATTTTTTTGAGAGGGGGTGGGGGAGAGCCCAACTGGACCGGCGTCTACCGCTCCGGGCGACCATCTGCCGCTCCGCCGTCCGTCGGCCGGTGACGACCCGTTGGGATGGACGGCGACGATGCCTCCGGCGCCCCCTCCCCTTCCCGCTGCTGGCCGCTTTGCGCCGAAGGCGCGAGACGATACCTGCTCACGGCAACCGGGCCATGCCGCTCAACGGCGAGGCGAGCCGACCCGAAACGCGACGCCGTCGCCGTTACGCGCGGTCTGTGGCTGTGCGCCGGGTGAAGTCCATGTGCCAGTTGGTGATCCAGGTCTGCCCGTCGTCGAGGGAAAACGCCTGCTCCCAGTGGGCGCGGTCGGCGGTGATGCCGGACCAGATGAAGCGCGCCCGGACCTTGCGGCCGTCGTGCTCGTCGTCGCCGTGGAAGACGCCGGTGCCGTCCGCGCCGAAGCTGCCGGTGACGGGTGGGAAGAGGGTGCCGGTGCGCTGGCTGGCCCAGTACAGCGACCACTGTGCGGTCGCCGGGTTGAACAGCCGCAGCGTCAGCCCGGAGAAGCCCTTCGTCGGGAACTCGATCTCGTCGAAGCTGGCGGCGCCGTTGAAATGGACGGAGGCGCGGGTGATGCCGGGGAACTCCTCCCAGCGGTCGTCGCCCTCGGTGGGGTCCAGGAAGTCCTTGCGCCAGCGGTTGGCGACGTCGTAGGTGCCGGTGAAGAACGCGAAGTCGTTGTTCGTCATGCCGCAGACGCTAAGACCGGTCCCCTGACATCCTTTGTCAGGGGACCGGCGTAGGTTTGCGGCCATGCGTGCCAGCCGACTCCTCTCGCTTCTGCTTCTGCTGCAAAACCGTGGCCGGATGACCGCTGTCGAGCTGGCGGCGGAGCTTGAGGTGTCCGTGCGCACGGTGTACCGGGACGTGCAGGCGCTGATTGCGGCGGGCGTGCCGCTCTACGGCGAGGCGGGCCACGCGGGCGGCTATGCCCTGCTGGATGGCTACCGCACGCGGTTGACCGGGCTGACCGCAGACGAGGCGCAGACGCTGTTCCTGGCTGGTCTCCCGGGGCCGGCGGCCGAGCTGGGGCTGGGCTCGGTGCTGGCGGCCGCCGAGCTGAAGTTGGAGGCGGCCCTGCCGGCCCAGTTGCGGGATCAGGGCCGGCGGATCCGTGAGTGCTTCCACCTCGACGCCCCGGGCTGGTACCGGGAGGCGGACGAGGTGCCGCATCTGCCGGCGGTGGCGGCCGCGGTGTGGCAGCGCCGTGCCATCTGGGTGCGCTATCGCCGGTGGTATGCCCCGCAGGTGGTGGAGCGGCGTCTGGAGCCGTACGGGATCGTCCTCAAGGCCGGACGCTGGTACACCGTCGCTCGTGCCGATGAGGAACTGCGCACCTACCGGATCGGGCAGATCCTCGCCCTGGAGCAACTGGACGAGGTGTTCGATCCGCCGGCCGGTTTCGACCTGGCTCGTCACTGGCAGGCCCATTCGGCGGGGCTGCAGGAGCGGCTGTGGCAGGGCGAAGCGGAGATACGCATCTCACCGGTCGGCATCGCCCGGCTGCAGGACTTCGCGGCGCAGGCGGTGATCGACGGTGTGAACCGAGGAGAGCCGGAGGCCGACGGCTGGCGCCGAAGCGTCATCCCCGTCGAGAGCCTCGCACACGCGGAGTCGGAGCTGTTGCGGCTGGGCCCGGAGGTGGAGGTGCTCGCACCGACCGAGCTTCGGGAGCACATCACGGCATCGACACGAGCCATGGCGGCGCTCTACGGCTGAAGTCACGATCTCGGGCTTCCAGCCACGCCGGCCGCGACCGTTCACCCTCGGTCTCGCCAACTCAAGCGGTCATCCGCCGGGTCGGTGCGAACTTGTCAGCGGAGGTCCACCATGTAGAACACCTTGTCGTAGCGGCGTTCGCCGACGGCGACGAAGTCGGGCAGACGGCCGTATTCGGTGAAGCCCAGCGACCGGTAGAGGTCCAGGGCCTTGGCGTTGTCGCCACGGGCATCCAGGGTGAGGACCTCGATACCGGCCTGGCGGGCGTCGGCGATCAAGGCGGCGGTCAGCGCCCGGCCGATGCCACGCCCATGGGCGGCTCCAGCCACCGCGATCTTCTCCAGATCGGCATGCGGCCGGTGCGTCGGCCGGGCGTAGCGCAGCCAGTACCCCAGCCCGACCAGCCGACGGCCGAGATAAGCGGCGCGCAGGGCACCATCCCCGGCCCGCACCGCGGCGACGACCTGGCCGAGGAGTTCCGCCACTTCTGGGCGTGAGGGCGGTTCGACCCAGCCGAGTGCGGCACCTTCGCGGACCAGGTCCGCCAGGATCCGGTGGGCCGACTCCGCGAAGCGGGCTGCCAGCTCCGGATCGGACATCAGCTCCATCGCGCTCAGGATGACCGGCTCCCCGGTCCCGCCGCTGGTCATGGCCGTATTCATGGCCGAGAGACTATCCAGCCGCCCATGGCCCGGCCGAGACCCTGCATTTTCCGCCGTCAGCAAGCACCAGCGCGTTGCCTTCCTGCCCTTCCCGGGGAACTGCTGGAACTATCGTCCAACGACAGCAGATGACGACAGGCACAGAAGGGCATCGCATGACCAGCCGCGACCTCGACACTGAAAGCGAAGTCTGGGACCCCTTGGGTACCTTGCGTCAGGCGTTATGGATCTGCGGGGGCCAGTGGGCCGGCAAATCGACCGTCGCCAGAATCCTGGCGGCACGGTACGGCGTCACCGTCTATCACTACGACTACCACGACGCCCGCGCTCACAACGATCGCCGCATCGCACGTCGCATCAGCCTTGGCGAGCCCGTCGCCGATCCTGACCTGGACGAGGTGTGGGTCAACACCACCCCCGAAGCGATGGCCGCCCAGACCCTGGCCGATTTCCCGGTCCGCTTCGAATGGACGCTTGACGACCTGCGTGCGTTGGTTTCCGGGAGGCCGATCATCGCCGAGGGCTGGGGGCTCCGCCCCGAGCTCGTAGCCCCCATCATCGACTCACCGCGTCGGATGATTGTCATGGTGCCCACACCCGAGTTCCGCCAACATCAAGTTCGCGTGCTACCCCGGGCCGCCGCGCTCGGTCCCCCCGTCAGCGACCCGGCCAGAGCGCAGGCCAATCGCCTCGTCCGTGACGGTCTCATCGCCGAGGAGGCTGTGCGTGCCGCCCGTGGGCTGGGTATCCGCGTGCTCGAAGTCGATGGTTCCCGCGACGCCATGGCCATCGCCGATGACGTCGCAGACCACTTCAGCCCCTACCTGGTGCGTTGAGCCCGCCCCGGGCCGCGATGCGGTCACGGATGCGCGCGGCCATGGCGGAGGCTTCCTCGGGCTCCATGGCCAGCACACCGTTCTCGGTCATCAGCGCCGCGAACTGCTGTTGTTCGTAGGGGGTATCTGGCGGCAATCCGGCAATGTGCCAGTGCAGATGTGCGTTTCCTTGCTGGCTGCCCAGGGAGTAGAGGTACGTCCGCTCGGCGCCCACGCAGTCCTCCACCGCGAGGGCGACCTCCCGCACCACCAGCATGAGCCGCGTGTAGGACTCCGGATCCAGGTCACGGACGACGTGCTCGACGTGTCGCTTCGGGGCGACCAGAACCTTGCCGGGGAGGGTGGGCCACCGGTCGAGGAAGGCGATGTGGTCGTCGTCCTCGTAGACGGTGTGATGTGCGAAGTCGGGGTGTCCGGATACGAAGGCGCAGACGAAGCACGGCCCGCGCTGCGCTCTGGCCGTGTACGCCTCCAGGTCCATCGGCTGCCGTTTCGGTGGCATGGCCGGCCCCTTTCTTCCGTGGTCCGGTCAGAGCTCGACCGGGGAGGTGGCCAGGTCGAGTTCGACCCAGACCTCCTTGCCCACGGTTCGCTCCCGTACGCCCCAGCGGGTCGCCAACGCGCGCACGATCAGGAGCCCGCGCCCGAACTTGTCGTCGGGGGTCGGGCGGCGCGGCTGGGGGAGACGTTCGCCCTTGGCGTCGGAGACGGCGATGCGCAGGAGTGTTTTGGTGAGGGTGAGCTGAACGCGGAAGTGACGTCCGGGGACGCCGCCGTGCAGCACGGCGTTGGACGCCAGCTCGGAGACGATGAGCGCGGCGTCGTCCGCGAGGGCGGGGTGGCCCCAGTGGGCAACCATCTTGGCGGTGTAGCGACGAGCGAAGGTCACGCTTTTGGGGAACGGGGAGTAGTCCACGCGATCGTGATGGACGACGGGGTCGTTGGGGCCGGGGCTCCGTGGGTCTTGCGGCGCGAATGCCATCGCGCACCTCCAGCAGGCGAGTTTGGGCCTGAGCACGCGAGGGCGTGGCGGGGTGCGGCCCGCCGACTCGCCTCGCTGCGCGAGCGGTTCATCACGGACCGTAGCGCCTCCCGAGAGATCGTTTTAATCGAGCCCGGGAAATTCGTAACCGATCTTGCGTGCGGACTGTGCTGGAGTCCACACTGTGCGTGAATCAGGGAGGTCGCTACATGACAGAGGCCGTGCAGGAGAATCGCGTCTCAACAGTCCTGGGACGCAAGCTCGGTGGGGAACTCCTGCGGCTGCGGACCAGCGCGGGTCTGACGCAAGGGCAAGCCGCGAAGGCCATCACCGCGTCGACCGGGAAGATCGCGAAGATGGAGAGCGGCTGGGTTCCCATGCGCGAGCCGGATATCCGGGCGCTGTGCGAGCTGTACGGCGTGTCCGAGCCGGAGGCGGTCGGCGCGCTCCTGGAGTTGGCCCGTATCGACCGAGAGCGCCGCAAGGCCAAGGGGTGGTGGAACAACGTTCCGCTCTCCAAGAACATGAGGGAGTACGTGCCTCTGGAGAACGCCGCCACCTCGATCAAGACATGGCAGGTGTCCTTCATCCCGGGCCTGCTCCAGACCGTGGCCTACGCCCGGTCGTTGCGGCGCGTGACGGTCCCGGGCGAGCACCCCGATCAGGCCGAGGAGTTCGTGGCCTCCAGAGCCGCGCGTCAGCAGAGGTTGTCCGGGGAAGATCCGCTCTCCCTCTGGGCAGTCATCCCGGAGGCCGCGCTGCGCATCGCCGGTGCAGAACCCGATGTGTCCCGGGAGCAGCTGACGAGCCTTCTCGACTGGGGCGAGCGGCCCAACGTCACCATCCAGGTTCTCCCGTTCAGCGCCGGGCTCGCCCCAGGGCTCGCGGGCTCCTTCAACGTCATCTCGTTCGCCGAGCCGGGCTCGATGGATGTGGTCTATGCGGAGGTGGCGTTGTCCACGGCATGGGTCGAGGGTGGCGACAGCGCCGCGCAACACGTAACACTGTTCGAGGAGACTGCCCGGCGCGCTCTCCCCGAGGCTGAGTCCCGAGCCTTCATCTCGACTCTCGTTAAGGAACTATGAGCCGTGACAACCTTCGCCTTCCGCAAGTCGAGCTACAGCAACGGAACAGAAGAGTGCGTCGAGGTGGCCACCAACCACCCCGACACCGTCGCGATACGCGACTCCAAGCACCCCGAAGGCCCGATACTCCACGTCGCGCCCGCCGCCTGGACCGCCTTCCGGGAGGCCGTCGTTCAGACTTCGTCGCGCATCAGCCGCAGGTAGACGAGCGAGAACAGCGCACCCACCAGCAGCAACAGCAGCGCGACCGCCGTGCCGTAGCCGATCAGCGACTTGTTGAACGCCTGGTCGTACATGAAAACCGGCAGCGTCTGGCTGCGGTTGCCGGGGCCGCCTCGGGTCATGGCCCAGATGAGGCCGAAGACGGACAGCGTCTGGAGCGTGTTGAGCATCAGGTTCGTGCCGATGGAGCGGCGGATCATCGGCAGGGTGATGTGCCAGAAGCGGCGCGGCCCACTCGCGCCGTCGACCTCCGCGGCCTCGGTGATCTCCTTGGGGATCTCGGAGAGCGCGGCGGAGTAGACGAGCATCGAGAAGGCCGTGCCGCGCCAGACGTTGGCGAAGGAGACGGCGAGGATGGGGAGGGTGTAGAGCCAGTTCTGGGACGGCAGGTGGAGCCAGTCCAGGATGGCGTTGAGCGTGCCCTCACGGCGGAAGAAGGCGTACAGCAGAAAGCCCGCGACGATCTCGGGTACGACCCACGCCGCGATGACGATCGAGCCGGTGACGGTCCGTACCGGCTTGGAGGCGCGCTGCATGGCCATCGCCAGGGCCAGCCCCAGGGTGTTCTGGCCGATCAGCGAGGACAGCAGGGTGAAGACGAGGGTGAGGATGACCGCGTTGCGGAAGTTGTCGTCCTCGAAGGCCCGTTGGAAGTTGTCGAGGCCGACGAAGTCCGTGGTGGCGGCGCCGGTCAGCTGCATATTGGTGAAGGCGATGTAGACGCAGTAGCCGATCGGCCCGCCGAGGAAGAGCAGCAGGAGCACCGTCGCCGGGGCGAGGGGGAGCCAGCGCAGGGGGCGGCGGCGTCTCGGGCGCGCTGGGACGGCCGGGGCCGCCGCCACCTTGGTCGCGGTCGCCATCAGTCCTTGGCCACCGTGGCGCCGTCGGCGATCGTCTTGAGTTGGTCGCCGTAGGACGCGGCCGCCTTGGCGGGGGAGGTGTCACTCGTGGTCACCGACTCCATGGCCTCGCCGATCGCGGTGGAGACCTGGGGGTAGACGGGGAGCGCCGGCCGGTAGTGGGTGTACTTCACCAGGTCAGTGAAGAAGGTGATCCCCGGCATGGACGACAGATAGCGCGGGTCCTTCGCCACGTCTTTGCGGACCGCGATCTGCGCGTCGACCACGCACCATTCGACCGCGTTCTTCTTGGTCTGCATCTGCTCGATGAACTTCCAGGCCAGGTCGGGGTTCTTGGACTTGGCGGTGATCGCCCAGGTCCAGCCGCCGGACATGCTGACCTTGCCGGGGGCCTGGCCGTTCTGGGTGGGCATGGCCGCCTGGCCGAGGGTCTTGGACCACTCGGGCCATGGCTTGCCGCCGGTCTTCTGCCAGTTCTGGCCGAGCCAGGAGCCGTCGAGGTCGATGGCGAGCTTTTCCTCCGGCAGCCATTCGCTGGAGACGGTGGTGCCGACGTTGGGGTCGAGGGCGTCGGAGACGTCGGGGCCCAACTTCTCGTCGTAGACGGTCTTGATGAAGCCGAGGGCGTCCTCGAACCCCTTGCCGCCGGTGACCCACTTCTTCGCCTTCGGGTCGTACAGCGGGTTCTCGCCCGTGCCGTACAGCAGCATCTCGAAGCCCTGCATGACGGCGGTTTCGCCGGGGCCCTTGCCGGTGTAGACGTTGAGCGGGGTGACGTCGGGGACCTTCTTCTTGATCGTGCGGGCGGCGGCGAGGATGTCGTCCCAGCTACCCGGCTGCCAGTCGGCCGGCAGCCCGGCCTTGGCGAAGATCTTCTTGTTGAACCACAGGCCGCGGGTGTCGGTGCCGTCCGGGATGCCGTACGTCTTGCCGTCCTCGGCCTTGGCCGCCGCCTTCGCGGTGTCGACGAACTGGTCCCAGGTCTGCCACTTGGCCAGATAGTCGTCGAGGGGGCGCAGATAGCCCGCCGTGATGTCGGAGTTGATCCGGAAGGTGTCCTCGTAGACCAGGTCGGGCGCGGTCTTGGGGGACCGCATCATCTGCTGGACCTTGGTGGCGTAGTCGTTGTCCTGGGCCTGGATCGGGATCAGCTTGACCTTCTTGCCGGGGTTCGCCTTCTCGAACTCCTTTTTCACGCCGGCCAGGAAGTTGTCCTTGAATCTGATCTTGTTGTCGGTGCTGCGGTTGTAGGCGATCTTGACCGTGTCCGGGTCGCTTCCCGAGCCGCCGCCGCAGGCGGTGAGTCCTGCGGCGGCGACGAGGGTGGCGGCTGTGAGGATCAGTGGGGCGGTGGGGCGCACTGGCACGACCTCCTTGCTGGCCTCTGGTCTGCGGCCCGACCGTACGGTCGGGCCCGAGTCAAGGTCAATCCCCTTGACCAGGAACGCCCTTGATCGAACGTCAGCTCGGAGGCTCAGCGGTGGGTGGCCGTCAGCCGGTGTAGCCGGCCAGCACCTTGGTGAAGTCGTACGTCCCCTGGTCGATGCCGCTGCACGCGTCCGCGTCCCCGCCGGAGCCGCACTTGCGGTCGCGGTTGAGCGACCAGAAGCTGACCCGGGCCAGGTGGTGGCTCTTGGCGTACGAGACCACGGACTTGAAGTTGTCGAGGGTGACGGTCTCACCCGCGACATCGGTCTTGCCGTTCATGGAGGAGAAGCCGACCTTGCGGTACGCGTCGTCGGAGGACAGCCCGTACGCGCTCGCGACCGTGTTCTTCAGCCCGTCGACCGCCGACTTGGTGGCCGCCGCCATGTCCACGGAGCCCTGGCCGAAGTCGAACGGCATGACCGCCCAGCCGTCCACGTCGACGCCGGATGCGGCGCCGCGCTTGACGAGGTCCTTGCCGTTGGAGTCGGGGCCGCTGGTGGTCGTGCCGAAGGTGACGTACACCTTGATGCCGCTGTTCTTCTGCTTGACGATCTTCAGCGCGTCGATCACCCGCTGCCGGACCGTCGCGTTCTCGAACTCGCTCGCCTCGATGTCGATGTCGATCGACTTGAGCTTGTAGGCGTCGATCACCTTCTGGTACGCGCCCGCCAGCGCGGAGGCGGAGGAGCACTTCTCGCCGAGCTTGTTACCGCTCCAGCCGCCGAAGGACACCGTGACATCGCCGCCGGCCGAGCGTATGGAGTTGATCGTCGACTCGTCGTTGCCGCCGGTGAGCGCGCGGGAGCCGTCCCACTTCGGGTTGCAGCCGCCGTCCGAGAGGATGAAGGCCATCGTGAACTGGGTGGTGCCGGTGGCCGACATCACATCGGTGGCCTTGGGCGGGCTGCCCCAGCCCAGGTAGAGGTACGGGCCGGTCTGGCCGCTGGCGGCGGCGGTCGCTTTCGGGGTGGCCGGGGTGGCCTGGGCGGTGGTGGCGACGAGGGTCGCCGCTCCGCCCGTGGCTATCAGCGCGCAGGTCGCGGTGAGGGCGAGTCTGCGGATGCGCTTGGAGGGCTTGGACATCTTCATGGCGGTGTGGTCCTCCTGAGGGGGGTTGGGAAGGAGGCGACGTGGGGGTTGCGGCTGTGAACCTAGCGAGCCGTTGCCGCGCCGACAAGATGGTGGATAGGAAAGTTTCCTATTGCCTGGTCGGCCCGTGGTCGGTCAGTGGTCAGCCGGCGGTCAGCCAGCGGTAGACCAGCTCCGGGCGGCCGACCTGCCCGTACTGCGGCGCCCGCGCCGCGCGCCCCGCGTCGACCAGGTGCTCCAGATAGCGGCGCGCGGTGATCCGCGAGATCCCCACCGCCTCCGCCGTCGCGGCGGCGGAGATCCCGTCCCCGGCGGCGCGCAGGGTATCGGTCACGGCCTGGAGGGTGGCCGGGGTCAGCCCCTTCGGCAGCTCGGCCGGCTGCGGTGCGCGCAGCGCGGCCAGTGCGCGGTCCACCTCGTCCTGGCCGCTGGCCTCACCCACGCTCGCGCGGAATTCCGCGTAGCGCAGCAGCCGGTCCCGAAGCGTTGCGAATGTGAACGGCTTGAGGACGTACTGCACCACCCCGAGCGAGACGCCCTCGCGGACCACCGCCAGGTCACGGGCCGAGGTGACCGCGATCACGTCCGCGGTGTGACCTGTCGCACGCAGCGCGCGGAGCAGCTGCAGACCATGTCCATCGGGCAAATACAGATCCAGGAGCAACAGATCGGCGGGCGTGCGCTCCAGCAGGCGCTGCGCGTCGCCGCGCGTCCGCGCCACGCCGACGACCGAGAAGCCGGGGACCCGCTCCACATACATCCGGTGCGCGTCCGCGGCGACCGGGTCGTCCTCGACGACGAGGACCCGTATCGGGGCGGGCCGCGCCGGGTTCGCCTGCGACGGGCTCATCGGGCGGGTTCCTCTTCTTGGGCGGGTGGCTCTTGGGCGGGTTCCTGTGGGGTGGGTTCCTGTGGGGCGGGCTGCTTCGGGATGGCTTTTGTGAGGGGGGTCCCCGGTTCCGCGAGCGCGGCTTCTGTCAGCGGCATTCGGACCGTGAACTCCGCGCCGCCGTCCGGCGTCCGGGACACCTCGACCGTGCCGGAATTGCGCCGCACCGCCTGCTGTACGAGGGCGAGCCCCAGCCCCCGCCCCGCGGACTTGGTGCTCCAGCCGCGCCCGAAGGCCGCCTCGGCCGTCGCCGGGTCAAGCCCGGCGCCCGTATCGCTCACCCGCAGCGTCAGCTCGTCGGTGACGGCGCGCGCGGTGACCGTGACGCGGGCGCTGCGGGCCGCGCCGCGGCCGGCGCCCTCGGCGGCGGCGTCCGTCGCGTTGTCGATGAGGTTGCCGAGGATGGTGACCAGGTCGCGGGTCGGGAGGCCGGGCGGCAGCAGCCCGTCGTCGATACGGGTGTCGGGGGCGAGGACGAGCTCCACGCCGCGCTCATTGGCCTGGGCGGCCTTGCCCAGCAGCAGGGCGGCCAGCACCGGTTCGGCGACGGCCCCCACCACCTGGTCGGTCAGCGCCTGTGCCAGCTCCAGTTCGGCGGTCGCGAAGTCGACCGCCTCCTCGGCCCGCCCCAGCTCGATCAGCGAGACGACGGTGTGCAGCCGGTTGGCGGCCTCGTGCGCCTGGGAGCGCAGGGCCTCGGCGAAGCCGCGTACGGAGTCCAACTCGCCCGACAGCGCCTGGAGTTCGGTGTGGTCGCGCAGGGTGACGACCGTGCCGCGCTGCTCTCCGCTGCTGACCGGGGAGGTGTTGACGACCAGGACCCGCTGGGCGGTCAGATGCAGCTCGTCCACCCGTGGCTCGGCGGCCAGCAGGGCGCCGGTCAGCGACGGGGGCAGGCCGAGGTCGGAGACGTAGCGGCCGACCGAGTTCACAGAGTTCTCGGACAGGCCGAGCAGTTCCCGGCCGGCGTCGTTGATCAGCGCGATCCGCCGCCGCCCGTCGAGCATCAGCAGCCCTTCGCGTACGGCGTGCAGCGCGGCCTGGTGGTAGTCGTGCATCCGGCTCAGCTCGCCGGCGTTCATACCGTGGGTATGGCGGCGCAGCCGGGCGTTGATGACATAGGTGCCGATGCCGCCGATCGCCAGCGCGGCGAATGCGACGACGAACAGCGCCAGCATCTGGCGGCGCACCTGCGCGCTGATGGTGTCGACGGTGATGCCCGCGCTGACCAGCGCGGTGATCTCGCCCCCGGCCCGTGCGTCGCGCACCGGGGCCACCACGCGCACGGACGCGCCCAGGGTGCCGGTGTACGTCTCGTCGAAGATCCGGCCGTGCAGCGCGGGCCCGGTGTTGCCGAGGAACTTCTCCCCTATACGGGCCGGGTCGGGGTGGGTCCAGCGGATGCCCCGCGTATTCATGATGGTGACGAAGGCGACACCGGTGTCATGGCGCACCCGCTCCGCGTACGGCTGGAGCCGGGCGGTGGGGTCGTCGGACCGTACGGCCTCGGCGACCGTCGGCGAGTCGGCGACGGCGGTCGCGGCGGCGGTGGCCTGGCGGCGCGCGGACTCCTCCGCCTGGCTCCGGCCGGTGACATACGAGAAGACCGCGCACCCGGCGACCACGACGGCGACCAGGACCACCTGCATGGCGAACAGCTGGCCTGCCAGACTCCGGGGACGGGGGACGCGCATGCCACACAGTGTGCACATGGCCGTTTCGTGAACGAAATGAACGGAAGGGTGACCGCCATCACAGGCGGGGTGCATAGTCCTCGGGACCGTCCAGGGCGAAGTGCGAGCCGCACGACGCATCAGCCGGGACAGCTGGGCGGCAGAGCAGAAGGAGGCAGCACCGTGGCTGCGCAGACCTCGCCGCCGGATTCCGTGGGTACGGATGCCGGGCGGCCGAAGAAGGACCGGATTCACTTCCTCTACCTCGCGGTGATCGCCGCGGTGGCGCTCGGCATCCTGGTGGGCTTCGTCGCCCCCGACACCGCCGTCGAGCTCAAGCCGATCGGCACCGGCTTTGTGAATCTCATCAAGATGATGATCTCGCCGATCATCTTCTGCACGATCGTGCTCGGCGTCGGCTCGGTGCGGAAGGCCGCGAAGGTCGGCAAGGTCGGTGGCCTGGCGCTCGGCTACTTCCTGCTGATGTCGACCGTCGCGCTCGCCATCGGCCTGGTCGTCGGCAACATCATCGAGCCGGGCAGCGGGCTGCACCTGACCAACGAGGTGGCCCAGGCCGGACAGGGCCAGGCCAAGAACGCCGTCAGCGAGTCCCTTCCGGACTTCCTGCTCGGCATCATCCCGACCACGCTCGTCTCCGCCTTCACCGTTCCCGAGGTGCTGCAGACCCTGCTGATCGCGCTGCTGGTCGGCTTCGCGCTGCAGGCCATGGGCAAGAGCGGCGAGCCGATCCTGCGCGGGATCGGCCACATCCAGCGGCTGGTGTTCCGCGTGCTGTCCATGATCATGTGGGCGGCGCCGGTGGGTGCCTTCGGCGCGATCGCGGCGGTGGTCGGCGAGACGGGCGTGGACGCGCTGAAGTCGCTCGCCGTCATCATGATCGGCTTCTACATCACCTGTGCGCTGTTCGTGTTCCTCGTGCTCGGCACGATCCTGCGGCTGGTCGCCGGCGTGAGCATCTTCTCGCTGCTGAAGTACCTGGCGCGCGAGTTCCTGCTGATCGTGTCGACCTCGTCCTCGGAGTCCGCGCTGCCGCGCCTGATCGCCAAGATGGAGCACGCGGGCGTCAGCCAGCCCGTCGTGGGCATCACCGTGCCGACCGGCTACTCCTTCAACCTGGACGGCACCGCGATCTACCTGACCATGTCCTCGCTGTTCATCGCGGAGGCCATGGACAACCCGCTCTCGCTCGGCGAGCAGATATCCCTGCTGGCGTTCATGATCATCGCGTCGAAGGGCGCGGCGGGCGTGACCGGCGCGGGCATGGCCACGCTGGCCGGCGGTCTGCAGTCGCACCGGCCCGACCTGGTGGACGGCGTCGGCCTGATCGTCGGCATCGACCGCTTCATGAGCGAGGCGCGCGCGGTCACCAACTTCGCGGGCAACGCGGTCGCCACCGTCCTGGTCGGCACCTGGACCAAGGAGATCGACAAGGAGCGCATGCAGGAAGTGCTCGCCGGTCGGCTGCCGTTCGACGAGACGACGCTCGTCGACGACCACTCGCCGTACGGCGGGGACGACGCGGACGGCGACGCGAGCCCGGCGGTGCCGGAGCAGCGCGGCGGCTCGGGCACGGCGAAGGAGCACGCCTCCATCTGACCTGCCCCGCCCGCGCGGCACCCATCGCGCGCGGACATCGCGGCCCTGCCCTCCTGAATCGGGGCAGGGCCGCGCCCGTTCATCCCCCGGCCATTCATCCCCCCGCCTGTTCATCCCCTGCTCGAGAACCCCGCGGGCAAGTGCGCGACCCCCGTGGCCGACTCCGCGTGAACTCCTGGGACGAAGGGGAGGAACGGCGCGACCAACAGGGCGACCCCCATGACCGCCGTGGCGATCCGCCCCCAAAGAGGCATGAGCCCCCACCTCTCTTCCGGTTCTTTCGTACGGTCCACTTCACCGGCCCGGCGGTTGTTCGGCAGCCCAGTCGCCCCACGAAACAAAAGGAGTAGCGTCTGGGGCCGTACCAGGCCGTCAGGTGGGGAGATGGGGCATGGGCCGCAAGGAGAGCCCGCTGGATCCGAGCGCGGGCCCGGTCCAGCGTTTCGCGTACGAGCTGCGCAAGCTGCGGAGCGAGGCGGGCGGACCGACCTACCGGGCGATGGCGCAGCGGGTGCCGTACTCGCTCACCACGCTGTCCCGGGCCGCCGCGGGGGACCAACTCCCCTCGCTGCCGGTCACGCTCGCGTATGTGGAGGCGTGCGGCGGCGACCCGGCCGACCGGATCGCCTGGGAGGCGCGGTGGCGCGAGGTGGCGGAGGAGACCACCGGCATCCCCGCCGAGGACGACGACGCCACCCCGCCCTACCGCGGACTGGCCCGCTTCGAACCGGGCGACCACGAACGGTTCTTCGGGCGGGAACAGCTCGTAGCCGATCTGCTTGAGCTGGTCCGGGAGAGCAGGTTCGCCGCCGTCTTCGGCCCCTCGGGCAGCGGTAAGTCCTCACTGCTGCGGGCCGGCCTGATCCCGGCCCTGCGCGACGGCACGGCCGCGCCGTTACCCCGCCCGTCCGTGATCCGCGTCCTCACCCCCGGCGACCGCCCGCTCCGCACCCACGCCGACGCGCTCAGCCCGAACGGGGACGATGGGGACACCTGGCTGGTGATCGACCAGTTCGAGGAGGTCTTCACCCTCTGCCAGGACCCGGCCGAACGCGCCGGATTCATCGAACGCCTGCTGTCCGCCCAGGACGGCGACAGCCGACTGCGCGTGGTCATCGGCGTACGGGCCGACTTCTTCGGCCGCTGCGCCGAGCACCGGGAGCTGACAGCCGCACTGCGCGGCGCCACCTTGCTGGTCGGCACCATGGGGCGGGCGGAGCTGCGGGAGGCGATCGTCAAGCCGGCCGCGGCCGAAGGGCTGATCGTCGAACGGGCGCTGACCGCCAGGATCGTGGAGGAGGTCGTCGACGAACCCGGCGGCCTGCCCCTGATGTCCCACGCCCTGCTGGAGACCTGGCGCCGCCGCCGCAGCCGGGCGCTGACCGTGGAGGCGTACGAGGCGGCGGGCGGTGTGCATGGCGCGATCGCCCTGACCGCGGAGCGGGTGTACGAGGAGCTCAGCGAGCGGCAGGCGGAGGCCGCGCGGCGGATCATGCTCCGGCTGATCACACCGGGGGAGGGGGCCCAGGACACCCGGCGCCCGGTGGACCGGGAGGAGCTGGGGCTGGACTCCGGCTCAGATGATGCGGCTGATACGGCGCTCGTACTGGAACGCCTGGTGCGGTCGCGCCTGGTCACCCTCGACGAGGGCACGGTCGACCTCGCCCACGAGGCCCTGATCACCGCCTGGCCCCGGCTGCGCGGCTGGATCGACGAGGATCGCCAGCGGCTGCGCACCCACCGCAAGCTGACCGAGGCCGCCCGCACCTGGGAGGAGCTGGGACGGGATCCCGGCGCGCTCTACCGGGGCGCGCGGCTGGTGGAAGCGCGGGAGGCGTTCGAAGAGCCCGACGACTCGGCCGAACTCAGCGCCGTGGAGCGCGACTTCCTGGCCGCCAGCCGGGCCGCGGGCACGCGGGAGCGCCGACGGGTGCGTACGTTCGTGGGTGCGGTGGCGGTGCTGGTGGCGCTGGCGCTCGTGGCCGGGGTGGTGGCGTGGCAGCAGAACCGGGCGGGGGAGCAGCGGCGGGCGGAGGCGGTGTCCCGGCGGATCGCGTCCGTCGCGCAGAACATGCGGTACGCGGATCCGGTGACGGCGATGCGGCTGAGCGTGGCGGCGTGGAACATCAGCCACACGGTGGAGGCGAGAGCGGCGCTACTGGGGGCGATGGGGCAGCGCGAGCGGGACACGTTCACCGTCCCGGGAGGCGGCGCGTTCGAACAAGCGTTGCTGAGCGCTGACGGCCGTACGCTCGTGACCTCCGGGGAGCTGAACGGCCGGGTGGTCGGCTGGGACCTGGCCACCCACCGCCGGATCAGCTCCATCAAGACGAGCGACGAGACGGAGACCGCGACGGCCGTCTCCCCGGACGGGCGGCAGGTGGTGACGGAGGGGGTGAACGGGCGCCGACTGCGGGATCGCGCCTCCGGTCGGCCCATCGGCCCTCGCCTCGAATTCGGGGACGGGGAGGTCTCCTTCGGGCCGAGTGGACACACCCTTCTGGTGGGGGATGGGCACTGGCTCCAGCTGTGGGACATCCGGCACCGCCGCGTCCTGTTCCGGCGCCCCAGCGAGACGGAGCGGTCGGCGCTCAGCGCGGACGACCGGAGGGTGGCGCTGTGTGCGGACCGGGATGAGCTGGAGGTGTGGGATGTCCGCGCGCACCGCCGCATACGTACGCTCCCGGCTGCCGTCTCGCGTCCGGTCTGCGATCCGGACGCCGACGTCGACAGCGAGTTCACTCTCACACCGGACGGCCAAAGGCTGCTGATCTCCACCGCGAAGGGGGTCCGCGGCTGGGAGTTGGCCTCCGGAAAGGAACTGCCGGGCATTTCCCACTCCGGGCTCGGGTACCTCGCCCTCAGCCGCGACGGGCGGTTGCTGGCAGCCACGGATGACCAGGAGATCCTGGTGTGGCGGCTCGACAGCCCCGGGCGGCCGGTCTACCGGCATCCCCTGGCCGGTCGGCGGATCTCCGGTCTCCAACTGGACGCGGACCATGGGGTCATCCGGTACCAGGAGGGGGATGGCACGGCGAGCGACGCGGTGCGCACCCTCTACCTGGGCAGCGCCACAACGTCCGAGTGGGGGCCGAAGCAGGATGGCGAGGCCCTGTTCAGCCCCGACGCGAGCCTGATCGCGGAGGTGCGGACGTCGGGCGGGCGGAGACGGATCGAGCTGCGGCGCACCGGCGGCGGAGCGCCGGTCGCGGCCGCCCTGCCCTCGGCCGACTGCCGGACCACCGGCCAACCGGGGCACAAGGGCCAGTACTGCCTGCCGCTCATGGCGTTCAGCGCGGACGGGCGGACCTTCGCCTACGGGTTCGGCGAGCGGGACGCGGTCAACGGCCGGGCCCGGGCGGAGCGGGTTGCGGTGTGGGATGTGCGCAAGGGCCGTAAGACGGCCGACCTCGTTCTCACCCCGAAGGGCGCCGACGAGTCGGGCGTCGACTCGAACGCGCTGACGGAAGACGGAGCGGGCGTCGACTCGATCGCGCTGACGCCGGATGGCGGGACCGTGCTCGCCTACCGGCACCTTTCGGAGGCCCTGGAGCTCTGGGGAGTCCGCAGCCGCACCAAGGTGACGCGGCGGATGCCGGGGCTGGCGGAGTCCGTGGAGGTGGGGGGCTCGGGCGATTTCTGGTTGGCCTTCACCGACTCCTCCGCCCTGGCCGTGCGGCCCGACGGCCGGATGGTCATCACGGCGTCCGGGCAGCGCTTCACCCTCCCCTCTGGCCGTCCGGACCAGCTCACCCGTTCCCAGGACCCGGTCTACGCGCTGGCCTACCGCCCGGACGGTGAACAGCTGGCCCTCGGCACGGACTCGGGGCAGGTGACGCTGTGGGACGGCGGTGCCGAGCGGCGGCTGGGTGTTGTCGCCGGGACGCTCACCGGTGAGGGGCGGGAGAGCGCCGAGCCCGTGAAAGCCCTGGCCTACTCGCCCGACGGCAAGATCCTGGCCGTGGCGGGCGACAAGGGCACGGTGCGGCTGTGGGACACCGCGTCCGGCCTTCCGCTGGGATCCGTTCTGCTCACCGCGGGCGACAACATCCGGGCCCTGTCCTTCAGCGAGGACGGCAGAAACCTGCTGGTCGCGGGCGAACACGTACCGCTCCAGAGGATCGCCGTCGACCCCGGGCGCGTCACCACCGCTGTCTGCGAGCGCGCGGGCGGCGGTCTGCACCGCGCCGACTGGAAGACGTACATCCCCGAAGTCCCGTACCGCAAGGTGTGCTGAACGGGACCGTCATGGCGGGCGAACGAGATCCCGCGCCTCCCCCCGTGGAAGGCGCGGGCGCATAAGGGCGCTGACATCAGCGCACGTATCAGCGGGACATCAGCGGGAGTTAAGCGCTTACTGAAATTCGTACTGAAACCCGTACCGAAACCCGTACGGAATGCCGCTGTGCAAGCGCGTCAGCGTTCGCCGTCCACCGCGGGCCGCAGCTGCTCCGGGAGCGCGGTCCATTCGGGGCCGTCGTCCTGGGGCTTGATCCAGGCGACGTTTCCGCCAGTGTCGATATAGGCGACGCGGCCGATGGCCTCGCGCTCGATGTCGTACACGAGGTCGCCTATCCGAGGAAGGGTGCGAGTCTGTCCCGTAGCCGTCATGAGCTGCCCTTTCGCCATAGCGCTGCCTGTCGGCGCGGATCTGGCCGCCTCGGCCTTGTAGCCGGCCGCCCCGAGGAAACCAACCGCGAGGAGTCCGGCTGCCAGGGCCCGGTTGTACCGGCCGCTTGGTCTGCGCGGTCCGGCCGGTCCGGCGGTATTCGATACGCGGATCAAGCCCCCCATGTCGCCCCCGCTGTCTGGGTACAGAGGGCTCCCCGTTACCGCGGGCTCCCCATCCAGCGGGGTATGCGCCGGACGTGAGCGTGGGTGCGCCGCGGCGCCCTCATTGCCCGTAGGGTGCAATGCGGAGCTGATGTCTCGCTGATGCGGCGCTGACCTGTCCCTGTGGGTAGGCTGCGAGATGGCCGCAGGGAATCTCAGGTACCGACGGGGGAAGCGCGTGCACGGGACCGAGTTTCGTCTGCTGGGCCCGGTCGGTATATGGCAGGGCGAGCAGGGACTCGGCCCGACCGCCGCCCAGCAGCGATCCGTCCTGGCGATGCTGTTGCTGGAGCCGGGGCGAGTGGTCTCCGTGGACCGGCTGGTGATGGCCGTATGGGGAGAGGACCCGCCGGGGTCCGCGCGCAACGCCGTACAGGTCCAGATATCCAAACTGCGCAGGATCCTGGCCGCGCTGGCCGACACCGAGCTGTCCACCTCCGCACAAGGGTACTGCCTCACCGTCGACCAGGAGCGGGTGGACCTGCACCGTTTCCGGGAGTTGGTGCGCGAGGCGCGGACGGTCGGCGACGGCCCGGCCGGTGAGCTGCTGCACGCGGCGCTCCAGCTGTGGCGCGGCCCCGCGCTCGCGGATGTCGCGGGCGGCTGGCTGCCCGAGACCGTCGGGACGGGCCTCGAGGAGGAGCGGCGCGCGGTGGTGGAGGAGTGCGCCGCGATCGATCTGCGCTCCGGGCGGCACCAGGAGGCGGCCGCCGTGTTGTCCCCTCTGGTGGCGGAGCACCCGCTGCGGGAGCGGTCGGTGGGCCTGCTGATGGAGGCGCTGAGCCGGAGCGGCCGGCGGGCCGACGCGCTCGCGCTCTTCCGCAGTACGCGGCAGCGGTACGTCGACGAACTGGGCATCGAGCCGGGGGACGACCTGCAGCGGCTGCACCGGAAGGTGCTGGACGCGCAGCCGGCGGGGGCGGACCGGGCGGGTCTGGCTCTGGCGGGCGCGGATTCGGCCCCGACAGCCGCGGACCCAACGCCCGCCCCAGCTGCCGCAGCCCCGGCCCCAGCTGCCGTTGCCCCCACGGCGGTCGTGGCTCCAGCCACACCGGCCCCAGCTGCCACAGCCCCAGCTACCGCCGCCCCGCCCCCATCCGCCCCGCCCCCATCCGCCCCGCAGGACACCTCCTCCGAGCCCCCCTCCGAGTCCCCACCGGCCGCCGAGGTCGCCGTACCGCAGCAACTCCCCGCCGATGTCGTCCACTTCACCGGGCGGGAGCGGGAGCTGGCCGGGCTCGACGCGCTGCTGCGGCCCGCGCCCGGGGCCGGGGCTGGATCCCCAACCGGGCGGGTGCCCACCGCGGCGGTCATCTCCGTGATCGCGGGCAGTGGCGGCCTCGGCAAGACCACCCTGGCCGTGCACTGGGCCCATCGGGTCTGCGACCGCTTCCCCGACGGTCAGCTGTATGTGAACCTCCGCGGCTTCGGCCCGACCGGCTCGGCGATGACCCCCTCCGAGGCGGTACGGGGCTTTCTGGACGCCTTCCAGGTGCCCGCGCACCGGATACCGGCCACCGTGGAGGCCCAAACCGCCCTCTACCGCAGCCTGTTGGCAGGCCGCCGGGTGCTGATCCTGCTGGACAACGCGCGCGACGCCGACCAGGTCCGCCCCCTGCTGCCCGGGGCGCCCGGCTGTCTGGTGCTGCTGACCAGCCGTAACGAGCTCACCGGGCTGGTCGTCGCGGAGCAGGCCCAGCCGCTGCCGCTGGATCTGCTCGACCGGGCCGAGGCGCGCGAACTGCTCGCCCGCAGGCTGGGTTCCGAGCGGGTGGCGGCCGAGCCGGAGGCGGTGGAGGACGTCATCACGGTGTGCGCGGGGCTGCCCTTGGCGCTGGCCATCGTCGCCGCCCGCGCGGCCACTCACCCCGGCTTCTCCCTCGAAGCTCTTGCCCGCGAGCTGCACGACGCCCGCGGCAGCCTGGACGCGTTCGACGGCGGTGACGCCACGACCGACGTCCGGGCGGTGTTCTCGTGGTCGTACCACACCCTGGGCACCGACGCCGCCCGGCTGTTCCGGCTGCTGGGCGTGCACCCCGGCCCGGACATCTCGGCCGCCGCCGTGGCCAGCCTGATGGGGTTGCCCGTGCCGCAGGCCCGGCGGCTGCTGCTCCAGCTGACCCGGGCCCATCTGCTCACCGAGCGCAGCCCGGGCCAGTACGCGCTGCACGACCTGCTGCGCGCCTACGCCACCGAGCTGGCCGACGCGTACGACTCCGAGGACGACCGGCGCGCCGCGCTGCACCGCACCCTCGACCACTATCTGCACACCGCCGTCGCCGCCGGCCGGGTGTTCACCCCGCAGCGCACGCCCCTCACCCTCCCCGCCGCGCAGCCCGGCGTCTGCACCGAGTCGTTCGCCGATTACGGCGAGGCGCTGACCTGGTTCACCGCCGAACACCATGTGCTGGTCGCCGCGCAACAGCAGGCGGCGGAGAGCGGTTTCGAGCCCCACGCCTGGCGGCTGGCCTGGTCGCTCGCCGAGTTCCTGGACCAGCTCGGACACTGGCACGACCAGGGCGTAGTACACGCTGTGGCCCTCGACGCGGCGCGGCGTGCGGACAACCTGGCCGGGCAGGCGCACGCGCACCACGGCCTCGGCCTCGCCGATCTGCGGATGGCCCAGTACGACCGGGCCCGCGACCACCTGATGTGCGCCCTGGACCTGCACGGCAAGACCGGCAACCCGGCCGGCCAGGCACTCATCCACGTCGCGCTCAACCTGGCGGGCGAGCGGCAGGGCCGCCACGAGGAGGGGCTGTACCACGCGCAGCGCACCCTTGAGCTGTACCGCGAGGTCGGCCAGCGCAGCGGGGAGGCGTACGCGCTGAACAACGTCGGCTGGGCGTACGCCATGGTCGGCCAGTACCAGCAGACCCTGGTCCACTGCGAGAAGGCGCTGCGGATGCTGCAGCAGGCGCACGACGGGCGGGGCGCCTCCGCCGCCTGGGACAGCCTCGGCTACGCCCACCACCGCCTCGGCGACCACGAGCAGGCCATCGTCTGCTACCGCAACGCCGTGGACCTGCGCCGCGAGCGCGGCGAGCGGGTCAGGGCGGCCGAGACCATGTACCGCCTGGGCAGCGCCCAGCTGGCCGCCGACGATGTCCCCGGCGCCCGGGAGACCTGGCGGCAGACCCTGACCATGTTCGACGCCCTCGGCCACCCGGACGCCGGCCGGGTCCGCGAGGAACTCGGCCGGCTCGGGTGATCTAGCAGCACCTGATGACGGGGGCGGCGGTCGCCGTCGTCGCCGTGATGCCGGACGCCGCGACGAGACCGCCCGCGATGAGCGCGATGGAGAGCGCCTTCAAGATCCGCTGTTTCATGTGGTCCTCCTGACTTCCGCTGTTGCTCGGTCGTACGGAAGCGAGTACAGCGGCGGTGCGATTGTTCGGCGACCTGTTCCACCGCGCGGAACAAAGATGGGACGCCGTGTGCGTAACCTCAGGAGTGCGGCTCGGTGAAGATCTCGATGGGGCACCGGGCTCGGCCGGCGCGTCCGATTCTGGCGTCGCTCGTGATCAGCGGGGGCAGCAGGGCGAAGGAGTCCCATGCCGCGTCGAGTTCGGCATCGGTCAGCTTCCCGCCGCGATGGCGCCCACGCAGCGCGGAGGCGATCTGGGGCGGCTCTCATCTTGAGCTCGGCAAGTGCCTCGTCGGACAGATCCCGGACATGGAGAGTAGCCATGCCGGAAATAGTTCATGCGTGTTCAGCGACCGCCGGGACGGCCCGGTGTCGTCCCGGCGGCCTGCATGTCGTACCTCTGTCGAAGCTGCCTTCCGCTCAGCCGAACGGAATCCGCACGTACGACTGGTTGCCCGTCCCCAGCGTGCTGGTGCCGTTGCCGATGGCGTTCCAGACCTCCACCCGTACCTTCCCGTTGCTCAGGTTCCCGAGCGAGCCGGTGGCGGACTTCAGCCCGCGGGCCTGGGTGTAGTGCTCATAGCCCGCGACGGGGTCGGTGGCGAAGTACTGGTAGGTCTCGGTGCGGTCCCAGCTGCCGTCGCCGGTCAGGTCGTAGGAGATGCGGACCTGCTGGCCGTTGGCCACGGTGGTGCCCGCGTCCACGAACAGGTCGAACTGCGTGGCGCCGCCGCTGTAGGTGGCGTTCAGCCCGGAGGCGAGGAAGGTCTGCGGCTGGTAGGGCGTGCCGTCGTGGTTGGTGCCGCCCGCCGAGGGCAGCGTCGCGGTGGACGCGGAGGAGGACGCGGCGCCGAGGGCCCCGCCGCTGCCCAGGTAGCGGGTGGCGGAGCCGGACGGGGGATCGGTGGGCGGGTCGGTGGTGCCGCCGCCGCGGGTCCAGACGGCGACGTAGTCGACGAGCATGGGGTGGCCGGGGTCGGTGGCCGCGGTGGGGGTGGCCGAGCCGTGGACGCCGTCGGGGAAGGCACCGCCGATCGCGACGTTCAGCAGGATGAAGTAGCCGGCGTGGTCGGTCATGTTCGACCAGGTGGCGGCGTCGACGCTGTTCTGGCTGACGCTGTGGAACTGCTGGTCGTCCACGTACCAGCGCAGCTGGTTGGGCGTGGTGGAACGGTCCCACTCGAAGCGGTACGTGTGGAAGGCGGACTGGCAGCTCGCGCCGGGGCAGGCGCGGCTGGCGCCGACGCCGGTGGTCTCGTTGCAGGGTCCGCCCGGGTTGACGCCGCAGTGGAGCACCCCCCAGACGGAGTTGATGCCGTTGACGTTCTCCATGATGTCGAACTCGCCGATGCCGGGCCAGTTCCAGTAGTTGCCCCGGTACGGACTGCCGAGCGCCCAGAACGCGGGCCAGTAGCCGAGCGCGGCGTTGCCGGTGACGTTGGGCATCTGGATACGGCTCTCGACGCGCAGCACACCGCCCGCCGGGGCCTTGAAGTCGGCGCGCTGGGTCTCGATACGGGCCGAGGTCCAGTTGCCCGCGCCGTCGCGGAGCGGGGTGATGCGGAGGTTGCCGCTGCCGTCGAGGCTGAGGTTGCTGGTGGAGTTGGTGTAGTTCTGGACCTCTCCGGTGCCCCAGTTGCCGGGGCCGCCGGGGTAGGAATGGCCGGTGTCTATCTGCCAGTTGGCGGAGGACGGCAGCGTGTTCGCGGAGCCCTTGAAGTCATCGCTCCACTGCAGGTTCCAGCCGGCGGCGGGCGGCACGTCACCCCGCGCGGGCGAGGTGCCGAAGAGCGTGGCGAGGGCCGCCAGCGCGAGCGCGGCGACGGCCAGTGCTGCGGTGAGGGGTGAGGTGAGGGGTGCCCTGGGTCTGGGTCTGGTACTCGTGCGTGTGCTCACGGGGACGACCTCCAGGAGGTGTGTGGGGGTGTGAGAGCGCTCTCACGTTTATGTAGGTGCACACGGGAAGGGCGTCAATGGCTCGTGCGTGTTGGTTTGCCGGCGGGGTTCCTGACGCGCGTAGGTACCGTCAGGCCGGCCCCAGCCAGATCGTGGCCAGCGGTGGCAGCACCGGCAGGATGCTCGCGGGCCGCCCGTGCCAGGCGGTGGGTTCGGCCTTGAGCGGTTCCGGGTTGCCGACGCCGCTGCCGCCGTAGCGGCCGTCGTCGGTGTTCAGCACCTCGCGCCACAGCGGGATGTGGTCCGGGACGCCGATGCGGTAGTCATGGCGTACGACGGGCGAGAAGTTGCTGATGGCCAGCAGCGGAGAGCCGTCCGCGGCGAAGCGCAGGAAGGCGAAGACGTTGTCCTCGCGCGCGTCGCCCTCGACCCAGGCGAACCCCTCCGGGACGGTGTCCCGCTGCCACAGCGCGGGCGTGGCCAGGTACACCTGGTTCAGCTCGCGGACCAGGTCGCGTACGCCGCGGTGGTCGGGCTCGGCGGAGTACGAGGGGTCGAGCAGCCACCAGTCCGGGCCGTGGCTCTCCGACCATTCGGCGCCCTGGGCGAACTCCTGCCCCATGAAGAGGAGTTGCTTGCCCGGGTGTGCCCACATGAAGCCCAGGTACGCGCGGTGGTCGGCGCGCCGCTGCCACCAGTCGCCGGGCATCTTCGACACCAGCGACCGCTTGCCGTGCACCACCTCGTCATGGGAGATGGGCAGCACATAGTTCTCGCTGTACGCGTACACCATCGAGAAGGTCATCTCATGGTGGTGGTACTTGCGGTGCACCGGCTCATGGCCGATGTAGCCCAGCGAATCGTGCATCCACCCCATGTTCCACTTCAGCCCGAAGCCGAGGCCGCCGAAGCCGCTGGGGCCCACATGGTGGGTGGCGCGGGTGACGCCGTCCCAGGCGGTGGACTCCTCGGCGATGGTCAGCGCGCCGGGGCAGCGGCGGTAGACGGTCGCGTTCATCTCCTGCAGAAACGCGACGGCGTCCAGGTTCTCCCGGCCGCCGTGGGCATTGGGCGTCCACTGGCCCGGCTCGCGGGAGTAGTCGAGGTAGAGCATGGAGGCCACGGCGTCCACCCGCAGGCCGTCCACATGGAACTCCTCGCACCAGTACACGGCGTTCGCCACCAGGAAGTTGCGCACCTCCGTGCGGCCGTAGTCGAACTCCAGCGTGCCCCAGTCCGGATGCGCGGCCCGGGCCGGGTCGGGGGGTTCGTACAGCGGTCTGCCGTCGAACTCGGCCAGCGCCCACTCGTCCCGCGGGAAGTGCGCGGGCACCCAGTCGACCAGCACCCCGATGCCCGCCTGGTGCAGGGCGTCGATTAGATACTTGAAGTCGTCGGGGGTGCCGAGGCGGGCGGTGGGCGCGTAGAAGCCGGTGACCTGGTAGCCCCATGAGCCGCCGAAGGGGTGCTCGGCCACCGGCATCAGCTCGACATGGGTGAAGCCGAGGTCCTTGACGTACGCGGGAAGCTGGTCGGCCAGCTGGCGGTAGGTCAGGCCGGGGCGCCACGAGGGAAGATGCACCTCGTACACCGAGAACGGCGACTCGTGCACGCGCTGCCCCGCCCGGCGGGCCAGCCACGCCTCGTCGCGCCACTCGTGGTGGGAGGTGTGCACGATCGAGGCGGTGGCGGGCGGACACTCGGTGCGGCGCGCCATCGGGTCGGCGCGCAGGGTGTGGCTTCCGTCCGGGCGGGTGATGTCGAACTTGTACACCGCACCCTCGCCCACGCCGGGCAGGAACAGCTCCCATACGCCGCTGCCGCCCAGCGAGCGCATCGGGCAGGCCGTACCGTCCCAGTAGTTGAAGTCCCCGGCCACGCGCACACCACGCGCGTCCGGCGCCCACACCGTGAACCGCGTCCCGGCCACGCCCTGGTGCGTCATCGGATGCGCGCCCAGCGCGCGCCACAGCTCCTCGTGGCGGCCCTCGCCGATCAGGTGCAGATCCAGTTCGCCGAGGGCGGGGAGGAAGCGGTACGGGTCGTGGTGCGGGGCCGCGCCGCTGCCGTACGCCCCGTTCTGGTACTCCCCGTTCTCGTAGTCGACCAGCAGCCGGTAGTCGGGGATCTCCCGGAGCGGGAGCACCCCGGAGAACAGCCCGTCCCCCTCGGGGCGCAATTGCGCGCGCAGCCCGGTGGCGGTCACGGCCACGGACCGGGCGTACGGGCGCAGCGCGCGGAAGAGGATTCCGCCGCGCACGGGGTGGGCGCCGAGGAGGGCGTGCGGATCGTGGTGGGAGCCGGAGAGCAGCCGCTCCCGGTCGGTGTCCCCGAGCGGCGCCGCGGCGAGCACCCCCCCGCCGCCGGGAGGCGCGGCCTCGGGGCGTGGTGCGGTCTCGGCGCGCGGTGGGTCGGTGGGGGCGGGGCTCGGGCCGGCGCTCGGGCTGTGGCCTGGCCTGGGGGCCCGCGGGGTGGGCGGCGCGGTGTACGAGGAGCGGGACATGGGGCCGTCTCCGGGGCCGTGCGCGGCGGCCCGGTGGGCGGCGGGCCGGTCGGGGTCCGGGCGGAAGGTGGCCGGCACGGGCGAGGGCGGCTCATACGAAGGCGCGTCGGACGAGGGCGGGCCGGACGGAGGCGGGCCGGACAGCGGCGGGTCATGCGGCGGCAGGTCGTGCGGGGGTGGGCCGGACGAAGGCGGATCATGCGGCGGCGGATCGGACGGTGGCGGGTCGTGTGGGGGCCGGTCGGACGGCGAACGTGCGGTCACGGGGGTGTCCTCCCAGGGGGCTGGGTGCGTCGTATCAGGTGCGGGTCACGGCCAGGCGGCGGATGGCGGACATCGGGACGGGCAGCCACTCGGGGCGGTGGCGGGCCTCGTAGACCACCTCGTACACCGCCTTGTCGGTCTCGTGGGCCCGCAGCAGCTCCGGATCGTCGCGCGGGTCGCTCCCGGACGCCTCCGCGTAGCCCGCGCAGTACGCGGACCGGGAGCGGCCGGCCCAGTCCTGTGGGCTGTCGTGGCCGCCCACGGCCGCCGCGTAGTCGAACGAGCGGAGCATGCCCGCGATATCGCGCACCGCCGGCTGTGGGCGGCGGCGCTCGTCGAGCGGGCGCGAGGGCTCGCCCTCGAAGTCGATGAGGGACCAGTGCGCCTCGCCCTCGACCGTCCGCCGCAGCACTTGGCCCAGGTGCAGATCGCCGTGGATGCGCTGGGCCGTCCAGGTGCGTCCGGCGCGGCCGAGCGCGGCCAGGTCCTCGTATGCGGAGTGCAGCGCGGCGCGGTACGGGTGGAGGGCGGGTACGGCCGCGGCGGCCGAGTCCAGGCGCTCGGACATCGTGGCGGCGAGGTGTTCGATCTGCGGGCGGCGCAGATGGGAGGTGGGCAGCGCGCGGGCCATCGCCAGATGGACCTCGGCGGTGGCCTGGCCGAGGGCGTGGGCGGCGGCGGTGAAGTCGCCCCGGGCGGCGACCGCGTCGAGCGCGAGCTGCCAGCCGTCGGTGGAGCCGGCGAGGTAGGGCTGGAGTACTCCGAGGGTGAAGGGGTCGGCGCGCGGGCCCGTCCCCTCGCCGAGCGGGGCGGCCTCGAACCAGGCGGCCGGGGCGGGCACCCGGGTGCAGCCCGTGCGGGCGAGGGCCAGGGGCAGTTCGAGGTCGGGGTTGGTGCCGGGGCTCACTCGGCGGAAGAGCTTGAGGATAAACGTATCTCCATAGATCAGCGAGGAGTTGGACTGCTCGACGTTCACCAGCCGGGGAACGAGCCCCAGGGGGATGTCCGCGGACGGTTCGCGCAGGAAGCGCAGCGGGCCGAGGGTGCCGGGCATCCGCAGCCGTTCGAGGAGGAGCGTGGCGAGGCGGGGGTCGAGCAGCGCCTCGTAGACGGTCCGGCCGTGCAGCGGCCCGCCGCTGGGGTGGCCGATGAGGGCGGGGGCGAGATGGGGCGGGAGGGTGGCGCGCACGCCGAGGAGGATCTGGTAGCAGTCGCTGGCCGCCGCGCCGCGCCGGTGTCCGCAGCCGGAGCCGTGCCGGTGGCCGGGCGGCTCGGGCTGCTGGGCGCGGACGAGCAGATGGAGCAGGCCCGGCGTGCTGCCGCTGGTCGCGCACGGCAGCAGCTCGGTCGCGCAGACCAGGGCGAAGCCGGTGACCGGGCGGCCCTTGCCCGCGAACCAGCGCTGCCGGGGCAGCCATTCCGAGAGCAGCGGGGCGAGGGAGGCGAGCAGCCCGGCGGGGCCCGCGGCCGCGGCGGGGCGGATGGCGGACGGCGGGGGGTCGGCCCGCGGTACGGCGGTCGGCGGCTGCTGTGCCCCCGGGGAGGCCCCCCGGGAGAATGAAGCTTCCGGCATGGCGTCGCGTCCTTTCCCCGGGCACACGACAGATCAGGGCATAGTGTCCCGGATTGCGGCATTGACTGTGCGACGGTGCGGGACGTGTCGGGCGAGGATCGTCCGTACGGCGAGTACAGAGCGGTACAGAGCGGTACGACGCGGTACGGCGCAGTACGGAGTGCGCGATCTGCTCCGCCCGTGCGGTAGTAGGGAGGCTGCCCATGATGTGGGGCCGAAAACGCCCGTACGCCCCCGAGGCGGACGCGTACGGACGAGAACGGCGAGAGCGGTGAGAACAGAGCCAGAACGCCGGTCGGCCCGTCACCCCGTCCAGTGGCCCGCCGCGTCGCCCGCCCGCAGCCGGAACCAGTAGAAGCCGTGGCCCGCGAGCGTCAGCAGATACGGGAGTTCGCCGATGGCGGGGAACCGGACGCCGCCGATCAGCTCGACCGGGTGGCGGCCGCTGAAGGCTTGTAGATCGAGCTCGGTGGGCTGGGCGAAGCGCGAGAAGTTGTGCACGCACAGCACGAGGTCGTCCCCGCCGTCCTCCGTCGGCGGGGCCTCGCGCAGAAAGGCGAGGACGGCCGGGTTGGAGGAGGGCAGCTCGGTGAAGGAACCAAGCCCGAAGGCCGGGTTCTGCTTACGGATCTCGATCATCCGCCGGGTCCAGTGGAGCAGTGAGGACGGGCTGCTCATGGCCGCTTCGACGTTGGTGACCTGGTAGCCGTAGACCGGGTCCATGATCGTGGGCAGGAACAGCCGCCCGGGGTCGCAGGAGGAGAAGCCCGCGTTGCGGTCGGGGGTCCACTGCATGGGGGTGCGTACGGCATCGCGGTCGCCGAGCCAGATGTTGTCGCCCATGCCGATCTCGTCGCCGTAGTAGAGGATCGGCGAGCCGGGCAGGGACAGCAGCAGCGCGGTGAACAGCTCGATCTGGTTGCGGTCGTTGTCCAGCAGGGGCGCCAGTCGTCTGCGGATGCCGATGTTGGCGCGCATTCTGGGATCCTTGGCGTACTCCGCGTACATGTAGTCGCGCTCTTCGTCGGTGACCATCTCCAGCGTCAGCTCGTCGTGATTGCGCAGGAAGATGCCCCACTGGCAGCCGGACGGGATGGCAGGGGTCTTGGCGAGGATTTCCGAGACCGGGTAGCGGGATTCGCGCCGTACGGCCATGAAGATGCGCGGCATGACCGGGAAGTGGAAGGCCATGTGGCATTCGTCGCCGCCCTTGGTGAAGTCGCCGAAGTAGTCGACGACGTCCTCCGGCCACTGGTTGGCCTCGGCGAGCAGCACGGTGTCCGGGTAGTGGGCATCGATCTCGGCGCGGACCCGCTTGAGCATGTCGTGGGTGCGGGGCAGGTTCTCGCAGTCCGTGCCCTCCTCCGCGTACAGATACGGTACGGCGTCCAGCCGGAAACCGTCGATGCCCAGGTCCAGCCAGAAGCGCAGGGCGGCCAGTACCTCCTCCTGGACGGCGGGGTTCTCGAAGTTGAGGTCCGGCTGGTGCGAGAAGAAGCGGTGCCAGTAGTACTGCTTGCGTACCGGGTCAAAGGTCCAGTTGGACGTCTCGGTGTCGATGAAGATGATCCGGGCGTCCTGGAATTGCTTATCGTCGTCGGCCCACATGTAGTAGTCGCCGTACGGACCCTCCGGGTCGGTGCGGGACTCCTGGAACCACGGGTGCTGATCGCTGGTGTGGTTCATGACGAAGTCGATGATCACCCGCATACCGCGCTGATGGGCGGCGTCCACGAACTCGACGAAGTCGGCGAGGTCCCCGAACTCCGGCAGTACGGCGGTGTAGTCGGACACGTCGTAGCCGCCGTCGCGCAGCGGGGAGGCGAAGAAGGGCGGCAGCCAGAGGCAGTCCACGCCCAGCCACTGCAGATAGTCGAGTTTGGCGGTGAGTCCCTTGAGGTCGCCGACGCCGTCGCCGTTGCTGTCCTGGAAGGAGCGCACCAGCACCTCGTAGAAGACGGCGCGCTTGAACCAGTCGGGATCGCGGTCCTTGGCCGGAGTGTCCTCGAACTTGTCCGGGACGGGCTCATTGACGATCATGATGTGGGTGACCCTCCGATCGGTGAGGACGGTCGCAGGGACAGCACATGCGCGGGAGCCATCGGGCGGCCCGGCTCCAGGCGCACATAGTTGTCCCTGCCCCAGTGATAGGTCTCGCCGGTGAGCTCGTCGCGCACCGGGGCGGACTCATGCCAGTCGAGGCCGAGTTCCGGCATGTTCAACGAGACCGTCGCCTCCTGGGTGTGGTGGGGGTCCAGGTTGACGACCGTGAGCACGCACGAATCGCCCGTTCGCTTCGAGTAGGCGATGACAGAGTCGTTGTCGGCGTGGTGGAATCGCAGATTGCGCAGTTGCCGCAGCGCGGGGTGGCGGCGGCGCAGCCGGTTCAGGCAGCTGAGCAAGGGTGTGATGGTACGTCCCGCGCGCTCGGCGGCCTCCCAGTCGCGCGGCCGCAGCTGGTACTTCTCGGAGTCCAGGTACTCCTCGCTGCCCGGCCGCAGCGGGGCGTTCTCGCACAGCTCGTAGCCCGCGTAGACGCCCCAGGTGGGCGCCAGCGTGGCGGCCAGCACGGCCCGCACCTCGAAGGCGGGGCGACCGCCTTCCTGGAGGTAGGCGTGCAGGATGTCCGGGGTGTTCACAAACAGGTTGGGCCGCATGTATCCGGCCGCGTCCCCGGAGAGCTCGGTGAGGTAGTCGGTGAGCTCCTGTTTGGTGTTCCGCCAGGTGAAGTACGTGTACGACTGCTGGAAGCCGATGGCGCCGAGGGTGTGCATCATGGCCGGCCGGGTGAAGGCCTCGGCGAGGAAGATGACATCGGGGTCGGTCCGGTTGATGTCGCCGATCACCTTCTCCCAGAAGACCACCGGCTTGGTGTGCGGGTTGTCCACCCGGAAGATCCGCACCCCGTGGGACATCCAGAAGCGCAGCACCCGCTCGGTCTCGCGGACCAGCCCCGTGAAGTCGGTGTCGAACGCGATCGGGTAGATGTCCTGGTACTTCTTGGGCGGGTTCTCGGCGTACGCGATGGTGCCGTCGGCGCGCCGGTGGAACCACTCCGGGTGCTTGTCCACCCAGGGGTGGTCGGGCGAGCACTGCAGGGCGAAGTCGAGCGCGACCTCCATACGCAGCTCGCGGGCGCGCTCCACGAAGTGGCCGAAGTCGTCGAGGGTGCCGAGGTCGGGGTGGATCGCGTCGTGGCCGCCGGCGGCGGAGCCGATCGCCCAGGGGGAGCCGACGTCGTACGGGCCCGCCGAGAGCGCGTTGTTGGGGCCCTTGCGGTACGAGGTGCCGATGGGGTGGATCGGCGGGAGGTAGACCACGTCGAAACCCGCGGCGGCGATGGCGGGCAGCCGCTCGGCGGCGGTGCGCAGCGTACCGCTCAGCGGCCGCCGGTCCTCGGCGACCCTGGCTCCTTCCGAGCGCGGGAACAGCTCGTACCAGGACCCGAACAGCGCGCGCTCCCGCTCGACCAGCAGGGGCATCGGGCGGGAGGCGGTGACCAGTTCACGCAGCGGGTGGCGGCCGAGGACATCGGTGACATCGGGGGCGAGGGCGGCGGCGAGCCGGTCGGCGACCGGGCGCCGCTCGTCGCGCAGCCCGTCGACGGCCCGCAACACCGCCTCCCGGCCGTCGTTCTTGGGCACACCCGCCGCCGCTCTCTCATGCAGCCGCGCGCCCTCCTCCAGGACCAGATCGGTGTCGATCCCCGCGGGGATCTTGATGGTGGCGTGGTGCCGCCAGGTGGTGATCGGGTCGCTCCACGCCTCGACCGTGTACGACCAGCGGCCCTGCGCGCTCGGGGTGACCTCGGCGCCCCAGCGGTCGGTGCCGGGGGCGAGTTCGTGCATCGGTGTCCAAGGTCCCGAGCGGCCTGCCGGGTCGCGCAGGACCACATTGGCCCTGACCGCGTCGTGGCCCTCCCGGAACACGGTGGCGCTCACTTCGAAACTCTCGCCCACCACCGCCTTCGCGGGGCGACGGCCGCAGTCGATGAGCGGGCGGATGTCCAGGACGGGGATGCGACCGATCATAGGATCACCTGACGGCGTTGCGGGCGTATATTCTTTGGCGGCTTTTGTCCTTTGTATCGGTTGTGCCGCCTTGCGGCGGGTTGCGGGCATGACAGCTCCTGTCCGCGTTCACTCTGGTGGGCGGATGGGGTCGGCCATGGGGGGCGTGTTCGGAAAGCCTTCCCCTGCGGCGCGGGGGGACAATCCGGGTTCCCGTTAACTTCCCGTGCGTAACGCGCCCGGCCCCGTACGGTCCGTGAAACACGAACCGTACGGGGCCAATATTTTGCCGTGAGTTGCCCGTCTGTCAGTTGCCTACCTGTAGGAGGCGGTTCGGCGAACCGGTCCCCGCGTTCCGCACCTTGCCCTTGGCCGCGTGGGCCGTGAGCGCCGCACTCACCTGAGCCGGGGTCGCCCGTGGATGGTCCGCGAGATACAGCGCGGCGGCACCGGCCGCGTGCGGGGCGGCCATCGAGGTGCCCGACATGACCTTCGACCCCGTGTCGCTCGTGTTCGACGCCGAGACGATCCGCTCCCCGGGCGCGAACAGGTCAACCGCCGGGCCCCAGTTGGAGAAGGCGGAGCGGCGGTCGTCCTGGCCCGTCGAACCGACCGTGATGGCGCCCGCCACCCGGCCGGGGGAGTACGAGCCCGCCGAGCGGTTCTGATTGCCCGCCGCCACCGTGAAGGTGAGGCCGGACGCGATCCCGGACCGCACCGCCTCGTCCCACTCGGGGATGGGGGCGTCCTGTGTGGCGCCCAGGCTCAGATTGACCACGGCGGGCCTGTGGGCGTGTTTCATCACCCAGTCGAGCCCGGCCAGCACCTGGGCGCTGGTGCCCTGGCCCGTATCGTCCAGCACCTTGACCGCGACGATGTCCGCCCGCTTCGCCACTCCGTACGCCGATCCGGCGGCGGTGGCCGCGATATGCGTGCCATGGCCGTTGCCGTCCTCGGCCACCGCGTCGTTGTTCACGAAGTCCCAGCCCGAGCGGGCCCGGCCGCCGAAGTCCCGGTGCGTGGTGCGCACACCGGTGTCCAGGACGTAGATCGTCGTGCCCCGGCCGGCGCTGCGCGGCGAGGTGTACGACGCGTCGAGCGTGCGGTCCGGCTGATCGATCCGGTCCAGGCCCCATGACTGGGGGTGTTGCTGGCTGTTCTGTTGCCGGGTGCGCAGTGAGACCCGGGTGTCCGGTGCGACCGAGGCGATATGCGGGTCGGCCGCCAGCCGCTCGGCCTGTGTCTCGTTCGCGCGCACCGCGTAGCCGTTCAGCGCCGTGCTGTACGTACGGCTGATTCTCGCCCCGTAGCGCGCGGCGAGCTCTTGGCCCCCCTCGGAGTCCGCGCGGAGGCCCTGCGCCCCCTCCTTCAGCGTGACGATGTAGCTGCCGTCGGCCGTGGCGGTCTTGGCCGCCGCGTCCGCCCTGTCGGCTGCGGCCGACGGCATCGCGGCCGTCAGGACCGCCGCGGCGATTCCCGCGACGACGGTCCAGGCCCGGCGCCGGCGGCCGGCGCTCGTATGCGGCATGGATCGATCCCCTCCCCGTCCCTCCCCAATGCGACGGCGTCAGCCTCTCGTGGGGAGGAGTATCGGGACAAGACCGCTTTGGGTGGTTAAATCGGCCAGATCGGTCACGGGGTGGGGGTCGGCGGCGCCCCAGCCGCTGCTGCCGTCGACGACGCCCCGGCCGTCGCCGACGCCACGCCCGCCGCCAGCAGGCGCAGGGCCGCCTCCGACGAGGAGCCCGGCTCCGCGCCGTACATCATCAGGCACTGGCCCGAGGAGTCCGGCAACCGCGTCATCTCGAAGGTCAGCTCCATCGGCCCGACCAGCGGGTGGTGGAAGGACTTGATGCCGAAGGCGCATTTGCGCACCGGGTGGCGCGACCACAGTGCCGCGAACTCGGCGCTCTTCATGGACAGCTCGCCGATCAGCTCCGCGAGCCGCCGGTCGTCGGGGTACTCGCCCGCCGCCACCCGCAGCGCGGAGACCGCGCGCGGCGCCTCGCCCTCCCAGTCGGGGTAGAGCTCGCGGGTGTGCGGATCCAGGAAGAGCAGCCGCTGGGTGTTGGGGCGGTCCGCGGGGCGCTGCGGGCTGTCGGCGGCCAGATGTCCGGCGAGCAGCGCGTGCCCCAGCGGGTTCCAGGCCAGTACGTCGAACCGGGCCGTCAGCACGAGCGCGGGCACCCCGGCCATGGCCTCGACCAGCAGCCGGGTGCTCGGCCGGGCGGTCTCGGTGCGCGGCGCCGGACGGCGCCCGGCCCGCGCCGGGCGGGCCAGATTGCGCAGATGCGCGTGTTCGTCGGGGCTCAGCCGCAGCGCCCGGGCGATCGCGTCGAGCACGCCGTCCGACGCGCCCGACGACTGGCCCTGCTCCAGCCGCGTGTAGTACGCGACGCTCACCCCGGCCAGCTGCGCCAGCTCCTCGCGGCGCAGCCCGGGCACCCGGCGGCGGGTCCCGTACGAGACCAGCCCGACGTCCTCGGGCCGCAGACGGGCGCGGCGGGTGCGCAGAAAGTCCCCCAGCTCGGCAGGTGGTGTGTCTGTGTTCACGGGTCTCAGTGTCCGGCAACCGGACCCGGCGTGCCTGCCCCTGTCGGGGTCAGGCACGCCGGGTCCGGCCCGGTCAGCTGCCGGTCAGCCCGCCCCGTCGATCACTTGTAGGTGATGTCCGAGGTGGAGTACTTGCAGTACGTGCCGTCGGGGCCGCTGCCGTTCTTCGACGGCTCGGCGCCCGTGTTGTTCCCGATGTACTTCTGGCACGGGACGATCTTCTTGCTGCTGTCGCCGACGATGGTGATCGAGCGCAGCGTGAGGGAGTCACCGTAGTTGGTGTTGATCCCGCCGCCGACCTTGCCGGGCGCGGTGAGCTCCGTGTTGCTCACGTTGATGGTGCGCTTGTACTGCGTCGAGCAGTTGCCGCAGGACCGGACGAAGGTTGAGAAGTCCTGGCCGGCGAAGTTGGAGATGTTCAGCGTGCCGCCGCCGTTGAACTGGAAAATCTTGTCCGCGGCCTTGCGGGCGCCGCCGCCGATGACGTTGAACGTCTTGCCGCTGCCCCGGAAGGTGGCGGCGTCCTCGCCGACGTCCTCCCACCAGACGTTCTGCAGGGTGCAGCTGCCCTCACAGTGGACGCCGTCGGCGGCCGGGGCGCCGAGGATGACGTTCTTGAGGGTGGCCCCGTCGGAGAGCTTGAAGAGCGGGTCCTGGTCCTCGTTCTGGCCGCCGGAGCCCAGGTCGCCGGAGCCGTAGTAGCGCTTCATCCCGCCGTCCATGGACCCGCTGACCGGGATGGTCTTGGTCACCGCCTGGGGGGTGCCGCTGGGCGTGGGCCAGCTGGCGGCGGAGGCGGCGGGGAGGGTCAGACCGGTGGTGACTGCGCCCGTGGTGAGGGCGACGGCGCCCAGGAGGCCGGCCATCGCCCGCTTCCTGTTCAGATGCTTGGTGCGCGGTGCCGGTACTGCCATGTCACTCTCCTTGTTTCCGATGATGCGTGGGGGTGCGGATGGAGCTGACTGGTACTGGTACTGGTACTGGTACTGGTACTGGTGGTGCCGGTGGTGCCGGTGGTGCCGGTGGTGCCGGTGGTGCGGTGGAACCGTGCGGTGGAGCTGTGCGGGGGACGGTCGTTCAGGGGGTGGCGATCTTCGGCCGCGGCGGGGTCGCCATCTTGTCGCCGATGAAGAAGCTGGGGTGCGGCGGCTGGTTGTACGCGGTGTTCTGCCAGGCCAGGGCCTCCCGGTACTGGCGGTCGTGCAGCAGCGTGGTGATCTTCCGGTCGGTCTCGTACGGCGTGGAATAGATCCGCAGCGCCTTGTTGTCCGACGTCGGCCAGATCACCTCCTCGCGCCAGTCGCCGAGGATGTCGCCGGACAGCGACGGGGTGGCCTTGGTGCCGTTGTTGGAGTGCACCCCGGAGCCGGTCAGCAGCCGGGTGTCGGCGGAGGTGCCGTACTTGTCGATATGCGTGCCGTCCAGCAGCTCGCGCACCGGGTCGCCGTCCCACCACGACAGGAAGTTGATCGACGACGGCTTGCGGCCCTTGGCGCCGCCGCCCTCGTCGCGGATCTGGTCGTCCTTCGCCGACCACATCTCGGCGCCGTCGTTGCCCGCCCAGATGTCGCCGGCCACGCCGCGCCCGTTGTCGCCGCTGGCCGCGGTGGACCACAGCACCTGGCCGGTCCTGGCGTCCGCGAAGTACGACGACGGCTTGGAGGAGTCCTCGTCGACCTTGAAGTACTCCAGGCCCGGCCGGGACGGGTCGAGGTCGCCGAGGTGGGCCGCGTCGCCGTGGCCGTTCTTCGTGGTCCACAGGCCGGAGCCGTTGTCGTCCACGGTCATCGAGCCGTAGACGATCTCGTCCCTGCCGTCGGAGTCCACATCGCCGATCGCCAGGGCGTGGTTGCCCTGCCCGTCGTAGCCCTTGCCGCTGTTGGTGGAGCTGTTGGTGTCGAACGTCCACTTGCGGGTGAGCTGCCCGCCGCTGTAGTTCCAGGCGCTGATGACCGTACGGGTGTAGTAGCCGCGCGCCTCGATCAGCGAGGGCTTCGAACCGTCCAGATAGGCGGTGCCGGCCAGGAAGCGGTCCACACGGTTGCCGTACGAGTCGCCCCACGAGGACACCGTGCCGCGCGGCGGGACGTAGTCGACGGTGGAGACCGCCGCGCCCGTCTGCCCGTTGAACATCGTCAGGAACTCGGGGCCGTCCAGCACATAGCCGCTGGAGTTGCGGTGGTCGGCGGAGGCGCTGCCGATGGTCTTGCCGGTGCCGTCGACCGTGCCGTCCGCGGTCTTCATCGCGACCTCGGCCTTGCCGTCGCCGTCGTAGTCGTACACCTGGAACTGGGTGTAGTGGGCGCCGGAGCGGATGTTGCGGCCCAGGTCGATCCGCCACAGCCGCTGCCCTTGCAGGGTGTAGCCGTCGACGATGGTGTTGCCGGTGACGCCGGACTGCGAGTTGTCCTTGGCGTTCGTCGGCTGCCACTTGAGGACGATGTCGAGGTCGCCGTCGCCGTCCAGGTCGCCCACCGAGGCGTCATTGGCCTCGTAGGTGTAGTCCGAGCCGCCGGACGGGGGCGAGATCGGCACGTCGTAGTAGCCGGAGCGGAACTGCACGGCGCTCGGCGAGGCGGGCTGCTCCGTACCGCCCACGATCGCGCGGACGGTGTAGTCGGCGCTGTTGGGGGCGTCCTTGTGGAGGTAGTTGGTGGTGGTGATGGGGGAGGAGTTGACCTTGACGCTGCCCCGGTAGAGGTTGAACGTGACATCGTCCGGGTCGGTGGCCAGCCAGCGCCAGCTGACCAGGTTGTCGTTGCCGGTGTGCACGCTGACCAGCCCGCGGTCCAGCTTCTCCAACTGGGTTGCCTGGATGGCCGCCTTGGGGGTGCCGGCGCCGGTCCGCGTGCTGTCGGCGGGGGCGGCGTGCGACAGGGCGGCCGGTCCGGTGGTCAGCAGCGCCCCGACGGCGGCCAGGGAGAGCGCGACGCGTCTGGCCCGGCGGCGGGCGGAGGGGGCGGGCGAACCGTGCGGGGGTGCCACGGGACCTCCTGGGGGTGGGGGAGTGCGGGGGGTGGGCGTGGGGGGTGTCGGGGTGTGGTCGCCGCTCTGGCCGGAAAGGTTGCCGCCTCTTTCCGTGGAATTCCCGCGCCGGATTCCCGGACGGAGGGCGCGGCGGGAGCAAGCGCTCTCACTGCCGCCCTCTTCTGCCGGCCGCTGCCCTCTCCGCCCCTACTGCCGACTGGTGACCACGTCTTTGGCGACCAGCCGCCCGTCCGAGAAGCACAGCCGGTACGCGGACCGCCCGTCGTACCGGCGCACCCCGTAGTAAGCGCAGTCCCAGCCGTGGGGCGGCGCGGCGATGCCGTCCGGAGGCCCGTCCATCGTGTACGGCGGCATCCGCGACTCGACGTCGGCACGCGGCTCGCCGATCTCCAGCCGGTCGTAGGTGCGCCGGTCCAGCACCGAGTGGTACTGCGTATAGAAGGTGAACCCGCCCCACAGGACCGCCAGTCCGGCGGTCACGGCCAGCGGCACCGTGATCGACTGCACCAGCCTGCGCCGCACCCGCTCCCGGGCGCGGGCCAGCTCCCGCGCCGACGTGGACGCCGGGGCCGCCGCTCGCTCGGCGACGAGCGCGACCCCGGCCGTGAGCGGCAGCCGCGCCGACACCGCGAAGCCGCCGTCGGGCGACGGCCCATGGGTCAGCACCCCGCCGGCCAGCCGTACGCGCTCGTCCAGGCCCACCAGACCGTTGCCGCCCGAGGCCAGATCCGGCGGGGAACCGTCCGCCGGGCGCGGCCCGTTCACGACGGACACCGCGATCTCGCCCGCCGCCGGGTCCCGGACCAGCTGGACGCGGACCGCCGCGCCCGGGGCGTGCTTGGCGGCGTTGGTCAGCGCCTCCTGGACGACGCGGTAGACGGCCCGGTCGGCCATCGGCGGCAGGCCAGGCCCCTTCGCGCCGTCTGCGCCGGCCGCGCCGTCTGCGCCGGCCGCGCCGTCTGCGCCGTCGCTGTGCCGTCCGTCCTGTGGCCCGCCTTCCGCCCCGTACGCCAGCTCGACGGCCAGCCCGGAGGACCGCGCGCGCTCCACCAGCGCACCGACGCCCTCGTCGGCGGGGGCCGTCGGGGCGGGGTCGTCGGCGGTCCGCAGCACACCGATGATGTCCCGTAGCTGGCTGGTGGCCGTCGAGGCCGCTTCGCGCAGCTCGGCGGCCGCCGCCCGGTGGCGGTCGCTCAGCTCCGGATCGACCTGGAGGGCGGCGGCGCGCAGCGCGATCAGGGCCAGGTCGTGGCCGAGCGAGTCATGCATGTCCCCGGCGATCCGGGACCGCTCGCGCAGCCGCGCCTGATCGGCGACGGCCCGCTGCTCCCGCTCCATCCGGTCGGCCAGCTCCCAGCCGGCGTGGACCAGATGGTCGTACTGGCGGCGGTAGCGGCCGAGCAGCCACGGCACCACGACGTTGAGCAGCAGCGTGGTCAGCGCGGTGAACCAGGTCCAGACCCCGGCGTCCGTCACCCAGGTGAGCAGCGCGCCCGCCACTGCGAAGGCCGCGAAGAACCACAGCGCGGGCCGCGCGCCCGCCGTCCACCGCCCGGCCAGATAGCCCCACAGCGCCAGCGCCGCCCAGTACGAGGAGGTGTACAGCTCCAGGTTGAGGGCCAGGCTCAGCCCCACCGCGACCGCCAGCCCCACCAGCGGTCGCGTACGCCCCACCGCGGCCGCACCCGCCAGCAGCGGAAACCCGGCCAGCAGCACCCACAACTCGCGCCCGCTCGCCGACGTGGCCTTCAGCAGCACGGGCGCGCAGGCCGTCAGCCACAGGAGCAGGGCCGTCCGCGCGGCGCCACCATGCCGTATCCACCGGATCATGCGCCCCAGCATCCCCCGCGGCGGGGCTACCGCGCCCCTGACGAAAGTATGAGCTACGCGGGCGTGCTGCCTGCGTGGCCGGTGAGCTGCTTGAGGGCGGTGATGTACGTATCGACCTGCTGACGGTCGTAGCCCCGGCGCACGAGCATGAAATCGGGCTGTGGCTCATCGTGTCCGTGCCGCAGGTTGTGCACGTACGCGTCGACCTGCTCACGGTCGTACCCTCTCCGCACCAATTCGAACTGCGGCTGCGGCAGCGTGCTCTCCAGGACTTCCGCGGGGCCCGTGAGCTGGGCGAGCAGCTGGCGGACGTTGGTCGGCTGGGCGCTGATGCTGTCGCGGCGGCTGGTGAGCGCCGCCAGCTCGCGCTCGGAGTCGCTGCGGATGCGGTCGGCCTTGGTGTTCACGTCGGCCAGGATGCCCTCGGCCTGCCGCATCGCGGGCCGCGCGGCATGGACGGCGAACACGTACCGCCAGATCAGCGCCTTCGCCGAATCCGCGGGCAGCCCCTGCAGCTCGAACCGCAGGATCTCGTCCCCGGCCGCGTCGTCCGGCGTGATCAGAACCTTTCCGCCGTCGTGCACCCCGTCCACCATCAGATGCGTGCAGATGGCGCTCTTGCCACTGCCCTTGCGCCCGATGATCAGCATCTTCCGCCCGGACATCGCCGCCCGCGAGGAACGTCATGGTATGGCCGGAGAACAGCCGTTCGAGCCGGGAGCCCCCTGGCCCGCACGCGGAAAAGTGCTACGAGAGTGGCCGGTGTCCGTGTTTGTATGTGCTCCATGGTGTCCACCGACCGTCTCCTCGCCTTCGCGGCCATGTCGTTCCTGCTGATCGTGATCCCCGGCCCCAGTGTGCTGTTCGTGATCGGCCGGGCCCTGGCCCAGGGGCGCCGGGCCGCGCTGACCACCGTCGTGGGGAACACGGTCGGCGCGTATGTGCTCGTGGTGGCCGTGGCGCTGGGGGTCGGCACCATCGTGGAGCGCTCGGTCCTCGTCTTCACGGCGCTGAAGCTGGTGGGCGCCGCGTATCTGGTCTACCTGGGGGTCAAGGCGGTGCGGCAGCGGGGCTCGCTGCGGGCCGCGTTCAGCGGGGACGGCCCGGCGGAGCAGGACGCCCTGCGCACGTTCTGGGAGGGGTTCGCGGTCGGTGTGGCCAACCCCAAGACCATCGTGTTCTTCGCCGCCGTACTGCCCCAGTTCGTCGACCGCGAGCAGGGGCATGTCGCGCTCCAGATGCTGCTGCTCGGCCTCGTCTTCAACGTCATCGCCATAACCTCCGACAGCATCTGGGGCCTCGTCGCCGCCACCGCACGCGGCTGGTTCGCCCGCTCACCGCAGCGGCTGGCCATGGTCGGCGGGGTCGGTGGGCTCGCGATGATCGGTCTAGGCGTCACGGTCGCCGCGACCGGCCGCAAAGACTAGGACCCCGACGGAAGGCTGATGAGAAAGTGCACTACCGCGAACTGGGCCGAAGTGGACTGTCCGTGTCCGAGATCGGCTATGGCGCCTGGGGCATCGGAGAGTCCAACTGGGTGGGCGCCACCGAGGACGAATCCGTACGCGCCCTGCACCGCGCCATCGACCTCGGCGTGAACTTCATCGACACCGCGCGGGGCTACGGCGAGAGCGAGCGGATCGTCGGCCGGGTCGTCCGCGAGCGGGCGGGGGCCGGCGACGAGGTGTTCGTCGCGACCAAGGTTCCCCCGAAGAACCGCGTCTGGCCGGCCCCCGCCGGTCTGGACCCGGCCGAGACGTTCCCCGGCGCGCATATCCGCGAAAGCGTGGAGACCAGCCTGCGCACCAGCGGCCTGGACCACTTCGACGTCTTCCAGTTCCATGTCTGGAGCGATGAGTGGGTCGGCCGCGGCGACTGGCTGGAGACGATCGCCGAGCTGAAGCGGGAGGGCAAGATCCGCCTGTTCGGCGTCTCCATCAACGACCACGAGCCCGACAACGCCCTCGCGCTCGTCACGAGCGGCGCCGTCGACAGCGTGCAGGTCATCTACAACATCTTCGACCAGTCGCCCGCCGAAGCGCTGCTGCCGGCCTGTGCGGAGCACGGCGTCGGCGTCATCGTGCGAGTGGCCCTCGACGAGGGCGGCCTCACCGGCCGCATCACCGCCGGCGCCACGTTCCCCGAGGGCGACTTCCGCAACCGCTACTTCCGCGACGACCGCCCGGCCCAGGTCGAACAGCGGGTGTCCGCGATCGTCGCCGACCTCGGCATCACCCCCGACGAGATGGCCGAGACCGCGCTGCGGTTCGTCCTCAGCTCCCCGGCGGTGTCCACCGTCATCCCCGGTATGCGCACCGTACGCAACGTCGAACGCAACACGGCCCTGAGCGACGGCCGCCCGCTGACCGCCGACCAGCTGGCCACCCTCGCCAACCACCGCTGGCAGCGCAACTTCTACAGCTGAGCCGGGGCGCTAGCCGTCGGCCTGGGCCAGTGCTTCGATGAGACGTTTACGGACGACGTCCAGCGCGGAGATCTTCTCCTCCACGTCGGCGAGCCTCCGGGCGATGACCCGCGCGCTCGCGGGACAGACGGGACCGTCGACGATGTCTTGACCGAGACAGGGCAAGAAGGCACGGATGTCATTGGCGGTGAGGCCGAGCGAGAGCAACAGCTTGATGTTGCCCACCTGCCCGACAGCCGTCTCGTCGTACTCCCGGTAACCGTTCGGCGCTCGCTGGGGGTGGAGCAGACCCTGCTGTTCGTAGTAGCGCAGTGCCCGAACGGTGGTGCCGACCTCGTTCGCCAGTTCTCCGATCAGCATCGTTCCATCATCATCCAGCCGCGCTCAGCCCGCCGTCGACACGAATGACCGCACCGGTGAGGTAAGCGGCCTCGGGGCGCGTCGCGTTCACGATCCACCAGGCGATCTCCTTGGGCTGAGCGATCCGCCCGAGCGGGATTCGGGCCCGAAGCTCCTTGCCCGCCGAGGCGATCTGCTCGTCCGAGAAACCGGCATGGCTCAGCACCGGTGTCGCCGTTATCCCGGGGGCCACGGAAAGAACGCGAATGCCGCGCGGCGCGAGTTCGACAGCCCATGTGTGGGTCAGGAAGTCCAGAGCCACCTTCGTGGCCCCGTAGATCGAGTTGTTGGCCCAGCCGTAGTGGGGCGGGTTGGACGTAACGTTGACGACGGCGCCACCGGCCTCCAGGTGCGGCAGAGCATGCTGGGTGAGGAGCACCGGGGCGAGAAGGTTCGTGGCGAGCTGTTCCCCGGCGACCTTCCGGTCGATCGCACCGAGCGGGGCCGGACGAGTGATCGCGGCATTGTTGACCAGAACATCGATGCGGCTGCGGCCGAACGCTTCCACCGCGGCGGCGACGATATCGGCGGGGGCGTTCGGCTCGGCGAGGTCGGCCACGAACGTCCGGATGCGCGAGTGTTCTTTGGCCGTCTCGGCCAGGCTTTCGGCAGTCCGGCCGACGATGAGAACCTCGGCGCCCGCGGCGGCGAACTGCTGGGCCGTCGCACGACCGATCCCGGTGCCTCCTCCGGTGATGAGCACTGCCCGGCCGTGAAGGGTGTTTGTCTCGTCCATGCTTGCGACGCTAAGCCTTGACCCTGGCGTCAGGGTCAAGGACGGGTGTGGCCGCCCGCCAGTTACCAGGGCTGACCTGTGGCAGGGTTCAGCTCCGAGTCGTGTCGGCGCTGCTGCTCGCGCCAGTTGACGAACGACGCCTCCTTCGGCAGCGTCACGCTGATGGTCTCCTCCTGGAACTCGGCATCGCCGAGGAGCCGCCGAAGGAACTCGGCCATCCCGAAGGGGTGCACCTGGAAGGACGGACTGGTGTGCCGCCCGCACACCAGCACCGGCCACCGGTCCGGGTCCTCGTCCGTGGTCAGCCAGCAGTAGATGTCCGCGCCCGTGGTCACACCCCACGCCACGATGGACTCGGGGTCCACCTCGAAGTCGACCTCGTCCCCGCACATCTCCCAGGTCAGGCGGGCATTCTCGGTCTCCTCCCGCAGGCCCGACCCGTCCGTATACGTGCCGGGCCGTGGTGCCGGCAGCAGAATCACGATCTCCCCGCTGACCAGCCCCGGCCCGTACACCTCCATGAAGCGGACGTAGTCTGCGGGAAACCGTCTCCCCCAGATCCCCTCGACCTCGGCCCAGTCGATCCGCTCGTCCACGCCGTTCGCCACCGGTATGAGCGGCGCAAGCGCCGCCACCGAGTCGTTTCCGCCCACTGGCCTGCTCCTTCTTCTCTCCGAGTAGCCCAAACCTACGCGAACCGCGCTCAGCACCGGCAAGGGCTGTGGCGCTAGTGTTGCTGCCATGACGGGGGCGGATCAGGCAGGGGTTCCACGGGTGTCCGTCGACGTGCCTGACGTCGTCGTGGTGGACGGCCGGGCGCAGTCCTACAGCGGCAATGTCCATGAAGAGCTCAAGCTCGTGCTCGTGACCGGCTCCGGCTTCACCGTACGCAGGCGCGGCACGACCTTCCGGGCCGCGCCTGGCCAATTGGTCGTTCTCCACCCGGACGACGCGCATTCCGGGGAGCCGGACGATCCCGGATCGGCGCGCTGGCTCATCATGTGTGTGTCACCGTCCCTGATCGCCGAGGTCGCCGCGCCCGAGGCCGTGCGGTACGGGGATCCGGTGATCCGGGACGGCGGGCTGGCGGACCGCTTCCGGTCCGTACACGGCGCCCTCCACCAGCCTTCGGAACCACCCGGTTCGGCGCTGAGGCGGGAGACGGGGGTGCTGGAGTTCATCTCCGTTCTGGCGCGGCACTCGTACGGCGCCGAGGGCGGGAGGGACACGGGGCGGCGCGTGCCCGAGGTCGTGCGTGAGTACCTGCGGGCGAATCTGGCCCGCAACGTGACGCTGGACGAGCTCAGTGCGGTGTCGGACCTGAGCAAGTACCGGCTCGCACGCGCGTGCACGGCGTGGTTCGGTCTGCCGCCGCACAAGCTGCATCTGCGTCTCCGGCTCGATCGGGCCAGGGAACTGCTCCGGCGTGGCACAGGGATCGCCGAGGTCGCGTACGAGACGGGATTCCACGATCAATCCCATCTGACCCGTGTGTTCGCCGGGGCCTATGGGGTGACACCCGCCAGGTACCAGTCGACGTATCGGGGTACGGAGTGGGCCGGCTGGGCCGTGCGCTGACCCGGGGAGGGGCAAGAACGTGCAATACGGCGGGCGAGCACGACAGTTAGTTTCCTTCGCGACGCCAAATTGGCACGAGCGTGGGGATTGGTGATTGTGATGCGTTACCGACTGCTTGGCCGCACCGGGCTGCGGGTGTCCGAAGCTTTCCTGGGCACGATGACCTTCGGCGAAGAGTGGGGGTGGGGCGCCTCCGTCGAGGAGTGTCGCAAGATGTTCACCGCCTACGCGGAGGCGGGCGGGAACGTGATCGACACCGCCAACCGGTACACCGAGGGCAGCAGTGAGCGGATCGTCGGGGAGCTGCTGGGCTCCGACCGCGACCGCTTCGTGGTGTCCACGAAGTACACGCTGACGATGGACGGCACCGACCCCAACGCCAGCGGCAACCACCGCAAGAATCTGATCCGTTCGGTGGAGGCCAGCTTGCGGCGGCTGGGCACCGAGTACATCGATCTGCTGTGGGTGCACATCTGGGACCCCAATACCCCGATCGAGGAGACGATGCGGGCTCTCGACGATCTCGTGCGGGCGGGCAAGGTGCTGTATGTCGGGATCTCCGACGCGCCCGCGTGGCTGGTCTCGCGCGCCAACACCATCGCCGAGTTCCGGGGGTGGGCGCCCTTCGCCGGACTGCAGCTGCCTTACAGCCTGGTCAAGCGCGACATCGAGCGGGAGCTGCTGCCGATGGCCTCGGCTCTGGAACTGTCGGTGGCCGCGTGGTCGCCGCTGGCCGCCGGCGTGCTGTCGGGCAAGTTCACCCGCTCCGGCGCCGATGGTCCCTCCCGGGTCGACCGCTCCGCTGTCTCCGAACGCGACCTGACCATCGCACGCACGGTGGACGCCGTGGCCGACGAGCTCGGCGTGTCCTCCTCGCAGGTCGCCATCGCGTGGACGCGAGCGCACCGGCCCTGGATCCACCCCATCCTCGGCGCGCGCACCGTGGATCAGTTGACGGACAACCTCGCCGCGATCGACCTGGAACTGCCCGAAGAGGCGGTCAGCCGGCTGGACAAGGCCAGCGCGATCGAACTGGGCTTCCCCATGGAATTCATCCTGGACACCACGACCGACTTCGTCTACGGGGCCAGCGGAAAGCAGGTTGACGGCCGCCACGCAGGATGAACGGAAGACCGGCCGGGTTGAGTCTCCCGTAAGGGGAGACGCCAGGGTAGGAGCATGGACGGCGGCGCGCTTTACTCGATCGGTCAGCTGGCCCGGCGGACCGGGCTCACGGTGAAGACCATTCGGTTCTACTCCGATCGCGGGATCGTCGCGCCGACGGACCGCAGCCCGGCCGGATACCGGCTGTACGGCATCGACGCCGTCGCCCGCCTGGAGCTGGTGCGGACGTTGCGTGAGCTGGGGCTGGATCTGGCGACGGTTCGGAAGGTCGTGGACCGGGAGCTGTCGCTGGCGGAGGTCGCGGCGGCGCAAGCGGAGGCGCTGGCGGTGCAGATCCGTACGCTGCGGCTGCGGCGGGCGGTGCTGACGGCGGTGGCGGAGCGTGGGGCGAGCCCGGAGGAGATGGAGATCATGCATACATTGGCCAGGCTTTCCGACGGTGAGCGTCGGCGTCTGATCGGCGATTTCCTGGAAGCCGTGTTCGGTGGCCCGGACGGGAATCCGGAGTTCGCGGCGGCCAGGCGCTCGATGACGCCCGAGCTGCCCGAGAGTCCGGAAGCGGAGCAGGTACGGGCGTGGGTGGAGTTGGCGGAGCTGTCGCGTGACCCGGAGTTCCGGGCCGGGGTGCGGCGGGTGGCCGGGGAGCACTCGGCGGAGCGCGATGGCGTGGGGCCGCGCAGGGACATTGTCGCGGTGGTGCGGGACCGGGTCGGGCCGGTTGTGGCGGCCGGGGTCGAACCGGCCTCGCGGCAGGCCGACCCGGTTGTCGACGAGCTCGTGGGGCACTATGCGCGGATCGTCGGCCAACCGGACGGCGCCGCGCTGCGGCATCGGCTGCTGACCCGGCTGGAGAACGCCCACGACCCGCGCAGGGAGCGGTACGTGGAGCTGCTCGCGGTGATCAACGGCTGGCCGGCGCCGGAGAGCTTGGCGCCGGTGCTCGACTGGGCCGTGGCGGCCCTGCGGGCTCGGACATCGGACTCCCGGGCTGCCGCATCGATGAGCTGAGATGAGTTGAGGTGAGCTGGGCCGAGCCACGGGCGGGGCAGTACGCCCGCACCGCACCGTCCCGCACTTGTCCGGAGGGCCCCGCTCTCAGCGGTGGGGCGAGCGACGCGTGGCGTTCGGATCGCCGGACGGCGCCGTGTCCTCGTCCCGCCTGACCGCGGAGAGCTTGTCCGGGTTGGTGACGAGGTAGACGCTCGAGATCTGGTCGCCCTCCGGGGTCAGGTCCATGACCATCACGGCGTACGGGGCCTCGCCCGCGAAAATCACCGCCGAGGGATCGCCGTTGACACTCCGGTACTGGATGTCCAGACCCTGCGGGGGGCGGGAGGAATACCCGGTCAGCGTGCGGGCGACCTTCTCCCGGCCGTGGATCGGCCGCAGGGCCGACCGTGCCTTGCCTCCGCCGTCGGTCCACAAGGTCACCTCCGGTGCCAGGACCTCCATGAGGGCGCCGACATCGCCGCCGAGCGCCGCGGAGACGAATCGCTCGGTCGCCTGGCGCTGGACGCGTGGGTGGGCCTGGTAGCGGGGGCGGCGGGCGTGGACGTGCCCGCGGGCGCGGTGCGCGAGCTGGCGGACGGCGGACGGGCTGCGGTCCAGGATGTCCGCGATCTCGGGGTGGGCGTAGCCGAAGACCTCGTGGAGGACGAACACCGCCCGTTCCAAGGGGGTCAGGGTCTCCAGGACCACCAGCAGCGCCATCGACACGGTTTCGGCGCGCAGTGCTTGGTCGGCCGCGTCGGCGGTGTCCGCCGGGGTGTCGGCGGCGGTGTCGGTGACCAGGGGCTCGGGCAGCCACGGTCCGATGTAGGTCTCACGTCGGCGATTGATGCCGGCCCGTCGGGCGAGCGCGTGGTTCACCGCTATCCGCACCAGATAGGCGCGCGGATTGTCGATCTCCGCCATCGGCGAGTGGCGCCTTCTGCCCGCCCAGGACAGCCAGGTCTCCTGGAGTACGTCCTCGGTGTCGGCGACGCTGCCGAGCATGTTGTAGACGACGGAGAACAGCAGTTCTCGGTAGCTGACGAACACCCGCGTCGCGGTGTCCGCCGGGCTCTGTGCCGGGCTGTCGGACATGTCATGCCTCCTGTGCGCGCTCCCTGCTGAGAGGCGCCGCGCTGCCGGGAGTGTGACATCCGCCCGGCGCAATGTGGCCCAGGTCATATCGGAGCCCGGGATGTCACACTCGCCGCCGCCGGTGCCCTCTCGGGTGGCAAGACCATCGTCCGTGAGAGGGAGAAACAGGTGAAGCTCGTCATATTCGGGGCGAACGGACCGACCGGGCGGCAGGCCACCGAGCAGGCGATCGCCGAGGGCCACACGGTCACCGCCGTCACACGCCGGCCCGAGTCCTTCCCGCTGAGCGATCCGCGGCTGCGGGTGGTCGGTGCGGATGTGCTGGACCCCGTCGCGGTCGAGCGCACCGTGGCCGGGCAGGACGCGGTGATCTCGACGCTCGGGGTTCCCTACGGCCGGAGCCCTGTCACGGTGTATTCGGGGGGCATGACCCACATCACCCGGGCGATGACGGAACACGGCGTCCGCCGTCTGGTCTGCGTGAGCTCGACGGTGCTCTTCGAGACGGCGGCGCCCGGCGAGGGTTTCTTCTTCCGGAAGGTGCTCGAGCCCTTCATCGTGCGCTTCGTCGGGCGCACCGTGTACGACGACATGCGGCGGATGGAGGAGGTCGTGAGCGAAAGCGGGCACGAGTGGACGGTGATCCGCCCCGCGGGTCTCTTTGATGCGCATGCGGTGAGCGACTACCGGGTGTCCACCTCGCGCCTTCCCGGCCGTTTCACCTCGCGTGCCGACCTCGGAAACGCGTTGCTCCGCCAGGCGGTCGATGGCCACCAGGTGCGCGCTTTCATCGATGTGCGCACCACAGAAGGGGTTCCGAGCTTCCTCGACGTCATCCGGAAGGAAGCGTTCAGCGGTAAGAAGTAAGGTTTAGTGGGCCGGGCGGGCAGCACGCCCGCCCGGCCACTGGGACAGCTGTCAGTGCGTCACCGCACGTTGATGCCGCCCCAGGCGTTGTTGACCGCCTTGTACTCCGCGCTGGTCCCGCCGTACAGGGCCTTCGCCGCCTTGAGCGTCGCGGTGCGCGCCTTGGCGTAGTTGGTGGTGGAGGTCATGTACGTGGTGAGCGCCTTGTACCAGATCTTCTCGGCCTTGGCGCGGCCGATGCCCGTGACGGTGCGGCCGTCCTTGGTCGGGCTGTTGTAGGTCACGCCGTTGATGACCTTGCGGCCGCTGCCCTCGGAGAGCAGGTAGAAGAAGTGGTTGGCGGGCCCGGAGGTGAAGTGCGGGTCGTCCTGGGCGATGCTGCTGGACCAGTAGTCGTAGGACATACCGTCCTTGCTGGGCTTGTCCATGTAGCGCAGCGGGGTGCCGTCCCCGTTGATGTCGATCTTCTCGCCCATGAGGTAGTCGCCGGGGTCCTTCGGGTTCTTGGCGTAGAACTCGACGGCCGTGCCGAAGATGTCGGACGTGGCCTCGTTGAGGCCGCCCGCCTCGCCGCTGTACTCGAGCTTCGCGGTGGCGGCGGTGAGCCCGTGGCTCATCTCGTGGCCGGCGACGTCGAGCTGGGTGAGCGGCTTCTTGTCGCCTTCGCCGTCGCCGTACGTCATGCAGAAGCAGTCGTCGTCCCAGAAGGCGTTGACGTACTCGTTGCCGAAGTGGACGCGTGAGTAGGCGGCCTTGCCGTTGTTCTGGATGCCGTTGCGGCCCAGGACCTTCTTGTAGTAGTCCCAGGTCTTGGCCGCGCCGTAGTGGGCGTCGACGGCGGCGGTCTGCGCGATGGTCGGCTTGCCGTTGCCCCAGACGTCGTCGGCGTCCAGGAACTTCGACCCCTTGCCCTCTTCCTTGTGCTTGAGGTTGTACGTCATATGGCCGCCGCGCGCGGTGTCCTTGAGCAGGTACTGGGTGCCGCTCTTGGTGGTGCCGAGGGTGACCTTGCCGTTGTGCTGGCCGGTGCCGGTGCCGTTCTGGACGGCCTGGAACTGGTACAGCTTCTTGCCGGTGTCCGCGTCCGTGATGACGTGCAGCTTGCTGGGCGTGCCGTCGTCCTGGAAGCCGCCGACCACGGTCTCGTACGCGAGGACGGGCTTGCCACTGGCGGCCCAGATGACCTTCCGGGGGGTGGCGGAGGCGTCGGCCTTGTCGCCGGCCTCGGTCTTTGCCACCCCTACGGCGGTCCGCTCGGCAGCGGCCGGGGCAACGGCCGCCGTGGTGTCGGCCACCTTGATCTTGGCGTCGGTGGCCTTGGTGACCTCCTCGGTCTCGCCGTCGGCCGACTTGTGGACGATCAGGTCGCCGCCGAGGACGGGCAGTCCGTCGTAGGTGCGCTCGTAGCGGGTGTGGACGGTGCCGTCGGCGTCCTTGATGACGTCCCGTACGACCAGCTTCTCCTTGGCGCCGAGCCCGAGGGACCGGGCGGTGCCGGCCGTGGCGGCGTCGGCCTCGCGCAGCAACTCGGCGCGGACGGACGGGGAGAGGGCGAGGGACTGGGCGCCCTTCACGGTGGGCGGGGGCGGCGGGGTGGCCGCGCCCGCGGTGCCGGCCGCGATGAGGGCTCCGGCGAGCGTCGCCGCCCCCGCGGCGACGACGGTACGGGAGCGCTTGAACGCGGTGGTGCGGGAGGTGCGGGATATGCCGGAGGTGCGGGACGAGCCGGATCTGCCGGAGGTCGAGCCTTGCGTCACGTTGTCTCCTGTTGCTGTGGGGTGCCGGGTGCCGAAGGGGCTACCCGGCGGAACAAAGTGCGGAAACAGGACGGTGCCCGGGAACGGGACCCGGGCACCGTCTATGTGGTGCACTTCATTTGATGCGTTTTTACGGCTTGACGTTCACTCCGGCCCACGCCGAATTCACGCCCTTGTACTCGGCGCTGTCCGCCCCGTACAGGTCGGTCGCGGCCTTCAGCGTCGCCTCGCGCGCGGCGTGGTAGTCGGTGGTCGAGGTCATGTACGTGGTGAGCGCCTTGTACCAGATCTTCTCGGCCTTGTCGCGGCCGATGCCCTCGACCTTGGAGCCGTCGGCGGTCGGGCTGTCGTACTTGACGCCGTTCACCTCCTTGGCGCCGCTGCCCTCGGAGAGCAGGTAGAAGAAGTGGTTGGCGACGCCGGAGGAGTAGTGCACATCGACGTTGCCGACGCCGGAGTACCAGCTGTCCTTGGACGCGCCGTCCTTGCTGGGCTTGTCCATGTAGCGCAGCGGGGTGCCGTCGCCGTTGATGTCGATCTTCTCGCCGACCAGGTAGTCGCCCGGGTCGCTGGCGTTCTTCGCGTTGAACTCGACGGCCGCGGCGAAGATGTCCGAGGTGCCCTCGTTGAGGCCGCCCGACTCACCGCTGTAATTCAGGTTGGCGGTGGCCGAGGTGACGCCGTGGGACATCTCGTGGGCCGCGACGTCGATCGAGGTGAGCGGGGCCTTGTCGCCCTGGCCGTCGCCGTACGTCATGCAGAAGCAGCTGTCGTCCCAGAAGGCGTTGACGTAGTCGTGGCCGTAGTGCACCCGGGAGTACGCGCCCTTGCCGTCGCCCGCGATGCCGTCGCGGCCGTGCACGCTCTTGTAGTAGTCCCAGGTGAGGGCCGCGCCGTAGTGGGCGTCGACGGCCGCGGTCTGCGCGTCGTCGGGCTTTCCGGTGCCCCACTTGTCGTCGTCGTCCGTGAACGCCGAGCCCTCGCCGGACTCGCTGCCCTTGAGGTCGGTGGTGCGGTGGCCGCCGCGGTCGGCGTCGGTCAGGGTGTAGCCGCTGCCTTCCTTGGTGGTGCCGAGCTCCACCGAGCCGCTGTACTGGCTGGTGCCGCTGCCGGTCTCGATGCCCTGGTACTCGAAGAGCTTTGCGCCGGTGTTGGCGTCGGTGATGACGTGCAGCTGGTTGGGGGTGCCGTCCTTCTGTATGCCGCCGACGACGGTCTCGTACGCGAGGACGGGCTTGCCGGAGGCGGCCCAGATCACTTTGCGCGGGGCGCCGTCGGCCGCCGCCCGCCGGGCGTCGTCCGCCTGGGCGCGCCGCACTGCGGCCCGCTCGGCGGCGGCCGGGGCCACCTTGGCGGTCGTGGAGGGGACCGCGAGGGTGGCCTTGACGGCCCTGGTGACGCTCTTGATCTTGTTGTTCGCGGACTCGTGGACGATCAAGTCGCCGCCGAGGACGGGCAGTCCGTCGTAGGTGCGCTCGTAGCGGGTGTGGACGGTGCCGTCGGCGTCCCGTACGACGTCCTTGACGACCAGCTTCTCCTTGGCGCCGAGGCCCAGCGCCTTGGCGGTGTCGGCCTTGGCGGCGTTGGCGTCGCGCAGCAGCTCCGCGCGGGCCGAGGCGGAGAGCACGGTGGGGCGCGCGTCCGCCTTGGTGTCGGTGTTCGTGGTGGCGGCGCCGGCCTGGCCCGTGGTGACGCCGGTGGCCAGCAGGGCCGCTGCCGCGACCGCGGCACCGGTGGCGGCCGCCGTGCGGCGCTTCCTGCGGGCAGGGGAGTGGGCAGGGGAAACGGACATGTTCGAGGTCTTGCTCACGCGAACTCCTCATTGCTGTGGGGGGTCAGGTCCGGGCGGCGGGGAAGTGCCGCCCGGACCTGAACAAGAGGTACGGTGCGATCGCGTTGGGCAGACTGTCACACAAGGCGCGTACATGTCACGAGCTTTGGGGCAGGTAGGCGGCAAAATGTTCGTTTAATGTTGATCAATGTTCGCCATGCGGCTCCGCCGTGTGGCGACAGGTGCCGGAGTCGAGTTGTGCCCTGCGGGCCATAAGAGAGGCGCCGCCAGGGGGAGTCGGGTCACCCCTGGCGGCGCCTGCCCAGTGTCCGGACGGGTCAGCACCTCATCCGGATGTGCGCATCGTTCAGAACGTCAGCTTCCAGCTGTTGATGTAGCCGGTGTCCAGCGAGGCGACGTCCTGCACCCTCAGCTTCCAGGTGCCGACGGCCACCTCGGACGAGGCGTCCACGGTGTAGGTGGTCTTCACGTCGTCCGCCGAGTCCGAGGAGCTGGAGTTCTTCAGCCGGTACGCCGTACCGTCCGGTGCCACCAGGTCGATCACCAGGTCACCCCGCCAGCTGTGCACGATGTCCACGCCCACTTGGAGGTTGGACGGCGCGTTGCCGGCCCGGCTCACCGTGATCGAGGAGGTGACCGCGTCGCCCGCGTCCGGGATGGCGACGTCCGCGGTGTTCTCGAAGACGTTGCCGCCGGTGGTGTTCACGGTCCAGGTGAAGGAGAGGGTGGCCGACTTGCCGGTCGAGTCGGTCACGGTGACCGTCACGGTGCCGGAGCCGAGCGTGGTCGGGGTGCCGGAGATCAGGCCGGTCGAGGAGTCGATCGACAGCCCGGCGGGCAGCCCGGTGGCGGAGTAGGTGAGCGCGCCCGGGTTGGAGCTGGTCGCCGCGATCTGCAGGCTGACGGCCTGGTCGACGATGCTGGTCTGGTCGCCGGGCGCGGTGATGGAGACGCCCTCGACGATCCGGGACCCGACGTTCACCGCGGCCCAGGTGTTGGCCACCGTGTTGTACTCGGGGCTGGCCTGGCCGAAGAGCTCGCTCGCCGCCCACAGCGTGGCGTCCCGCGCCCCCGCGTAGTTGGTGTTGGAGGTCATGCGCTGGGTCAGCGCCTTGAACCAGATCTTCTCGGCGTTGGCCCGCCCGATGCCGGGGACCGGCAGGTTGTCGTAGGTCGGGCTGTCGTAGCTGACGCCGTTGATCACCTTGGCGCCGCTGCCCTCGGAGAGCAGGTAGAAGAAGTGGTTGGCGACGCCGGAGGAGTAGTGCACATCGACGTTGCCGACGCCGGAGTACCAGCTGTCCTTGGACGCGCCGTCCTTGCTGGGCTTGTCCATGTAGCGCAGCGGGGTGCCGTCGCCGTTGATGTCGATCTTCTCGCCGACCAGGTAGTCGCCGGGGTCGTTCGCGTTGTTGGCGTTGAACTCGACGGCGGCGGCGAAGATGTCCGAGGTGCCCTCGTTGAGGCCGCCCGACTCACCGCTGTAGGTGAGGTTGGCGGTCGCGGCGGTGACGCCGTGGGTCATCTCGTGGGCGGCGACGTCGATCGAGGTCAGCGGCTTGGCGTTGCCGGAGCCGTCGCCGTACGTCATGCAGAAGCAGGAGTCCTGCCAGAACGCGTTGACGTAGTTGCTGCTGTAGTGCACCCGGGAGTACGCCCCGACGCCATCGCCCCGGATACCGGTGCGGCCGTGGACGTCCTTGTAGTAGTCCCAGGTCAGCGCGGCGCCGTAGGCCGCGTCCACACCGGCGGTCGCGGCGTCGCCGGTCGTCCCGTTGCCCCAGACGTCGTCGGCGTCGGTGAAGAGCGTGCCCGTCCCCGAGGTGCCCCGGTTGAGGTTGTACGTCTTGTGGCCGCCGCGCCCGCCGTCGGTCAGGTTGTACGAGCCCGAGCTGCCCGACGTACCGAGGGTGACCTGCCCGCTGTACTGGCTGTTGCCGGTGCCCTCCTTGACGCCCTGGAACTCGAAGAGCTTGGCGCCGGAGTTCGCGTCGGTGATGACGTGCAGCTCGTTCGGCGTGCCGTCCTCCTGGAGGCCGCCGACGACCGTCTCGTACGCGAGCGTGGGCGTGCCCTTGGCCGCCCAGATCACCTTGCGCGGCGCCCGCTCGGCCTCCGTCTTGCGCGAACCCTGCGCGTTCGCCGCCTTCACCGCCGCCTTCTCGACCGTGGCGGGCGCGACGGCGGCGCTGGTGGAAGCGACCTTCACCTGCGCCTTGGTCGCCTTGGCGACCGACCGCACGGCGCCGCTCTTGGCCTCCTCGACGACCAAGTCGCCGCCGAGGACGGGCAGTCCGTCGTAGGTGCGCTCGTAGCGGGTGTGGACGGTGCCGTCGGCGTCCTTGGTGACGTCCTTGACGACCAGCTTCTCCTTGGCGCCGAGGCCGATTGTCCTGGCGGTGGCGGCCTTGGCGGCGTCGGCTTCCCGGATCAGCCCGGCGCGCTTGGCGGGGGAGAGAGCCACCGGCAGGGCGCCGGGGTCCGGCTTGGCGAAGACCGTGCCGGCGGCCGGGGCGGAGGTGCTCGGGGAGCCGTCCGGGCGGGCGGCGGCGGGGCCGGTCTGCATCCCGACGGCGAGCATGGCCGCCGCGGCGACCAGGGCGCCGCTCGCGACGGCGCGGCGACGGGATGCCTGGGGTCTGTGGGGTCTGTGGGGGCGTTCGGAGGTCGATCTCACACTGACTCCTTCTGCGCTGGCCGCGCGGTGGCGCGACCGGTTACGACCGGACGGCCGGGTGAGGCCGCCCGGGCATGACGGGGCAGAGCGCGTGGGGGGAAGGTGCGAAGGTGTGCATGCGGGTGCCGACGGTGTCGAAGCTCAGCCGCGAGCTGTGGGGGAGCTGTGCGCCGAACGAGGGAAGGGTGTCATCGGTGGACTAGTCCTGTCAGGAGCGCGACAAGAACTTGGCCGGAAAGCGTTCGTTGACAAACGGCCCGCGTTCGCATTTCGGATGGGGGCGGGTCCGTCCGTAGCATCGCTCCATGCCGACGCCTGTGAATCCCATCGACGAGCCGCCGCACTCGCTCGCCGACACCCGCGAGATGCTCGACGCCTATCTCGACTACTACCGGAGCGTCGTGCTCCATAAGCTCGACGGGCTCAGCGAGAGCGAGCTGCGCACCTCCCGACTGCCCTCCGGCTGGAGCCCGTTGGAACTGCTCCACCACCTCACCCACGTCGAACGGCGCTGGCTGCGCTGGGGTTTCCTGGGCGAGCCGGTGGAGTCGCCCTGGGGCGACCGGGGCCCCGACGACCGCTGGCACGTCCCCGACGACATGTCGCCGCAGGAGGTCCGGGCGCGGTTCGAGGAACAGTGCGCCTGGTCCCGGCGGGCCGTGGCGGACGTACCGCTCGACCGCCGGGCGCCCGTCGGCGGCCGTTTCGCCACGGAGGCCGAGGCCCCGACGCTCGGCTGGATCCTCTTCCACCTGCTCCAGGAGTACGCCCGGCACGCCGGACAGCTCGACGTCGTACGCGAGTTGACGGACGGCGCGGTCGGGGAGTGAGCCGCGGGGCGCGCGTGTATCAGGCCCGGCAGGCGGTTCGGGCGAGGCAGGGGCTCAGGGAGGCAGGGGCTCAGGCGGGGCTGTCGAACCGCGGGCGCTCGTCCAGCAGAGGGCTCAGGTCCGCGCCGGGGCTGAGCTCCGCAGGCGCCACGCCACGACGGAACAGGACGGCTCCGGCCGCGATCCCGCCGAGTGTCAGCCGGTCCGCGTCCCGGCGCAGCCAGGTGCCCTCGCGCAGCCCCACCACCGGCACGTCGTTCTCCTCCAGGAACTGCTCCAGCCGCGCGGCCCGTGTCTCGCCCATGTGGCCCAGGTCCGGCCGCGGGTCCAGGTAGTGCGGGTTGATCTGGAACGGCAGCAGGCCCAGGGCCTCGAAGCTGGGCGGCTGGACGATCGGCATGTCGTTGGTGGTACGCAGGGTGGGGCAGGCCATGTTGGTGCCCGCGCTCGACCCGATGTACGGCACACCGGCCGCCACCCGCTCGCGGATGGCCCGCACCAGGCCGTGCTCGTGCAGGGCCTTCAGCAGCCGGAAGCTGTTGCCGCCGCCCACGAACACCGCCTCCGCACCGCCGATCAGCCCGGCCGGGTCGGCGGCGGTGTGCGCGCCGGTCACTTCAAGGCCCAGGGGCTCAAGGGCCTTGGCCACCTGCGCGGTGTAGCCGTCGCGGTCGGCCAGGGCGTACGGCACGAACACCAGCCGCCGTACCCCGTCGAGCAGCGCGTCGATCTCCTCCCGCGCGTGGTCCAGATAGCCGCGCCTGGGGGCGGTGGAGTTGGACAGCAGCAGCAACCGCATGATGGATGGCCCTTCCTCGCATGGACAGAAAAATGTGATGTAGCCGCTCAGCGCCACACGTGTGACGCAGCCGCTCAGCGCCCGTCGTGGCGCGGCGGGACATGGCGCGGATGGGCCGGCGTCAGCAGCCTGCCCAGGTCCGCCGCGGCCTGCTGCAGCGGGCCGGCCAGTTCCTCCCGGCGGCCCCGCAACTCCTCGAGAGCCGCGGCCAGGGACAGCGTGCCCACGGGCCGCCGGCCGACGAGCACGGGAACCGCGAGCGCCGCGGTCTGCGGATCGTACTCGCCCTCGGAGTACGCGTAGCCGAGGCGCCGCACCTCGGCGAACCGCTCCTCCAGCCGCACCGGATCGGTCAGCGTGTTCTCGCTGAACCGTGCCATCGGGCGGCCGTACAGTAGGACGGCCCGATCGCCGGGCGGCAGCATACCGAAGTAGGCGCGGGAGGTGGCTCCGGCGTGGGCCGGGTAGAGCTCGCCCGCCAGGGCGTAGTACCGCAGCGGCCCGGTCGCCCCGTCCGCGGCGGCGACACAGCGCATATGGACGCCGTCCGGCACCGCGAACAGCGCGCCGACCCCGACCGCCTCGGCGAGCGCCTCCAGCGTGGGCCGCACCAGGCTGGCCATGCCGCCGCCGCGCTCCCACACCCGTGACAGATGCCACACCGCCGGGCCCAGCCGGTAGCGGCGGGTGCGCTGGTCGGAGACCAGGAAGCCGCGGTACGCCAGCGCGGCCAGCAGCCGCTGCGCTACCGACTTGTCCAGGCCGAACTCCGCGGCGATCTCGGTGACGCCCCACTCCGGGCGCTCCCGGTCGAAGGACAGCAGGACATTGAGGACGCGATCCGCGGTCTGCAGCGGTGGCGTGCCGGTTACGGGTGACTGCTCGGGCATGACGGAAGAATAAACATTCCCGCATATCGAGAAAACATTGCGCTCGGCGGGACGGTCGGCTGACTCTGGGGCGACCGGAATCCGGGCCTCCCCATCGCCGCTCGCCCGGACCGGCTGCCTGATCGCGTCACCCGCGACAGCCGCAATACCGGCAACGTCGGCAACACCGGCATCGTCAACAACGCCAGCAACACAAGCAACGCCAGCAACACCCGCAACCTCGTTCGTCCTGAGAGGCACCCGTGCTCAAACACGTCCTTGAGATCATCGAACTCCTCGACCGCCCGCAGACCAGCGGGAAACTGCTCGCCGACCACCTGCGCGCCGTCCAGGCCGCCGCCGGTGCCGACCTGGCCACCGCGCCGCGGATCGAGGTGCGCACGGTTGAGGGCGACAAGGGCAGCACGGACTTCGTCACCGTCACGGTCCCCGGCCGCCGCGGCCGGCTCAGCGGTGGCGACGCGCCGACCCTCGGCATCCTCGGTCGGCTCGGCGGCGTCGGCGCCCGCCCGGAGCGGATCGGGCTGGTCTCCGACGCCGACGGGGCGGTCGCGGCGCTGTCCGCCGCCGCGAAGCTGCTGGACATGCACGCCCGCGGCGACGTCCTGGACGGCGATGTGACGCTCTCCACCCATGTGTGCGGGTGGGCCCCCACCCAGCCGCACGACCCGGTGCCCTTCATGGACTCCCCGGTGGACACCCTGGTGTGCAACCGTGAGGAGATCTCCCCCGCGATGGACGCCGTCGTCTCCATCGACACCACCAAGGGAAACCGGCTGCTCAACCACCGCGGCCTCGCCCTGTCGCCGACGGTCCGCGAGGGCTGGATCCTGCGGGTCAGCGAGGATCTGGTGTCCATCCTGGAGACCGTCACCGGGGAGCCCGCGCGTGTGCTGCCCATCACCACGCAGGACATCACCCCGTACGGCAACGGGGTGCACCACCTCAACTCCATCCTCCAGCCCGCCGTCGCCACCGAGGCCCCCGTCGTCGGCCTCGCCATCACCGCCGCGACCGCCGTGGCCGGCTGCGCCACCGGCGCCAGCCACGAGACCGACATCGCGGCCGCCGCCCGGTTCGCGATCGAGACCGCCAAGGAGTTCGGCCGCGGAGCCGCGCGCTTCCTCGACGACGAGGAGTTCGCGCGCCTGGTCGAGCTGTACGGCCCCATGACCCATCTGCAGGCGCCCGTCCCCGTGCAGTGATTCCCCGCGCCCAGGAGTCCCCATGAACCCGAACACCCAGACCGCCGCGGAGGCCACCTCCACGCCGGTCGAAGCGCACCCCAGAGCCTTCGAACCGATCACCCTCGTCATCACCGTCCTGATGTCGGTCCTCGGGGCCCTGATCGGCATCGTGCTGATCACCTCGCTCGGCGTGTCCCCCAACACCGCCGTGATCGGCGCCCTGGTGGCCATGCTGATCGGGCGCATCCCGGTCGGTGTGCTGGCCCGGATGCGCTCCCAGCACCGGCAGAACCTGGTGCAGTCGGCGATCTCCGGCTCCACCTTCGCCGCGGCCAACTCCCTGCTCACCCCGATCGCAGTGCCCTTCGCCCTGGGCCGTACCGACCTGGTGTGGCCCATGCTGGGCGGCGCCGTCATCGGGCTGGCCGTCGACAGCTGGGTGCTGTACCGGGTGTTCGACTCCAAGCTGCTGCCCGCCACCGGCTCCTGGCCCGCGGGCATCGCCGCGGCCGAGACCATCAAGGCCGGGGACACCGGCGGGCGCAAGGCCGCGGTCCTCGGCTTGGGCGCGGTCGTCGGCCTGGTGGGCGCGCTGTTCAAGTTCCCCACCAGCGCTGCGGGCGTCGGCTTTCTGGGCAACATCTGGGCGCTCGCGATGTTCGGCGTCGGGCTGGCCGTCGGCCAGTACGCCCCGGACTTCGGCTTCGACCTCGGCGCCGAGCGGGTGCCGCACGGCCTGATGGTCGGCGCCGGTCTCGTCGCGCTGGTCCAGGCGCTGCTGCTGATGCGTACCCGAAAGGAGCGTGGCGACGGCCAGGCGTCCCATGACGACGTTTCGGATGACGACGAGCGTACGGTCCAGGCCCCGCAGCTGCGCCGCGGCCTGCTGGAAGGCATGGGGCTCTTCGTATGCGGCGCGATCGTGGTCGCCATCGCCGGCGGAGTGGTCGGCCGGCTGTCCGTCCCCGCCCTGGTCGGCTGGGTGGCGCTGGCCGGGATCGCCGCCATCGTGCATCAGCTCATCGTGGGCCTCGCGGCGATGCACTCCGGGTGGTTCCCGGCCTTCGCCGTCACCCTGATCTTCCTGATCATCGGCCTGGTCCTGCACATCCCCACCGTGCCGCTCGCACTGATGGTGGGCTACACCGCCTCCACCGGCCCTGCCTTCGCCGACCTCGGCTACGACTTCAAGGCCGGCTGGCTGCTGCGGCGGAACGCCGTGCCGTGGCAGCCCTTCGAGATCGAGGGGCGGCGCCAGCAGTACCTCGCCCAGCTCGTCGGTTTCGGCGTCGCGCTCGTCGTGGTCGCCATCGCCTGGAAGTCGTTCTTCTCGGACGGGCGGGTGCCGCCGGTGTCCGAGGTGTACGTGGCCACCATCAAGGGTGGCCTCGAACCCGGCACCATGACGACCATGCTGCTGTGGGCGATCCCCGGAGCGCTCATCCAGTTCCTCGGCGGGCCGTCCCGGCAAATGGGTGTTCTGCTGGCCACCGGGTTGTTGGTGGCCACGCCCGACGCCGGGTGGATGGTGCTGGGTGCCCTGGCCATCCGCCAGGCGTACACCATGTGGCGCCGCCGCGGGCTGACCGACCCCGAGGCGCGCAAGGAGTCCGATGAGCAGTCGGAGAACGATCTGTCGCTCGTGGGCGCCGGGCTGGTAGCCGGGAGCTCGCTGAACGACGTGGGTCAGCTGACCAAGGCCCTGTGACCGCGATGACCGCGTGTCCGCCGCGATGTGTGAATCTGCCGCGATCCCTATGCCCGATGGCGCGCGTCCCGTCCCCGAACTCATCAAGGAGCCACCACCCGTGACCACCCCGGCCCTCGGCCTCGTCACCATCGGCCAGGCCCCGCGCTCCGATCTGCGGCCGGACGCCGAACCGCTGCTGCCGGGCGTGCGCCTGGTGGAACACGGCGCGCTCGACGGCGAACGGTTCGACGGCCCTGCCGAGCGGGAGACCCGTCGGCTGCTGGCCCCCGAGCCCGGTGAGGCGCCGCTGGTGACCCGGCTGCGCGACGGCGGCTCGGTCGTGCTCGGCCATACGGCGCTGGTCCCGCGCATCGAGCGGGCCGTGGCCCGAGCGGAGCAGGACGGTGCCGCCGCGACGCTGCTGCTGTGCACCGGCCACTTTCCCGCCGTACGGGCGAACCGGCCGCTGCTGTTCGCCGAACCCCTGGCGCTGCACGCGGTCGCGGCCGCCGTCGGCCCCGACCCGGTCGGTATCGTCTGCCCGCACCCGGATCAGGCCGAGGACGCGGTCCGCCGCTGGTCCGACGTACTGCCCGGCGGTGTTCTCGCCGCCTCCGCCAATCCGTACGCACCACCGGAGCGGGCCCTGGACGAGGTGGCGGCCGCCGCGCGAACCCTCGCCCAGGGCGGCAGCTCCTGGATCGTCCTGGACTGCATCGGCTACACCGAGCGGATGCGGGAGGCCGCGGTCCGCGCCGTCGGCCGCCCGGTCCTCCTGGCCAGGGCCATCGCGATCCGCATGGCGGGGGAGGTGGTGGCGGCCTTCGGCCACTCCGCCCAGGCGCCCGGAGCCCGGCCCGGGAACGGCTCATGATCTCGCACATCGGCGTGATCCGCGTCCTCACCAGCGATGACGCCCTGGCCGTGGCGGCCCACGGCAGGGTCATCGAGGAGCGGTACGGCATTCCGGCCGTCTCCCGCTGCATCCCCGGGCAGCCGCACGGCATCCACGACGACGAGTCGGAGCGCCGCGCCGAACCGAAGATCGTCGCGCTGGCCCGCGAACTGGCCGCCGACGGGGCAGCGGCCCTGGTCATCAGCTGCGCCGCCGACCCGGCGCTTGAGCGCACCCGCGAGGCGGTCGACGTGCCGGTGATCGGCGCGGGTTCGGCGGCCGCCGCCGTGGCGCTGGGCCTTGGCAGCCGTGTCGGCGTGCTGGGCATCAGGGACCAGGCGCCACCCGCCGTGCGCGCGGTCCTCGGTGAGCGCTTCGCGGGCGCCGCACGGCCTCGGGGAGTGCACCGTACGACGGACCTGCTGGCCCCCGAGGGCCCCGCGGCGGTGCTGGAGACCGCCGCAGGGCTGGTCGAGGCGGGCGCGGACACCCTGCTGCTGGCCTGCACCGGTCTGAACACGATCGGGATCCGCCCGCTGCTGGAGGACCGGCTCGGGGTGCCGGTCGTGGACCCGGTGCTCGGCGCCGGGCTGATGGCCTCGTACGGGCGTCTCTAACTGTGCAAACGGGCCAGGAGCGGGGCGGCCATGTGCCGGTGGTCCGAAGGCATCGAGACAAGGCTGAGGTCCGAAGGGAGGCGACTCCAGCCAGGAGACAAAGCGCTCCCCAGCCGTCTGCGTCGGGCGATCGGGTGGCTGAGAGACAGGTCGTGGTGGCTGAGAGACAGGTCGTGGTGGCTGAGGGACAGGCCGTGGTGGCTGCGACACAGGTCGCGGTGGCCGCCCCGACATCTGATCGTCTTGCTCGGTACCCATCCGCGCTCCCCATGGACCGAACGCCAGAACCTGGCCGACCGGGCTGATGCGCCAAAACCACCATACGGGCCCAACTTCCCGCTGCCCCCGGTGTTGCCGCTCCCGGCGCCGCCGCTGGGGACGACGTCGGCTGAGCCCCGGACGCACTCACCTGACTGGATTCCGGATCCACGGAGGTCAAACCAGACTCTCCCGCCACGCCTGGTGCAGCGCCGCGAACCGGCCCTCGCCCGCGATCAGCCGCTCCGGCGAACCGTCCTCGACGATCCGGCCGTCCGCCATCACCAGCACCCGGTCGGCGATCTCCACCGTCGACAGGCGGTGCGCGATGACGACGGCGGTGCGGCCGCGCAGCACCGTGTGCATGGCGCGCTGCACCGCGCGCTCGCCCGGGATGTCGAGCGAGGAGGTCGCCTCGTCGAGGATCAGTACGGACGGGTCCGCGAGCAGCGCCCGGGCGAAGGCCACCAACTGTCGCTGGCCCGCGGAGATCCGCCCGCCGCGTTTGCGCACATCCGTGTCGTAGCCGTCGGGCAGAGCGGCGATGAAGTCGTGCGCGCCGATGGCCTTGGCGGCGTGCTCGATTTCGGCTCGGGTGGCGTCGGGGCGGCCGATGGCGATGTTGTCGGCGACCGTGCCAGAGAAGAGGAACGCCTCCTGGGTGACCATCACCACGCCGCGGCGCAGCTCAGGCGTGGACAGTTCGCGCAGGTCCACGCCGTCGAGCAGGATCCGGCCGTCGGTGGGGTCGTAGAAGCGGGCGAGGAGTTTGGCGAGGGTGGACTTGCCCGCGCCGGTCGCGCCCACCACGGCCACGGTCTGCCCGGCCGGCAGCGTGAGGTCGAAGCGGGGCAGCACCTCGCCGCCCGTACGGTAGGCGAAGCGCACGCCGTCGAAGATCACTTCGCGGCCGGGCAGTTCTGAGGAGCGGGGCGGCAGCGGCTTGGGGTCGGCGGGCTCGGCCACGGAGGGCCGCTGGGTGAGCAGACCGGCGATCTTCTCCAGCGACGCGGCGGCGGACTGGTACGAGTTCAGGAACATCCCCAGGCGGTCGATGGGGTCGTAGAGCCTGCGCAGATAGAGCGCGGCCGCGGCCAGCACGCCCAGCGCCAGGTCTCCGGAGGCCACCCGGTAGGCGCCCCACAGGACGATCACGGCCACCGCCGCGTTGGCCACCAGCCGGGAGCCGACCACATAGCGGGCCATCTCCAGGATCGCGTCCCCGTTCACCCGCTCATGGCGGTGGTTGAGCTCGTGGAAGTCCGCGTCGTTGACCCGCTCGCGGCGGAACGCCTGCACCGGCCGGATGCCGTTCATGGTCTCGGTGAACTTGACGATGACCGCGGCGATGGCCGTGGACCGCTTGCGGTAGACGAGCATGGAACGCCGCTGGAAGCGGCGGACCAGCAGATACAGCGGCCAGAAGGAGAGCACGGCCGCGCCGCCCAGGCCCCAGTCCAGATAGAGCAGCGTCACGGAGATGTAGACGCCGGAGAGCGCGACGCCCAGCAGCTCCTCCAGCCCCTCGTTGAGCAGTTCGCGCAGCGACTCGACGTCCGTGGTGGCGCGCGAGATCAGCCGGCCGGAGGTGTAGCGCTCATGGAAGTCGACGCTGAGCGCCTGCGCATGGCGGAAGATCCTGCCCCGCAGATCGAGCAGCACGTCCTGGCTGATCCGGGCCGAGGTGCGGATGAAGGCGTACTGGAGCGCCCCGGAGGCGAGCGCGCAGCCGAGGTAGGCGACGGCGACCGCGATGAGGGGGCCGTGGCCGCCGTCGCGGAAGGCGGGTACGGCGGTGTCGATGGCGTACGCGACGAGCAGCGGGCCGGCCTGCACCGCGGCCTGCTGGAGGAGGAGCAGTACGGCCGCCACCCAGACCCGGCCGCGGCGCGGGGAGAGCAGCGAGCGCAGCAGCGTGAGGGAGGCGCCCTTGGGGGCGGGCAGCACATCCCGGTCGAAGGGGTCGCCGTCCGGCGCCGCCCCGGGCTTGTCCGCGGTCCCTGGCCTGTCCGCGGCTTCTTCTGCGTTGGTGCCGGTGCCGGTGCCGGTGCCGGTGCCGGTGCCGGTAGCGGTCTGGGTCATCGGGCCTCCTCCCGCTCGATACCGGACATCAGCGACCGGTACTCCGCGCTGTCGCCCAGCAGTTGGTGGTGGGTGCCGACCGCGGCGATCCGCCCGCCGGAGAGCAGCGCGACGCGGTCGGCGAGCAGCACGGTGGACGGGCGGTGGGCGACCACCAGCGCCGTCGTCGTCGCCAGCACCTGGCGCAGCGCGGCCTCCACCAGGGCCTCGGTGTGCACGTCCAGCGCGGACAGTGGATCGTCGAGGACGAGGAACCGAGGCTGTCCGACGACGGCCCGCGCCAGGGCGAGCCGCTGGCGCTGACCGCCCGACAGGCTCAGCCCCTGCTCGCCGACCTGGGTGTCGGCGCCCTGCGGCAGGGCGTGTACGAAGTCGGCCTGGGCCACCTGAAGCGCCCGTACGAGATCGGCCTCGGCCGCCCCGGCCGCGCCCATCAGAACGTTCTCCCCCGCCGTCGCGGAGAACAGCGTGGGCTCCTCGAACGCGACGGCGACCAGCTCGCGCAGCTCGTCCCGGGGGAGGGCGGTGATGTCCCGGCCGTCGAGGGTGATCCGGCCGCGCGTCGGCTCGTGGAGGCGCGGCACCAGGGCGGTGAGGGTGGTCTTGCCCGAGCCGGTCGCTCCGACCAGGGCCATCGTCTCGCCGGAGCGGATGTGCAGATCGACCCCGGCCAGTACGGGCGCGGCGTCCGGCGGCGCGTCCGCGTACCGGAACTCCAGGCCCTCGAAGCGCAGCCCGTCGTGGGGTGTGGTGGTGCGCAGGGCGTCGGCGCGGGGGGCCGCAGACTGCTGCTCCGCCGTCGGCTCGTCCATCACCTCGAAGAACCGGTCCGTCGCCGTCGCCGCGTCCTGGCTCATCGCCAGCAGGAAGCCCAGCGACTCCACCGGCCAGCGCAGCGTCAGTGCCGTGGAGAGGAAGGCGACGAGCGTGCCGGCCGACAGATCGCCGTCGGCGACCTGCACCGTGCCGAGGACCAGGGCCGCGCCGATCGCCAGCTCGGGCAGCGTCATGATCAGTGCCCAGATCGTGGCCAGCAGGCCCGCCTTGTGCAGCTCCGTCGAGCGGACCCGCTCCGTCAGCGCCCGGAAGGCGCGCGCCTGGCTGCGGTGGCGCCCGAAGCCCTTGACGATACGGATGCCGAGGACGCCCTCCTCGACGACCGTGGTCAGATCGCCCGTCTGGTCCTGGACGGTGCGGGCGACGACCGCGTAGCGCGTCTCGAAGACGGAGCACAGGATGATCAGCGGAATGGCCGGGAGCAGTAGGACCAGCCCCAGCGTCCACTGCTGCGCGAGCAGGATGGCGAACCCGACGAGGACCGTGACCCCGTTGACCACCAGGAAGGTGAGCGGGAACGCGAGGAACATCCGCAGCAGCATCAGGTCGGTCGTCGCGCGTGAGAGCAGCTGCCCGGACGCCCAGCGGTCGTGGAAGGAGACCGGCAGCCGCTGTAGATGTTGGTACAGGGCGGCGCGCATCGAGGCCTCCACGAAGGCCAGCGGCCGGGCCACCAGCCAGCGCCGCACCCCGAACAGCCCCGCCTCCGCGACGCCGAGCCCCAGCAGCAGGGCGCCGCCCAGCCACACCCCGCCCGGCTCCCGGTCGGCCACCGGGCCGTCCACCAGCCACTTGAGCACAAGCGGGATGACCAGGCCCATACAGGAGGCGACGGCCGCGACGCCGGCCGCCATCAAGAAGCGCGTTTTGACGGGCCGCACATAGGGCCACAGGCGCGACAGCGAGCGCGTGGCCGAGCGCCCGCGCCCCGCCCCCTTCCCCCGCCCCGTCGTATGCCCGTCCCCGTTATGCCCGTCCCCGGTCGTATGCCCGCGCCCCGCCGTAAGCTCGCGCCCTGCCGTATGCCCGCGCTCGGCGGCCTCGTTCGCCGGGGCGCTCTCCGGTGTCCTTCTCGGTTCCTTCTCCGGTTCCCTGAGTCGTTCATTTGTGGCAGCCATCACCTGCCGAGGTTACGGTCCGGCACTGACAGCGCTCACTCGGTTTTCCGGTCCTCCTCCATGGCCGTGACGGCGCGTAGGAGCAGCACCGAGCGCTCGCGCAGCACGATCCGTGAACCGGCGCGATGCCGGGCGTCCGGGGGCGCGTCCTGGTCCTCCCGCGAGGTGTCGACGAGGAGTTCGTACGCGGCCGCCCACGGCTGACCGGGGAGGGTGAAGTCCACCGGCGCGGGGCCCGAGTGCAGCAGCACCAGGAAGCTGTCGTCGGTGACCGGGGCGCCTTGTGCGTCGCGCCGCGCGGTGTCGTGGCCGGACAAGTACAGGCCCACGGCGGCCGTCGGCGCGTACCAGTCCCGCTCGGTCATCTCCGTGCCCGCCGCGGTGAACCAGGCCAGGTCGCGCAGCCCGTCGGGGCCCTGCGCGCGGCCGGAGAAGAAGGCGGGCCGGCGCAGTACGGGGTGATCGCGGCGCAGGTGGATCAGGCGGGCGGTGAGGTCGGTGAGCGCGCGCCAGCCCGGGTCCTCCAGCAGCGTCCAGTCCAGCCAGCCGGCCTCGTTGTCCTGGCAGTACGCGTTGTTGTTGCCGCCCTGGGTGCGGCCCATCTCGTCGCCGGCGACCAGCATCGGCACGCCGGTGGACAGCAGCAGCGTGCTGAGCAGATTGCGCAGCTGGCGGCGGCGCAGCGCCCGTACGGCCGGATCCTCGGTCTCGCCCTCGGCGCCGCAGTTCCAGGAGCGGTTGTCGCCCGTGCCGTCGCGGTTGCCCTCGCCGTTGGCCTCGTTGTGCTTGCGGTCGTAACTGACCAGGTCGCGGAGGGTGAAGCCGTCGTGGGCGGTGATGAAGTTGACCGAGGCGTACGGCCCCCGGCCGCCCCATCCGTACAGGTCGCTGGAGCCGGACAGCCGGGTGCCGAGGTCGCGTAGGTCGGACAGGGCACCGCGCCAGAAGTCGCGTACCGCGTCGCGGTAGCGGTCGTTCCACTCCGACCAGGGCGGGGGGAACGCGCCGACCTGATAGCCGCCGGCGCCCACGTCCCACGGCTCGGCGATCAGCTTGACCCGGCGCAGCACCGGGTCCTGGGCGATCACGGTCAGGAAGGGGGAGAGCATGTCCACGTCGCTCGCGGTGCGGGCGAGGGTGGCGGCGAGGTCGAAGCGGAAGCCGTCCACGCCCATCTCGGTCACCCAGTAGCGCAGCGAGTCCGTGATCAGCCGCAGCACATGGGGGTGCGGCACGTGCAGGGTGTTGCCGCAGCCCGTGTAGTCGGCGTAGCGGCGCGGGTCCTGCTGGAGGCGGTAGTAGGCGCGGTTGTCGATGCCGCGCAGCGAGAACGTGGGCCCCAGCTCGCCGCTCTCCGCGGTGTGGTTGTAGACCACGTCGAGGATCACCTCGATGCCCGCGTCGTGCAGCGCGCGCACCATCCGCCGGAACTCGCCGACCTGCGCACCGCGGGTGCCGGTCGCCGCGTACGCGCCGTGCGGCGCGAAGTAGCCGATGGAGTTGTAACCCCAGTAGTTGCGCAGACCGCGCCGGAGCAGATGGTCCTCGTGCGCGAACTGGTGCACCGGCAGCAGCTCCACGGCCGTCACCCCGAGCCGGGTCAGATGCTCGATCGCGGCCGGATGCGCGAGCCCCGCGTAGGTGCCGCGCAGTTCGGGCGGGACCCCGGGGTGGCGCTTGGTGAAGCCGCGCACATGGAGTTCGTAGATGACGGTGTCGGCCCAGGGGGTCCTCGGGCGCCGGTCGTCGAGCGATTCGTCGAGCGATTCGTCGGGCGGGCCGTCGGGGCTGTCGGGGTTGTCGGGGTTGTCGGGGGCATCGTCGCCGACGACCACGCCCTTGGGGACATACGGAGCCGAGTCGCGGTCGTCGCGCACGGTGTCGGCGATGTGCTGCTGCGGCCAGTCCCGCACATGGCCGTAGACCTCGGACGGCAGCGCCCCGTGCCACGCGCGCGGGATCACCCCCGCACCCCCGAAGTCGCCGTCCACGGCGCGGGCGTACGGGTCGAGCAGCAGCTTGGCCGGGTTCCAGCGGGCGCCGGTCCACGGGTCCCAGCGGCCGTGCACCCGGTAGCCGTACCGCGCCCCGGGGAGCACACCGGGCACGAAGCCGTGCCAGATCTCATGGGTCCGCTCGGTGAGCGGACAGCGGGTCTCGGCCCCGTCGTCGTCGAACAGGCACACCTCCACGCCCTCCGCGCCCTGCGCCCACAGCGCGAAGTTGGTACCGACCACCCCACCGGGCCCGGTCCGCACCCGCGCCCCGAGCGGCTGCGCGCTGCCCGGCCACACCGGGGCGCCCCCGGCCGGCTCGCCGTAAGGGTCGCCGTACGGGGCAGGGAGCAGCGCGGGCGGGGCGGGCGGGCCTGAGTCCGCGCGGCGGCCGTTGTGTAAGCCGTCCCGGTCGTCGCCTCGATCGTCGTCTCGTACGCCGCCTGGTCCGGCGGCCCGCTCGGCATCCCCTCCGATGGCCGCCGCGCCCGTGCGCGGCCTCGGCAGCCCGTTGTGCGCTTTGCCCTGCTCGGCTGCATGCTGCGACACGTAGCGCCTCCGGCGTTCGCGGCTCCGGCCGTCGGGCTTGGACCGGCCGTGGGGCTTGGACCGCGCGGCGTCCCGTGCCGCTGCCGCCCTCTCCTGTTCTGCCCGCGATGGGGCCAACCCTCACGTTTCGCCCGGGGTGCCCGAGGCCAGGGCCCCCACCTGGGACTGAACCGTGACATAGACCGGGAGCCCGCTGTCAGTGGCGTGTGATTTCCTGATCGCAACGCGCGTGCGCGCGACCGAACTCCCCGCCGTCCGGATGGGTATGAGTTCCTGTCGAACGCGCGCGTGCGCGGGACACAGCGGGAGACAGCGGGGGTGCCGCGGGGCGCGGTGCGGGCGGAGGGGAGAGCCGTAGTGGAAGTACAGCCGATATCAGGGGCGTTGAGGGTGCGGGGCCGTAAGGGGCTTCTCGCGCTGCTGACCGGGGGGATGCTGGTGTTCGCGACCGCCTGCGGTGGGGGCGGCGGGTCGGACGACGGGAAGAAGAACGGGAGCGGTGACAAAGGCGGGGGCGGCCGGAAGACCTCGCGCGCCGTCGTGGCGATCACGCCGCGGGACGGGGCGAAGGGCGTCAACACCCATGGGGCGCTCAAGGTGACGTCGGACAAGGGCAAGCTCACCTCCGTCAAGGTCAAGGACCCCAAGGGCAAGGAGATCGACGGGAAGATCACCGAGGACGGCGGCAGCTGGCGGCCCTCCCGGCATCTGAGTTCCGCGACCACCTACACGGTCGACGCCGTCGCCAAGGACTCCCAGGGGCTGACCGCCTCCCGGCACTCCTCCTTCACCACGCTCCGGCCCAAGAAGACCTTTGTCGGGGTCTACACACCGGAGGACGGCTCGAAGGTCGGCGTCGGCATGCCGGTCTCGATCCACTTCACCCGGGGCATCACCGACCCGGGGGCCGTGGAGCGGGGTATCAAGGTCTCGGCCTCCCCGTCGGTGCCCATCGAGGGCCACTGGTTCGGCAACGACCGGCTGGACTTCCGGCCGGAGAAGTACTGGGCGCCGGGCACCAAGGTCACCCTGAGCATGGACCTCGACGGCGTCGAGGGGCGGCCAGGGGTGTACGGCGAGCAGAAGAAGACCGTGAAGTTCACCATCGGCCGCAGCCAGGTCTCCGTGGTCGACGCCAAGAGCAAGAAGATGGTGGTCAAGCGGGACGGCAAGACCATCAAGACCCTCCCCATCACCTCCGGCGCGCCCGGCTACGAGACGTACAACGGCAAGATGGTCATCAGCGAGCGGCTGGCGGTGACCCGGATGAACGGCGCCACGGTTGGTTACGACGGCCAGTACGACATCAAGGACGTGCCCCACGCGATGCGGCTGTCCACCTCGGGCACCTTCATCCACGGCAACTACTGGGCGGGCAAGCCGACCTTCGGCTCGGCGAACGTCAGCCACGGCTGCGTCGGCCTCTTCGACCAGCGGGGCGGCGGCGACAAGTCGACCCCGGCGGCCTGGTTCTTCCGTAACTCGATCATCGGTGACGTGGTCGTGGTGAAGAACTCGCACGACGACACCGTCCAGCCGGACAACGGGCTCAACGGGTGGAACATGTCGTGGGCGAAGTGGAAGGCCGACCAAAAGGGATGACAGGGATGACAGGGAGAGGCGGGGCGTAGGAGGCACGGGGGCACGGGGGCACGGGGAGGCTGTGGGCGGCGTGCTAACGGACGCTAACCTGCGCTCATGACTGTGAACCTCGAGGTCGCCGAGGGCGTCGGCACCATCCGGCTGGACCGTCCGCCCATGAACGCGCTGGACATCGCCACACAGGACCGGCTGCGGGAGCTCGCCGAGGAGGTGACCGGGCGCGACGACGTACGGGCCGTGGTGATCTGGGGCGGCGAGAAGGTGTTCGCGGCCGGCGCGGACATCAAGGAGATGCGGGACATGGACCACGCCGGAATGGTGGCCCGGTCCCGCGCCCTCCAGGACTCCTTCACCGCCGTCGCCCGGATCCCCAAGCCCGTCGTCGCCGCCGTCACCGGTTACGCCCTCGGCGGCGGCTGCGAGCTGGCGCTGTGCGCCGACTACCGGATCGCCGGCGAGAACGCCAAGCTCGGCCAGCCGGAGATCCTGCTCGGTCTGATCCCGGGCGCGGGCGGCACCCAGCGGCTGTCCCGGCTGATCGGCCCGTCCCGCGCCAAGGACCTCATCTTCACGGGCCGTCAGGTCAAGGCCGACGAGGCGCTGGCGCTCGGGCTCGTGGACCGCGTCGTACCGGCGGAGGAGGTCTACGAGCAGGCGCACGCGTGGGCGGCCCGGCTGGCGCGGGGTCCGGCGATCGCGCTGCGCGCGGCCAAGGAAGCGGTGGACGCGGGCCTGGAGACCGATCTGGAGACCGGTCTCGCCATTGAACGCAGCTGGTTCGCGGGGCTGTTCGCCACCGAGGACCGCGAGATCGGGATGCGGAGCTTTGTCGAGGAGGGGCCGGGTAAGGCCAAGTTCCGGTGAGCGGTGGCCCGGGCGGCGGCGGCCGCCGCCGCCCGGGCTTCCGACGGCGTTGCTGTGGGGGGTTCTGCGGGGGGTTCTGCGGGCGTCTCCGCTCGGTGAGCGATGCCCCGTGCGAGCGAATTTGTTTGGCCACTCGCGAGTCCTCGAACAACCCGCTCCGGTACGCTGGGTGATCGCGCAGATGCGCCGTGAGATCGCTGGTCAGGCGGGGTATTTGGGATATCTGGCTGCCTCTGGCATATGTTGGAGCCGGTTTGTGGCGCCTGGGGCCCGGGTGTTCGGAATCCCATGGTTCGGCCCCGGACGGCCAGTCGGGCGGCCATGATGGGGGGCATGGCGGGCTTGGAGGGTATGGAGCAGCCGCAGCGCACCGGTACGGCCGCGGCTCGGCGGGCGCCGGCCATCAATGACGAGTCGGTCGCCAAGGCGGTCGACCTGTTCGGGAACCCCGCGGTCGAGGAGGTGAGGCTGCCCTCCCGCCCGGAGTCGGCGGGCACCGCCCGCCGGCTGGCCGAATGTGTCGTGCTGCGTGACTGGGGCCTGACCCCTCAGCTGGCCGAACACACCGTGCTGCTGGTGTCGGAGTTGGTGGGCAACGCCGTCCGGCACACCGGCGCCCGTACCTTCGGGCTGCGGATGCTGCGGCGGCGTGGCTGGATCCGGGTGGAGGTGCGGGACCCGTCACGCGGTCTGCCGTGTCTGATGCCGGTGGCCGCGCTCGATACGAGCGGGCGGGGGCTGTGGCTGGTGGATCAGCTCGCCCAGCGGTGGGGGGCGGATCTGCTGCCGCGCGGTAAGACGACGTGGTTCGAGATGCGGGTGACCGAGCCCTGAGCGTTCCGGCGGGCCCCTGAGCGCCCCGGCGGGGCGGCGCCTGCTGTATGTCACATGCGGCATATACCGAAGAGGCCCCCACCGCCGGTTCGCGACGATGCGGGACCTCTTGCGGATCCGCCGCGGATGGTGAAAGGGGTGTCATCCGTGGCAGAGGGGTGAACGACCTGGCCCGGGTCGATGGGGGTCGCATGCCTCACTATCGCAGAGGCCGCAGGCCGCGACCAACTCAATCCAAGGTGAGGTGTGACACTTGCCTTGTTAATGGTGGGTATTAGCTGCGGGTTTCCTTTATGGCGTCTTTCCGGCTGCTGAATTTCCAGTGGTCCATACCGTGACGCGAATTCTTTCTTTGCCTCTCAATCCTTGGCATGGCCCTGTCGACACCTCACCATGGAACCGCGCTACGCGCGTCACACCCCCACTGTCACGGCTATGGATTCCGGGAGACCCCCCATGGAAACGCACGGCCGCACCCCCTCCCGCCGTACCCTGCTGCGTTCCAGCGCCTACCTCGGCGCCGCCGCCGCAGGACTCATTACCGCCGCCACGACCCCCGCACGGGCCGACGCCAGACGCGATCGAGCCGCCGTCGCCTACCCACCCACCCACTGGATCCCGGCCAGCACCTCGAATTACCGGGTTTCCGACCGCCCCACCTCGTATCCGATCGACTTCGTCGTCATTCATGTGACGCAGGAGACGTTCCAGGACGCGATGAAGATCTTCCAGGACCCGGCCAAGCAGGTCTCCGCGCACTACATGGTCGCCTCGGCCGACGGCTACATCGGGCAGTTCGTCCGCGAGAAGGACGTCGCCTGGCACGCGGGAAACCGGGACTACAACAACCGCAGCATCGGCATCGAGCACGAGGGCTGGGTGGACAAGCCGGAGTACTTCACGGACGAGCTGTACGCCTCCTCCGCGGCCCTGACCGCCGCCGTCTGTGACCGCTACGGCGTGCCCAAGACCCGGGCCCACATCATCGGCCACAGCGAGGTCCCGAACGCCGACCACACCGACCCCGGCAAGTACTGGGACTGGGACCGCTATATCGACCTGGTCAAGGCTGCCTGACGCGGCGCCGCGCGGGCCCCGCTAATCTGTGCGGGTCAGAGAAATGCACAGAAGGGGCGGTCACGTGGCGGACATCGAGGCGGCGCGGAAGGCGTTCGAGCGGTACGACCTCAACGGGGACGGACTGATCAGCGCGGCCGAGTACAAGAGCGTGATGGCTCAGCTGGGGGACCCGTATGTCACGGAGCCGGTCGCCCAGGCCGTGATCAACTCTCATGACTCGAACGGCGACGGACTGCTTTCCTTCGAGGAGTTCTGGGCCGCCCAGAACGGCGGCTGAACGACTCCCAAGCACGACAGAACGAGCGAGCGCATGCGGCGCGGCCGGCGGATCACCGCCCGCCGCGCCGCTGTGCGCCGGCCCGCCGCCGACGGTCGTTGCACAGCAGACAGCGCCCGTATCCCGGCGGCAGCGGGTCGTCCTTGTCCCCGTACAGCGGGTCGACGGCGCCGCGCGGATGCTCCGAACAGCCCGTCGCACCGTGCTCCGCCCCCAGCGCCCCGGCCGCCGCGAGCGCCCGGCGCAGGGCGTCGGTCAGCAGCTCGGTCTCCTGGCCGGAGGGTGTGGCGTCCAGGGAGAACGCGATGTCCGACGCGGTGGTGAGCGCGCTGCGGAGTTCGCGCAGGTCTGCGTAGCTCATACCGGAAGGGTAGGCCCACCCACCGACAGCGCCGCCGGCTGCCTGCTATTCCTTCCGGGCCCAGGCGCGCAGGTCGGCCTTGCTGTCGAAGCGCGCCACGTCCTTGTCCAGCGGGTGCTCGGCGTACTGGTGGATCCGCCAGGTCGCCTTGATGCGCGGCTTCCCCGCCTCCACGTAGTCGGCGATCCACAGCCCGTCCCCGGCGTACGACGTGGTGTCGATGTTCAGCCAGAAGGTGCGGTTGCAGTAGAGCAGCACCCGGTGCCCGGGGCGGAGCTTTTTGACCTCTCGTATGAACCGGTCCTTCTCGGCATTGCTCGCGTGGGTGCCTTCAGATGTGGTCTCCCAGTCCACGGCGAGCAGGTCATGCGACTGGGAGGCGCACTTCTCGACGAAATAGCTGGCCTGCGCCGCGATATTGCCGGGCCACAGGAAGTGGTAGAAGCCGACCACGCACCCCGCCTCGCGGGCGCGGGCGGCCTGTGAGGACTGGCGTGGGTTGATGTACGAGCGGCCCTCGGTCGCCTTGACGAAGACGAAGGCGAGCCCGTCCGGGTCGAAGGAGGTCTGGTGTGAGCTGACGTCGATGCCGCGCAGCATGCTGCCTGCCTTGGGGAGAGAGAAGGAGTCGAGGGGGGAGGGAAGCGGAGTGGGGGGAGGCGAGGGAGAACCCTGTTCTTGTCATGCCCGGTACACCAGCCCGTACGCTCCTCCGGTCGATGGGCACTGCCGACTGCGCACGCTAACGAGGCGTCAGGCACGGCTCAACCGGTTTGCGGGTTTTGCCCGTTGCGGTCGGGCGGGTCTGGCCCGTCTGCTATGGCCCGAGAAGAAGAACGGCCGCGATCGCCAGATGAGTGGCGTACTGGCAGACCATGAAGGCGCGGTAGGGAGCGCGTTCCCGCCCGGGGGCGGGATGCCGGCACAGCCAGGAGATCCAGCAGGCACCGCACAACAGCACCAGGGCGGCGGCCAGCAGCGGCGGATCGTACGCCAGGGCGCCCACGGCGAACGCCAGGCCCACCGCCGGGGCGCAGACCGCCGTGACCGTACGGGCCGCCTTCTCGCCGCGCACCACCGCGAGCGTACGGCGGCCGCCCTCCCGGTCCCCGGGGATGTCGCCCAGATCCTTCGCGAACGCCCCGACCAGCCCCATCCACGCCGACATCACGGCGGCGAACAGCCAGAGCCCCGCTCGTGGTTCACCTCCTGCGGCCTGTGCCCCGGCCCCATAGGCGCACAGGCCCGTGACGGTCACCGACAACGACGAGGACCAACTGCGCCGCTTGGCGCTGAGCGGGGGCGCGGAGTACGCCCAGCCGAGGAACAGCATTCCGCCCACACAAAGAAAAAGCCCCAGGTCGAAGACGCTGAGGAAGAGAGCGGCCGGGGCCAGGAGGCCAATGGCCCAGCGGGCGGCGCGGGCCGACAGCGCGCCGGAGGCCAGTGGTCGCCGCGAGCCGTTGGCCCGGTCCTCCGGCAGGTCCATCACGCCGTTGAGCAGATAGGCGGAGGCGGTGGCGCAGAACCAGGCGAGGGCGCCCGTGGCGACCCGCGCGGCCGGTAAGTGCTCGCCCGGCCAGGCCCCGAGGGCCCCCACGGTGAAGCGCACCAGGAAGACCACCTGAACCACGGGGCGCGCCTCGCGCAGACACAGCCAGGCCACCTGCGCGGCGGCGGTGTGCGGTGGCAGTTGCCGGGGCGACGAAGAGCCGGGGGCAGCTTGTGGGGGCTGTGAGGCTCGTGGCATGGGCAAAAAACTAGTGGTTCGACTAGTGACTCGAACAGCGGTAGGCCGCCACCTTGCCCGAAAACCGGTGGAGCCGCACTCCCGTGTGCCGTTACCGTGCTTTCGCCCGCAGTCACCCTGTCAAGGACGTGCCGTTGTACACCAAGTGAGCCCCCTCAAGCGCTGATCCGTCGCGCGTCGCGCATGTGCGCCGTGCTCCTTTTCGCTGCGGTCTTCTCACTGGAAGCGGTGTGACTCTGTGTCCAAAAACTGGGCGGTCGTGCCCACCTGTCTGCCGATCATTCTCCGCCGTTGCCACAGGTGCGCCTCCGGGCGCTTGCGGGCGAACGGCGAATTCCACGTCATTTCCGTACAGCTCGAGCTCCTGAACCGCCGCGACGTGGGCGGCTCGGGTCGAACCGATCGGCCGGCCTGGCAGTCGCCGTACGGTCCGCCGCCGCACCGGACACACCGTGGCCGGTGGGCGCCTGAGCCGGGGTTGGGCAGGTCTGGGTCCGCTTTGCGGCGTGGATACCCGTGCGGCCGGTGCGACTGATCGCCGAAGGCCTCGGCTTTGCGTGGGCCGAGGTATCGCGGCCTCCTGAGCACGGCGTGCGAAGGGGCGGTGCACACCCGTACCGGTTCGTGCACCGCCCCTTCGCGCGCTCTGGCCTCTTCTGCCTTCACCCATGCGCTCCACTTCCGGCCGGAATGGTGGTCGTGGTCGCAGGGAGTCGTGTCAGCCGTGGCCGTCACGCGGTATGGGGGTTCACGGTCGGCGTTTGACCTCTGTGGGGAAGCGGAGGGTGGCGGCATCGGCCGTCCACTCGACGCCGCCCCGGGCGGGGCGCAGGAAGGCAACGCGGCTTCCCGTTGTCTTGTGGTCGAAGAGCAGTTCCGCGGTGGCGTGAATCGCCTGGACCACGCCTGTGCGGTCGCTGATCGGGTCGTACGCCTCCTGGCCCGGGCCGGGGGCAGTCCTTCCGGTGTTCATGCGCGTGGCCCTCCGGACTGCCGAGGCGCCTGGGCGGTGTGGGCGGGGTGGCGTCGGCGCAGCACCTCGTAGTCGGTCGCCTTGCTGTAGTCCCCGGCCCGTTTGGCCTGTTCGCGCAGCGCGCGGAAGTGGTGGCAGATGGGGCATTGGTCGTTCATTCGGTCACCTGTTCGGTGTTAGCTACTTTGGGTGGTTCTTTCTGACTTGGATATGCCTTGCGGGCTTTAATTACTGTGTGTACTCCAAGCGTTGCGCTGAGGGGCGGCAGGCAACAGGGGTGGCACCCGCCAAGTCGGCCTGGGGTGAGGGGAGATCCATGCGATGAGTGAGACGACGAGTGAGACGACGAGCGAGGAGCAGGAACAGCTCAGCGGACCCGCGTTTTTCGGCAAAGAGGTACGGATCTGGCGGTTGCGGGCGGGGATGAGCCAGCGACAGCTGGGCGAGCTAGCTAACTACGGGCAGCAGTACGTGGCGAAGGTGGAGGCGGAGGAGAGGCTGGCCAGTCGGTCGTTCGCCAAGGTTTGCGATGAAGTCTTCGGTACGCCGGGTACGTTTGCGCGGCTCCGGGAGTGGGCCAGCCTGCACGGCTATCCGGCCTGGTTCCTGCCGTACGTGCAGTTGGAGCGGCAGGCGACGGGCATCCTGGACTACTCCGCGTCTCTCGTCATGGGCATGTTCCAGACGGCCGACTATGCGCGTGCCGTCTTCCGGGCCGCGCACCCACGCGAGAACAAGGACAAGATCGATGCCAGGGTTGAGCGGCGGCAGCGAAGGCGAGAGGTGATGGAGAAGGAGGCACCTCCGTTGCTGTGGTGCGTCCTGCATGAGGCGTGCCTGCGCACCGCCGTAGGCGGGGCCGAGGTGATGAGCGAGCAGTTGGCCCACCTGTTGACCGAAGTGGAGTCCCCACACATCACCCTTCAGGTACTACCGTTCGCGGTGGGGGCGCCTCCCTCGGTGGAGAGCTTCACTCTTCTGGCGTTCGACGAAGGGCCGGGCATCGTGTACGCGGATACGGCGATGGCGGGTCAGGTGACCGACGCACCGGAAGAGGTGGAACGCGCGACTGCTGCGTACGATCGGCTACGGGCGGGTGCCCTGAACCCGGATGAGTCGCTGGCCGTGATCCGCAGAGTGATGGAGGAGTACACCCGATGAGGAACGCTCTCGACCTGTCCCGCGCTGAATGGGTCAAGTCCAGCTACAGCAATGGCAACGAAGGTCAGTGCGTCGATTTTGCTCCCGGCATAGCCACCACTGCCGGTGTTGTCCCGGTCCGGGACAGCAAGAACCCGGCAGGTCCAGCCCTGGTCTTCTCGGCGGACGCGTGGGGCTCTTTCACGACCGCGGTGCAGACCGGAGAATTTGCCACGGTCTGAGGCACAGCACTTCGCGGCCCCGTCACGCTGCTCAGCCCGAGGTGTCGTCATCGCTGTCGTCCGCGAGACGGCGTCTCAGGATGGCGAGGTTGTTCAGGTGGAGGGCAGTGTCTGGGTGGTCGGGGCCGTGGGTTGTTTCGGTGATGGCAAGTGCCCGCTCTGCCAGTGGTAGGGCTTCGGTGTGGCGTCCGAGGTCGCTGAGTGTGGTGGCGAGGTTGCCCAGGCTAAGGGCTGTGTCGGGGTGGTTGGGTCCGAGAGTTGCCTCGGTGATGGCCAGCGCCCGTTCCTCCAGTGGTAGGGCTTCGGTGTGGCGTCCGAGGCTGCTGAGTGTGGTGGCGAGGTTGCCCAGGCGTGTGGCGGTTCTGGGGTGGTTGGGTCCGAGGGCTGCTTCGGTGATGGCCAGCGCCCGTTCCTCCAGTGGTAGGGCTTCGGTGTGGCGGCCCAGGGCGCTGAACGTGCGGGCGAGGTTGCCCAGGCGGAGGGCTGTGTCGGGGTGGTTGGGTCCGAGGGCTGCTTCGGTGATGGCCAGCGCCCGTTCCTCCAGTGGTAGGGCTTCGGTGTGGCGGCCCAGGTTGCTGAGTGTGGTGGCGAGGTTGTTCAGGCATGTGGCTGTGTCGGGGTGGTTGGGTCCGAGGGCTGCTTCGGTGATGGCCAGCGCCCGTTCCTCCAGTGGTAGTGCGTCGGCGTGGCGGCCCAGGTTGCTGAGTGTGGCGGCGAGGTTGTTCAGGCGGAGTGCGGTATTGGGGTGGTTGGGTCCGAGGGCTGCTTCGGTGATGGCCAGCGCCCGTTCCGCCAGCGGTAGGGCTTGTGCGGCCTGGCCCCAGGCCCGCAAGTGGAAGGCCGACTGTCCCAGCACAAAGGCGAGATCAGGATGGCTGTCGACGATCTCATCATGGCTGACTACGGCTTGGATGTGGGGCAGAAGCATCTGCCATGCGGGCCAGGTTTGGACATCCTCGGGGCTGTCGGACGGGATCGCCGTTCTTAGCAGCGCCAGGGTGGTGGCGCTGGGATGTGGCAGCGCGGGCGGTCTGCGGTCGGGCAGGAGCCGACGTATGCCCCGGCGAGGGAGTGTTGGGGCAGTAGGAGGTGTGGTAGCGCGTACAACGGTCTGGACGAGGCGATGGACGGTGACGGTGCTCTCGGTGAGGGTGATCATGCTGTAGGCGGCCAGCACGCCCAGGGCGTGGTCGAAAGCACGCCGAAGCTCCGGTGTGATGTCCAGCACGGCGCGCGGCAGTGGGTCTGGGGCACCGTACGCCAGAATGCGCAGCAGTCCCACCGCGAACGAGTCGGCGGTCTCCACGGCGCTCAGTGTGACGCTCCACAGCTGGGCGATGGTGCGCTGCTGGGGATCTCCCGGGGCGGCGGCCGCCAGGGCCCCGGCTGGGTCGTCACGGAGCTGATCGAGGTAGTCCCCGGGGGCGGTACGGGTCTGGGCCAGATACGCGCCGGCCTGCTGCAAAGCCAGCGGCAGGTAGCCGAGCTCCTCGGCCAGACAACCCAGCTCCGCCGTATCCGCGCTGCTGGTGATTTCCCGCAGGACGTCCACCGCCGCCTCGGGGGTGAGCGTATCCAGGCGCAGTGGCGCGCCCAGGTCGCGCCAGGGCAGGTCGCGGCGGGTGGTGATCAGCACTTGCCCGGTCGTCAGGCGCCCCAAGTACGGGTCGAGGTCGGCGGGGTCCTCCGCGTTGTCCAGCACCAGCAGCCATCCAGTGCGGCCCTGAAGCCAGACCACGGCCCACTGTGCCGCCTCGTCCAGCGGCAGCGCCGCGTGCACGGGGTTCAGCGCTGTCGCCAGCGCGGCCAGCCCGGCCATCACCTTGGACGCGGACTCGGCGTCCACCCACCACGCCGGCCCGCCGCCCGCCGCCAGGAACCGACGGGCGTGATGCAGCACCAGCGTGCTCTTGCCTACCCCGCCCAGCCCCCTCACACTCTGCGCCACCACCCCCGCCCCGGCCGCCGGTAACGCTTCCAGCGCGGCAAGGGCCTCATCCCGGCCCCGGAACACCGCGCTGTCAGGCGTCGGCAGGTTGTTCACCCGCGCCACCGCGTCATCCGGCACGGCAGCGGCTCCCACACTGCCCGCAGGCAGGACCACCGTCCGGTACTCGATTTGATTGTGATCGCCGGTCGCGACCACCCCGGAATTGCTCCCCGCCGCAGCCGAGCGGCCCCCGAACACGGACGGCACGATCTCCTCGCTCACCGCTGAACCGTGCCTCCGTCACCCGTCACGATGACACCCGAGTTCTCCACCACGGCCACCGACCGCTCCCCGGACGCCGTAGGCCCACCCGAACCCGCTGCAGGCGACGGCGGCGGAGTTGGAGACCCGTTCAGCGAGGACACCCACGCCACCAGCACCCCAGCCACGACAGCCCCAGCCCCCGCACCCGTCCCGATGCGCTCCGGCCGGTCCCAGGGCAACACCAACTCCCCCAGCCACACGAACAACCCGAACACCGCCAGCGACGCCACCCCCGCCAGCAGCCACCGCTTCCACGTGCTCACCTGACGCCCCCTCACGCCGTAGAGACTTTCCATACTGGCACGCCACAGCGCGCGGGGGCGGTCTCGCCGCTTACGCGTCGTCCCCGGAGCTCCGAGCGCGGCGCCACGCGCCATCGGCCAGCAGCCGCAGACCGTTGAGGCCGACGATCACCGTGGAGCCCTCGTGGCCCGCGACACCCAGCGGTAGCGGCAAAGTCCCGACCAGGTCCCAGATCACCAGGCCGGTGATGAAGGTCCCGGCGATGACCAGGTTCTGCACCACCAGGCGACGGGCGCGGCGGGAGAGCGCGACAACAGTCGGAATCGTGGCCAGTTCGTCGCGTACGACGACGGCGTCCGCGGTCTCCAGGGCGAGGTCGGAGCCGGCGCGGCCCATGGCGATGCCGGTGTGGGCGGCGGCCAGGGCGGGGGCGTCGTTGACGCCGTCGCCGACGACCAGGACCTTTCGGCCGGCGGCTGCCAACTCCCGTACCGCGGCAACCTTGTCCTGCGGCAGCAGTCCCGCCCGTACGTCCGCGATGCCGACTTCGTCGGCCAGACGCGCGGCAGCGCGCGGGTTGTCGCCGGTGACGAGGACCGGCGCGGTGCCCGTGAGCGCGGCGAGGGAGGCGACCGTGGCGGTGGCCTCGTCGCGGAGGCGGTCGGCGATGCCCAGTACGCCGACGGGGGCGCCGTCCACCAACACCAGGACGGCGGTGCGGCCCTCGCTCTCCAACTGCTCAGCGAGAGCTGCGGTGGCGCTGTCGTCCAGGAGCCGGGCCGGGCTGCCGACCGCGACGGCTTGGCCGTCGACGCGGGCGGTCACACCCGTACCGGGCTTGGAGTTGAAATCCTCAGCCGGGGGGAGACGGAGGTCGCGCGCGGCGTCCACGATGGCGCGGGCCAGCGGGTGTTCGCTGGGGTGCTCGGCCGCCGCCGCGAGCCGTAGCAGCTCGTCCTCGGTCAGGCCGGCCAGGCCGGTCAGGCCGGAGGCAGGCAGCGGGCGGATGTCCGTCACCTTCGGCGTGCCCTCGGTGAGGGTGCCGGTCTTGTCGAGCGCCACGGCGTCGATCTGCCCGAGGCGTTCCATCACCACCGCGGACTTGACCAGTACGCCGTGGCGTCCGGCGTTGGCGATCGCGGACAGCAGCGGGGGCATGGTGGCCAGCACCACCGCGCAGGGAGACGCGACGATCATGAAGGTCATCGCCCGCAGCAACGTCGGCTGCAGAGCGGCGCCGAAGACAAGAGGGAGCGTGAACAGAGCGAGGGTGGCGGCGACCATGCCGAGGCTGTAGCGCTGTTCGACCTTCTCGATGAACAACTGGGTGGGGGCTTTGGTCTCGGCGGCCTCCTCGACCATGGCCACGATGCGGGCGATCACCGAGTCCGAGGGATCGCGTTCGACCTTCACCCGGAGCGCGCCGGTGCCGTTGAGGGTGCCGGCGAACACCTCGTCGCCCGTCTCCTTGGCCACCGGCAGCGGCTCGCCGGTGATGGTGGCCTGGTCGACGTCGCTCGCCCCGTCCAGCACCCGGCCGTCGGCGCCGATGCGTTCCCCGGGCCGCACCAAAAGCGTGTCGCCCACGCGCAGCCGCTCGGTGGGCACCGCCTCCTCCCCGCCGTCGTCGGCGAGGCGCGTGGCGGTGGCCGGGGCGAGGTCGAGCAGGCCGCGTACGGAGTCGGCGGTGCGGGCGGTGGCGATGGCCTCCAGCGCGCCGGAGGTGGCGAAGATGACGATCAGCAGGGCGCCGTCCAGCACCTGCCCGATCGCCGCCGCGCCGAGTGCGGCGACGACCATGAGCAGGTCGACGTCGAGGGTCTTCTCCTTGAGCGCTTGAAGGCCCGCCCAGCTGGGCTCCCAGCCGCCCGTCACGTACACGAGCGCGAACAGCGGACCCCATGCCCACCCCGGCGCCTCCAGCAGATACAGCGGCAGCGCGACCAGGAAGAGCACCAGCGCGGCGGCCGCCCAGCGGGCCTCGGGCAGGGCGAAGATCCGCGTACGGCGCTTGGGCGCCACCGCGTCGCGGGTGGCCCCGGGGGCGGAGCGGGTGAGAGTGGACGTCATCGCGGCAGTGGTCCTTCACGGGCGGGAGGAATCGCATCCGACGCCACCACCGTAACAGGATTGAATGAACAATGATTCATGTGTTCATGGGGTGGCGGCGTACGATGACCGCATGGGTCATGGAGCCGCAACCCCCGCCAGCACCGTCCCCCGCGCGCGCCTGGACGCGGCCGGTGCCGCCAAGGTCGCCACGACCTTGCAGGCCCTGGCCACCCCCTCCCGTCTGCTGATCCTCGCCCGGCTGCGCGAGGGCCCCCTCGCGGCCACCGAACTGGCCGCCGAGGTGGGCATGGAGCAGTCAGCCTGCTCGCACCAACTCCGCCTGCTCCGCAACCTCGGGCTGGTGACCGGCACCCGCAAGGGGCGCTCCGTGGTGTACGCGCTGTACGACAACCACGTCGCCGAACTCCTCGACCAGGCGCTCTACCACGTGGAACACTTGCGCCTCGGGCTGAGTGACACCCCGGCGGGTGCGGCGGAGCCCGAGGGTGACGCGGTGGCCGGCCCGGGCGCCTGACGACGTGGCTGCACTACGCGAGCAGATCACAGCCGAGCAGTACGACTCCTGGTCCGAAGAGCAGTGCGCGGGCGTCGAGATCGTGGACGGGTTGGTCGTGGTGAGCCCTCGTGCGTCCAAGCGGCACAACCGCCTGGCTCGTATCCTCGCGAACGCACTGGAGGCCGCCGCGGGGCCTGACTGGAACGCCGATACGGACTTCGATGTCCGGTTGCAGGACGTGCCGCTTACCAATCGCCGCCCGGACGTGGTCGTGTACCGCGCGGAGACGATCGACATCACGCCCACCCGCCCCGAGCATGTGCTGCTGGTCGCCGAGGTCGTGTCCCCCGGGGCGGAGACCACCGACCGGATCGTGAAGGTGGACCAGTACGCCAAGGCCGGGATCGCCTTCTATTGGCGGATCGAGCAGACAGCCACCGGCGTCCCGCTGGTGTGCACATACGTCCTCGACCCGGCGATCAGGGCCTATCGGGACGGGGACGTGTTCACCGGCGTGGTGAGAGTCGCGGCTCCGTTCCCGGTGGAGATCGACCTCGGCCAGATCTAGCGCTTCGCTCAGGGCCCACTCTGCCGCTCGGTGCAGGCGACGCACCGCTCGGCGTGCGGCATGGCCATCACCCGTTCCCGGGCGATGGGGGCGCCGCAGGTGGCGCAGGTGCCGAAGGTGCCGTCCTGGATGCGGGTGAGCGCGGCGAGGGTCCGTTCCAGGAGGGTGGTGGCGGTGTCGATGCGGGTGTGCAGCTCCTCGATGGCGAGGGTGGTCGCGCCGACGTCCGCGGCGTCCAGGGCGCAGTCGCGGCGGAGGGCCGACTCGGTTTCCCGTGCGGTGGCGATCTCCGCGCGGAGGCGGTCCCGCTGATCGGACAGCTTGGCTGCCGCTTCCTCGAGGTCATGTGGTCCGAGTGGGCTTTCACGCGGGGGCAAGCCGTTCATTGCCAAGCCGATCCCGCCGTGAGCTTGGCGTTCAGCGCTTGCAGGGTTTCGTACTGCTGGACGAGATTGCGCAGGACCGCGCGGTGTGCCATCAGCATGGGGCCTCCTTCGAGCGCGGAATCAGTACAGCAATGAGCGGAACCTCGGATACCCGCATGGCGAAGGCGTACGAGCGTGGTGCCACGTCGAGGCGGGCGAACGCTGGCGACGGGGTCTGACAAGCATCCGGTCAAATCTTGATCACGCGGACGTCGGCGCCGCACAGCGTGATGAGGTCTTCGGGGTCGGAGGTCAGCACGGTGGTGGGGGAAGGGGACGCGAGTGCGGTGGCGGCCACGATGGCGTCCAGTGCGTACTTGTGGCCGTGCAGGCCCGCTGTGGCGAGGAGCTTGCTGGCGTGCCGGGCGATGGCCTCGGTCGGCGGGATGACGTTGATACGCGAGATGGCGTAGTCGAACCGGGCCTGATGCACCTTGGGGTCGCGCGCCTCGACCAGCGTGACGGAGCTGGCGACCACGCGGATGTCCTCGGCCTCGGCCGCGGTCAGCCACTCGGTGAGTTCGGGGTCGCGTCGTACGAGCTTGGACAGTCCTTCGCAGTCCAGGACGAGGGTGCCGCTCACGCGGCGTCTGCCGAGTCGGCCATATCGCCGCGCAGGATGGCTCGCTTGGCCTCGACCGCTGCCTGGTCGACCGGGCCGTGCTCGGCCTCGGCGTCCTCGATCAACTCGCGCAGCCGGTCTCGTTCCAGCTGCCGCTGGATGAGAGCTTCGACATAGGCGGACAGGCCGCGCTTGCCGACACGCTGCTTGAGCGCGGCGATCGTGCCCTCATGAAGGGACACGGACACCGGTCGGGTGGGGCCTTCGCCGGGGGAGGGGTCGGTAGCCATGCCTCTCATTGTAACAAGTCAATTGTTATTCGAGCGCTCCATCCGGACGGTGAACGGCTCCCCGGCCGAGGATGCCGCCGCCGAGGAGGCCGCGACGGTCAGGGTGAGTCTGGTCAGCCGCTCTCCCCACGACTCGCGCAGCAACGGGTCGTCGGGGTCGTGGTGTTCGAGCCGGGCGGTGGCGCGCTCCGGGTCCCAGGTGATCAGCAACGAGTGCCCGTCGGCGGTGATCTGTGCCTGCCCCTCGGCCAGTTCGACGGCTCCCGACAGGATGTGCCGTAGCAGTACTGGGGTAGCGAGATCTGGCGTCCAGTGGTCCTCGATCAGGACGTGTGCCGGGGTGTCCGCCGTGGCGCGCACCAGTCGCAAGGAGCGGCGCCAGGTGCGCAGCAGGCCCGTCGGGTACGCGGCGGCGAGGTCGGCGTGCAGGGTGGCTGCGGCTGGGGTGAGGTCGACGCGTACGTCGTCCGCGCGGTGGGCGGGGCCCGGCTGTTGCTCGGCGCCCGGCTCGGGGACGTTGTGCCAGGCGCTCTGGAGGGGCCATGCCTGGTAGCGGTCGGGGCCGAAGCTGGCTGCCGTGTAGGTCGGTTGGCCGATGTCGACGACCAGGGGGCGGCCGTTCAGGGCGACCCAGTACGAACCGACGTCGAGGTGGTTGTGCCGCTCGCCGTTGTGGCCCGCCTTCGCCGCCAGGGTCAGGCCCGCGGCCGTGCCCGGCGTCTCCCGCGCGACGAGGACCTGGACCCGGGGCAGCCAGGTCTCCCGTGCCGCCCAGGGGGCGGCGGGGCCTTCGGCGGGAGCGGCGGTCAGGGCGTGGCGCCAGCGTGGGGCGCAGAGTCCGGCGAGTGCTCGGCCGAGGCCCGCCCGGGGGCGTACGGCCGGTCCTCCGCGTGCGCATGCCAGGGCGTGGGCGCGGACGTCGGGGTCGGACAGGCGCTCGCCCCACTGGAAGAGCAGGTGCCAGGGCTGGTCGGGCCACAGCCGGGCGGGGGCGTCGCCGGCGTTGACGTACCAGTCGCCGGCGAGGTGCATACGGTGCGGGAACTTGCTGAGCGGACCGAATACGGGCAGGTCGCGGGCGTCGAGCGCGGGGCCGCCGGCGTCGGCGAGCAGGTCGAGGGCTTCCAGGAGCCGGCCGGCGCCCTGCCACCAGTAGGCGACGCCTTCGTCGATCCCGCCGTCGTCGGGGAGCACGGCGAGGTAGTGGTCCAGGCCCTCGACGACGAGCCGTACGAGCCGCGCCCGCCGTTCCTCGTCGTCGGTCAGCAGGAGGGCCGCGGCGAGAACGGCCCCATGGATCCAGGGGTTCCAGTTGTGGGCGTCCCCGTCGAGGCCGATCCAGTGCCAGTCCCGGGTGCGTTCGAACGGCGTCAGCACCCGTAGGTCCACCTCGCGCCGGAGCCGTCTGCGCAGCCCGGGGACGCGGGTGTCCAGATGCGGGCCGAGTACGTGGTCGGCCCAGGCCAGCAGGGATGCCACCTCGGCGGCCCCCAGGTCGAGGAACGGCTCGTCCGGGTCCGGCAGCACTTCGCCGCGGGCCTTGGCGTAGCGGTCGTGCGGCGCCCAGCACCAGGTGCTGGTCTCGGCCAGGGCCATCAGGGCGTCGGCCGCGGCGTCGAGGTACGGGGCAGCACCGGGTGGGGCGTCGACCGGGGCCACCTCGCCGGTGAGTGTGGCGGCGAGCACGAAGAGCGTGGCCCGCTCGCGCAGCCGCCGGGCGGAGTCCTCGTACGCGGTCCGCACCCCGTCCCGGAACGTCCGGGCCCAGTCGGATGCGGTCAAGACCGGTGCGTTCCGGCGGAGTTCGGCCGCGGCCTCCTCCAGCAGCCCTTCGCGCGTGCCGGCGTCCACCGCCTCCCACACCGAGCGCGCGGTGACCGTGGGGACGGGGAGCCGCATAGGGGCATCGCGGAGGAGTTCGACCAGCGGATCGGGGCTCAGGGTCGTCAGGGTCGGGGCCAGTCGGCTCCGTAGGGAGCGGTACGCGGGGGATTCCGGCTCCGGCTCTACCAGGCCCATTATCTCTCCTGATCGATTCTGTTCGAAATCGTTGACTCGGGACTATGCCACGGGGTGAGGTGGCAACGCCATCCATCCACCCACCCATCACCCACCACCGCCTTCCGGAGGAAGCAGTGTCGCCTGACGAGGACCGGGACCTCGCCCCGTACACCGGCTGGACCAGGGCGCACTGGACCGCGCTCGCCGACCGGATGCTCGCCGCCGCCCAGCCGTACGCCTCCCCGGCGGGAGCCCGGATCGACCTGCCCGGCCCGGCGAGCGCGAACGGCGCGGTCTCCGACGGCCTGGAGGGCTTCGCCCGCACCTTCCTGCTCGCCGGCTTCCGCGTCGCGGGGGAGCGGGGCGCGGACCCCGGCGGGCTGCTCGGCGGGCTGCTGGAGCGGTACGCGCGCGGTCTGGCGGCGGGCACCGATCCGCATTCGCCCGAGGCATGGCCCCGCCCCGATCAGCTCGGCCAGGCCAAGGTCGAGGCCGCCTCCATCGCCCTGGTGTTGCAGCTGACCAAGCCCTGGCTGTGGGACCGGCTCGACGACGGGGTGCGCGAGCGGGTCATCGACTGGCTGGGGACCGTCGTCGGGCAGCCCTATCCGCCCATCAACTGGGTCTGGTTCAGGATCGTCGTCGAGTCGTTCCTGCGGGAGGCCGGCGGACCGTGGTCGGCCGCCGACATCGAGGAGGACCTGGCCGTCCACGCCTCGCTGCGCCGGGCGGGCGGCTGGCTCAGCGACGGGCAGGAGCGGGCCTTCGACCACTACACGGGCTGGGCGCTGCACCTGTATCCGCTGCTGTGGACCCACCTGTTCGACGTCACCGGCACGCTGTGCCCGCCGGCCCTCCGGGAGACCTGGGCCGCGGACCTTACGCGTTACCTCGACGACGCGGTGTGCCTGGTCGGCGCGGACGGCTCCCCGCTGCTGCAAGGACGCAGCCTCACCTACCGCTTCGCCGCCGCCGCGCCCTTCTGGGTCGGCGCGATCACCGGAGCGGGCGGGCAACCGCCAGGACTCGTACGCCGCGCGGCCAGTGGCATCGTCCGGCACTTCGCCGAACGCGGAGCCCCCGACGGGGACGGACTGCTCAACCTCGGCTGGCACGCCGCCTGGCCCGCGATGCGGCAGTCCTACTCCGGGCCCGCATCGCCGTACTGGGCGGCCAAGGGCATGCTCGGCCTGATGCTGCCCGAGGACCACCCCGTATGGACGGAACCGGAACTCCCGCTGCCGGTGGAGACCGGGGACGTCGTACGGGTCGTCGAGGCCCCGGGCTGGCTGGTCTCCGCGCGGCGCCGCGACGGCATCGCGGTGGTGCTCAACCACGGCACCGACCACGCGCTCCCCGGCGACACCAGCGCGGACTCGCCGCTGTACGCACGGCTCGGCTACTCCACCGCCACCGTGCCCCCGCTGACCGCCGCGTCGGCGGCCGACCCGGTCGACAACGCGGTCGTACTGCTGGACGAGGACGGCCGGGCCAGCCACCGCACCGGGTTCGAGACGCTGTTCGCCCGCGAGCTTCCCGGCGGTGTGCTCGCCGCCGCCTCCCGGGGGCCGGTGCGCTGGGTCGACAGCGGCGCCGACGACTCGCCCGACCACGGCTCCGGCCGGACCGGGCCGACGACGCCGGGGCCCGTGGTCACCGTCGCCTCGGTGCTGCGCTCGGGGGTTGAGGTGCGACTCGTCAGGGTGGACGCTTCGGCATCGACGGCGGGCCGGAGCGGGGGCTCTGTGCGGATGGGCGGTTGGCCGGTCGCGGCCGACACCCCGCCCGAGACGTGGGCGGGCACCGGCCGCGCGGGCGCCGGGCCGTACGCGGAGGCGGGCACCGCGTCCCTGCGTTCGTCGCTGCGCGGCCTTCGGGGGCTGCACCGCGGCGGAGTCGCCACCGGGAAGGACGACAGCCCGCTCGGCGCCCGGACCGCGACGCCGTGGCTGGCCACGGACGGTGTGCCGTACGGCGATGTGCTCGCGGCTGCGGTGACCCTCGACGGTGGTGGTCAGAGCGAGCAGGGCGGGCCCGATCCTGCCGTCTCCGTTCACCCGGGCCCCGACGGTGGCCACCGGGCCCGGCTGACCTGGCCGGACGGTCTCACCACCGACGTTGAGCTGCCCGCGGTGCCCCCGGTGGCTCCCTGACCGGATCGGTCCGCTCCGACCCGCCGGTACGTCGACGGCCCGTGCGTCGACGGCCCGTACGTCAATGGCCCGTGCGTCGACGGCCCGTGCGTCGACGGCCCGTACGACGACGCCCCGTACGACGACGCCCCGTACGACGACGGCCCGTACGATGACGCCCCGTACGTCAACGGCCCGTACGACGACGGCCCGTACGATGACGCCCCGTACGTCAACGGCCGTACGTCACCGGCGGGTCCGCCGCGCCGTCACAGCGCCCGGGCCCGTTTGACCGACGAGTCACGGAGGATCAGCTCCGGCAGGATGAGCACGCGCTGCGCCGGGCGGCGCTTGCCCTCCACGAGTCTGGACACCATCATCTCGACCGCGACCCGGCCGACCCGGGCCTTGGGCGGGCGGACCGCCGTCATCGCCGGCTCCGCGAGGTGGGCCACCTCGTCGTCGTAGCTGACCAGGGCCATGTCGTCGGGGATGGAGTACCCCTGCTCGGCGAGGTATTGGGCGACCGACATCGCGTCGGGGTCGCTGTGCACGATCAGCGCGGTGATCCGGGACCCTCGGCACCGGTCGAGGATGCCCTCGATGATCTGCCGGTGGCCCGGCTGGTCGAGGGCGACGCTTTCGCGGACCACGAACTCGCTGGGCAGGTCGAGCTCCGTGCACGCCTTCAACCAGCCCTGGGCGAGATGGGACGAGTGCGGGCTGCCCTTGGACAGCACCAGACCGATCCGGCGGTGGCCGTGCTCGTGGAGGTGGCGTACGGCCAGCTCCAGGCCGACCGCGTGGTCGCTGCGCACCCACTCCAGCTGGCGCGGGGTCGGCGTCCACTGCGAGGTCTGCCGCTCCACCAGGATGGTCGGCACCGGCAGATTGCTGATCCAGTCGATCAGTTCGTCGACCCCGTTGCCCTCCAGATTGGGCGCCAGCAGCAGCCCCTGGACCTGTTTGGCCTCGATCAGCCGGCTGATCTGGCGGCGGTCCTCGGCCTGGTCGTAGCTCGATCCGCGCAGTTGGAGCTGGACGCCGAGCCCGGCCGCCGCCGAGCGGGCGCCGCTGACGATCGACGGCCAGTAGAAGTCCAGGGAGGGCACGACCATGCCGATCGTGAAGGGCACAGGCGTGGGGCGGGGCCGACGGGCCGGGGCCTGGTCGAGATCGGTCGGCAGGGTGGCGCCGCCGTGCACTTTGGTGAGCAGGCCGCGGGCGGCGAGGGCGGTGATATCGCGCCGTACGGTCAGTTCGCTGACGTCGAGCAGCCGGGCGAGGTCACGGACCCGTACGGTGCCGTGCCGACGCAACTCGTCCATCAGGCGTTCCCTGCGCTGAAGGGCGAAAGGTCGGTCTGCGCTCATCGGGCCCCCTCGGTCCACGGCCTGATGGCCTGTTCGAGTCTGAACGAATCACTTCGATTGTGTTCGATCTATAGCGGATATGTGCTGCTGACCACTATCCCTGTTCCAACGTGTTCGGCGGGTTCCCATGTGTTCTATGCAACACGGGATTTAGCGGGACATAACAACTTCGCGATTTCGCGATTTCGCGTCAGATGGCAACGGTGCCGGTCCAGACCGGCCTAGGGAAGGACTCGACGCCCGATGCAGACGAAGCCCAACGCGCTGGTCGTCATGAGCAGGCCGAGCTTCGACGCGCACTTCGACTCCGCCCGGCTCGCGCGGCTGGCGGACCTGGTGAACCTGGGCGACCCGGTCTGGACCGACGACCTCGACCATCCGGCGGTGCGGGCGCGCTTGGCGGAGGTGGAGGTCCTGCTCACGTCCTGGGGCGCGCCCAAGCTGACGCCGGAGCGGATCGCCGCGGCCCCCGCGCTGCGGGCGGTGCTGCACTGCGCCGGCAGTGTGCGGGGGCTGGTGGGCGAGGAGGTGTGGCGCCGGGGGATCCAGGTGACCAGCGGCGCGGACGCCAATGCGATTCCCGTCGCCGAGTACACCCTGGCGGCCATCATCTTCGCCGGCAAGAAGGCCCCGTTCCTCGCCGCCGACGAGGAACGCGCCTACCAGGGCTGGGGCACGGTGTCGGGATACGGTGATCTGTCCAACTTCGGCCGGACCGTGGGGATCGTCGGCTTCTCGCGGATCGGCCGCCGGGTGGTCGACCTGCTCAAGATCCTCGGGGACACCACCTGCCTGGTCGCCGATCCGTACGCGGACGCGGAGGAGGTGAAGCGGGCGGGCGCCACCCTGGTCCCGCTGGAGGAACTGCTTCCGCGCGTAGATGTGCTGTCCCTGCACGCTCCCGAACTGCGGGAGACCCGCCACCTCATCGGCACCGACCAGCTCAGCCTGCTTCCCGATCACGCGACCGTGATCAACACGGCGCGCGGCAGTCTCATCGACTCCGACGCGCTCGCCGCCGAATGCGCCTCCGGACGCCTCTTCGCCATCCTCGACGTCACCGACCCCGAGCCCCTGCCCATCGACTCGCCACTGAGACACCAGGCCAGCGTGATGATCACCCCGCATATCGCGGGCTCGCTCGGCACGGAGATCGGGCGCCTCACCGACCACGCCATGGACGAGCTGGCCCGGTGGACCGCGCGCGAACCCCTGCAGTCCGAGATCACCGCGGAGGCGCTGGCGCTCGGCCTGAGCGCCTGAACGCCTGAGCGCCTGAACGCCCAACCCACCGGGCGCCCGCACCCCGCTCACCCCACCAGGACACCTCGCACCACCCCCCCCGCGACACGTCCTCTCGCAACGCACCCCCCGCAACGCACCTCCCGCAGCGCATCTCCCGCAACACAACCCCTCATCACAAGGAGCCGCTCCCGTGATACGCACCCTCAAAGGACCCGTCAGAGGCCTGACCGCGGCCGTCGCGCTGTCCCTGCTCGCCGTCGGCTGCGGCAACGGCGAGGGCAGTGGCAAGACCGCCGACGGCAAGACCATCGTCAAGGTCGCGGTATGGGACTACGAGAAGACCCCCGAGTTCAAGGCGCTGATCGACGGATTCGAGGCCGAGAACAAGGACATCGACGTACAGCCGGTCGACATCCTCTCCGCCGACTACTCCAACAAGGTCACCACCATGCTCTCCGGCGGTGACAGCACCGACGTGCTGACCATGAAGAACGTCACCGACTACGCCCGCTACGGCACGCGTGGCCAGCTCCAGTCGCTCACCACCGACGTCAACAAGCTCGACAAGGCCAAGTACTCCGGCCTCGACGCCTTTGACCTCAAGGGCGACTACTACGCCGTGCCGTACCGGCAGGATTTCTGGGTGCTCTTCTACAACAAGGACCTCCTCAAGAAGAGCGGCGCGGATCTGTCCAAGCTCTCCTGGTCCGACTACGCCGAGCTGGCCAAGAAGCTCACCACCGGTTCGGGTTCGGCCAAGGTCTACGGCACCTACCACCAGACGTGGCGCTCGGTGGTGCAGGCGATCGCCGCCGCGCAGACCGGCGGGGACCAGCTGAGCGGCGACTACGGATTCTTCAAGAAGCAGTACGAGATGGCACTGGACCTGCAGAAGTCCGGCGCCGTGATGCCGTTCGCCACGGCCAAGACCCAGCAGACCACCTACGACGCGATGTTCTCCACCCGCAAGACCGCGATGGTGCCCATGGGCACCTGGCTGGCCGCCCGTCTGCTGCAGCTGAAGGCCGAGGGCAAGAACGACGTCGACTGGGGCATGGCACCGCTGCCGCAGACCAGTGCGAACGGCAAGACGGTCACCTTCGGCTCCCCGACCGCGTTCGCGGTGAACAAGAAGGCCAGGAACTCCGCGGCGGCGAAGAAGTTCGTACTGTGGGCCTCCGGCCCGAAGGGAGCGGCCGCGATCGCCAAGGTCGGCGTCGTGCCGTCCTACACGGATGACGCGGTCATGAAGAACTTCTTCGGCGTCAAGGACATGCCGAACGACGACCTGTCCAAGAAGGCCATGAGCCCGGACACCGTCAAGCTGGAGATGCCGGTCAGCCCGAAGTCCTCCGACATCGACCAGATCCTCAAAGAGGAGCACGAGCTGGTGATGTCCGGTGAGAAGTCCATCGACAAGGGCATCGAGGAGATGGAATCCCGCGTGAAGTCCGAAGTCGAATGAGCGAGATCTCCGGCGCCACGGCTGCGGCCACAGCCGCAGCCTCGGCCACGGCCACGACTACGGCTGGAGCCACGGCCCTCGACAAGACCTCCGGCGTCGGCGGCCCCGGCAAGGCCTCCAACACCGCGGCCCTCAAGCGGCGCCGCCGGCGTACCGCGCTGGTGGGCTGGAGCTTCATCCTGCCGAACCTGCTGGGCTTCGCCGCCCTGACCCTGGTTCCGGTGGTCGCCACGCTGCTGCTGTCGTTCACCGACTGGAACTCGTACAACACCCCCCAGTGGATCGGGTTCGACAACTTCCGCCGGATGTGGGACAACGACAACTTCTGGACGGCGCTGACCAACACCTCCTGGTACGCGGCCGGGCACATCCCGCTCACCATGGCGGCCTCCCTCGGCCTGGCGGTGCTGCTCAACCAGAAGCTGCGCGGTGTCGCCTTCTTCCGTACGGCCTTCTTCTTCCCCTACATCACCTCGCTCGTCGCGGTGGCCGTGGTGTGGAACATGCTGTTCAGCCCGGACGCCGGTCCGGTGAACCAGCTGCTGAAGGCCGTGGGGATGGCCCATCCGCCGGGGTGGACCACCGACACCGACTGGGCGCTGCCCGCGGTGATCATCACCAGTGTGTGGCGGGACATGGGCTACTACATGGTGCTGTATCTGGCGGGGCTCCAGGCCATCCCGGCGGAGCTGTACGAGGCGGCCAGGGTGGACGGCGCCGGTGCGTGGAAGCGGTTCTGGCATGTCACGGTGCCGTCGCTGCGGCCGACGACCTTCTTCGTCCTGGTCATGCTGACGGTCTCCAGCTTCAAGGTCTTCGACCTGGTGCAGGTCATGACCGAGGGCGGCCCCGGCCGCTCCACGCTGGTGCTGTCCCAGCTCATCTTCAGGGAGGGCATCACCCAGGGCCGGTTCGGCTACTCCTCGGCCATCTCCCTGGTGTTGTTCCTCATCGTCCTGATCATCACCGTGACCCAGTTCCGATTCCAGCGGAGGAACGAGCGATGAAGACGACCGTGCCGCCGGGCGGGCCGGGGCGGATCATCGGCCGGGCCCTGCTGTACGTGGTGCTGACGGTGCTGTCGGCGGCGGTCCTCGTGCCGTTCGTATGGATGCTGGTGTCCTCGCTGAAGACCGACAACGAGGTCTTCACGGTCCCGATCCAGTGGATCCCGAAGTCCTTCCACTGGGAGAACTTCTCCGACATCTGGACCGCGATCCCGCTGTGGACCTACATGGGCAACTCGCTGTTCCTCAGCGTCGTCATCACCGCACTACAGGTCCTGACCGGCAGCTTCGCGGCCTACGGCTTCGCCAAGATGCGTTTTCCCGGGCGCGACGCCGTCTTCCTCGCCTACATCGCCACCATCGCGGTGCCGTGGCAGGCGTACATGGTGCCGCAGTACATCATCATGCAGAAGCTGGGCCTGGTGAACACGCACCTGTCGCTGATCCTGCTCCAGGCGTTCGGCGCGTTCGGCGTCTTCCTGATGCGCCAGTTCTACCTGACCATCCCGGACGAGCTCAGCGAGGCCGCGCGTCTTGACGGGCTGACCGAGTACGGCATCTGGGCGCGGATCGTGCTGCCGCTGTCGAAGCCCGCGCTGGCCAGCCTCGCCCTGCTGACCTTCGTCAACACCTGGAACGACTACATGGGGCCGTTCATCTATCTGACGGACAACAACCTGTGGACGGTGCAGCTCGGCCTGCGGTCCTTCGTGGGCATGTACAGCTCCCAGTACGCGATGATCATGACCGGCTCGGTGCTGTCCGTGCTGCCGATCCTGGTGGTCTTCCTGCTCGGCCAGCGGTACTTCGTCCAGGGCATCTCCACCAGTGGGATGAAGTGAGGCGCAGGGCATGAGCACACCGGGCACACCGAGCACGCAGGCGAGCGGCCGCAGGCTCCGGCTGAACGTCGGCCACGACTCCTGGGACCTCATCTGGTCCCATGTCCACCGGGTCCTGGTGGTCAACCTCGGCGTGGCGGTCACCAACCTGCCGCTGCTGCTGGCCCTGGCCGCCGAGCACCAACCCTGGCGGTACCCGGTCTTCTTCGGCCTGCTCTCGCTCGGGGCAGGCCCCTCCCTCGCCGCGATGTTCGCCTACCTCAGGCGCACCGCCGACGACGAACGGGCGCCGGTGGCCGACCTGTTCCGCGGCTACCGGCGCCTGTTCACCCGGGCGCTCCTCGGCTGGACCCCCTTCGTACTGCTGATCGCCGTGGCGGCCACCGACCTGGCCGCCCTCTGGGGATCCGCCCTCGGGCCCGCCCTGGCGCCGCTGCTGACCGTGGTGATCCTCCTCGCTCTCAGCTCCGGAGTCGTCGCCATGGCCGGCCTGGCCGAAGACCCGGCCGAAATCCCGACCGTCTCCCGGCACACCCTCCTGTCGGCCTGCTACGCCTCGGTGCGCCGCTGGCCGCTCGCGCTGCTGAACCTCGGCCTGCTGGGCGTCTCCCTGGCGCTCGTCAACCAGGCTCCGCTGCTGGGTCTTGCCGTGGTGCCGGGCTGCGCGCTGTTCGTCGTATGGCGCGACTGCGACGGCATGCTGGAGTCGGTGCGGGGCGGGGGCCACGTCGCTCCGGCGGAGGAACACACCTGAGAACCGGCCTTTCCGCGCGGCCGTCGTTATGCGTCGCGGAATTGCGGGATTTCTTGTCTTCATCTTGTCTCCGGCTTGTCACGGAGGCCGCGAAAGTCGGAATCGCGCTAGCCTCCCGTGTGTCAGTCATTCTCATTGAATTCGGCGGTAGCGCACTGCCGCCCGGAGATTGGAGACAGCACATGAAGAATCTGCGCAAGAAGGTCGCGGCCGCGGCCGCGGTGGCCACCGCGGTGGTGGTGCTGCCCCTGGCCGCGGCCGGAACCGCCTCGGCGGAGACCAATCTGCGTCCGCACTGGACCGCGTCCTACCTCGAGTGCCAGACCCTGGGTAACAAGCTCGCCCAGCAGGGCGCACTCACCGGCTTCAATTGCGTTGCCCGGGGCAATGGAATCTGGATGGAACCCTGGTAAACCGCGAATATCGCGACGCATTAATCAAGGCTGCCGGCACCGCAATACGTACCCGCTCTGCGGGAAATCCGCACCAATAACCGGCACACAGACACACCTCCGCCGTTGACAGCACCGGACCCCCGCCGCTGCTGTCAACGGCGGAGGTGTGTCTGTGTGCGGGTGGAGGGTGGAGTTGCGCGACCGACACAGGCCGTGCGAAACCTCCCTGAGCGGGGAGTTGTTGAGTACGATCACCTCGTCCCATTGCCCCGTGTTGCCCCGTGCACAGCCGTCCGGAGAATTCTTGTTGCGGTCCCGCAGACGTCGTCGGTCCTCCCGGTGGGACACCTGGGAGACGCGGGCGACGGTCCTGGGCGTGGCGCGCACCCTGACGTCGGCCACCCGCCTGCTGGATGTGCTGCCCCTGCTGCGGTCGGACGACATCGAGATCTATCTGACGATCGACCCCGGCTCGGCGTTCGACGCCGGTCTGGTGGATTATCTGGCGTCGTTGGGTCCCACGGTCCTGCCCTGGCGGGAAGCGCGGCGGCGGCGCTTCGATCTCGCGGTGGCGTGTACGGTCCACCGGTCGATGTGGCACCTGGACGCGCCGCTGATGGTGCTGCCCCATGGCGCCGGATACAACCGCCTGATCGCCGAGTCGACCGGGAACACCGTCTCGGCGGTGGGGCTCTCCCGGCGGGAGCTCACCCGCTTCGGACGCGTGATCCCCCGGATCATCGGGGTGTCCCACGAGGAGCAGATCGGGCGTCTGGCCAGGTCGTGCCCTGCGGCGGTGAGCCGTGCGCTGCTGGTCGGCGACCCGTGTTTCGACCGGATGGAGCGGAGCCTGTCCCTGCGTGACGAGTACCGCAAGGCACTCGGCGTGGTGGATGGCCGTCGGCTCGTCGTGGTCAACAGCACCTGGAGCGAACATTCGCTGATCGGCACGTGCGAGGACCTTCCGCTGCGGCTGGTACGGGCGCTGCCGACCGATGAGTTCGCCGTCGCCGTCGTGCTGCACCCCAACGTATGGGCCAGGCACGGCACGGCACGCGTCCTGGGCCGGCTGGTGTCGGCCATGGACGCCGGTCTGCTGGTCATCCCGCCGGAACAGGGCTGGCAGGCCACGCTGGTCGCGGCCGACTGCGTCGTCGGCGACCACGGCTCCACCACCTTCTACGGCGCGGCCCTCGACCGCGCCACCGCGGTGCTGGGCAGCGGGGAGAAAGAGCTGGACCCGGCGTCCCCCACCGCCGCGTTCGTACGCGCCGCACCACGCCTGGACCCCGACGGCGACCTGCACCAGCAGCTGCGTCACGCGCTCGACCAGCACGTTCCGGGCAGTCTCAGCCACCTCACGGACCGGACGCTGGGCGCCCGTGGCGAGGCCGCGCGGATCCTCCAGCGGGAGATGTACCGGCTGCTGCCGGACCATGTACGCGCCCCCGAGGAAGCCCCGCGGCCGGAGCCGCTTACTGATCCACCACCTGCCAGGCCCAACGGCACACCAGCGCCGTCTTCCCCACCCCGCCGAGCCCGCTGACCACCACGGGCGGCGCCGGATCCGACCGCGCGCGGTCGACCAGCGCATGCAGATCGGCCAGCTTCTCCTCGCGGTTCACGAACCCGCGCGGCGGGCGGCACCTGCCGGGGCACCGGGGGCGGCGGAGGGGGTGCCTGGTAGAGGTTCATCGCCTCGATCAGGCGCGCCTGGATCAACCCACCGTGCACGGTGCCGCCGTACACGGCGTTGTGCCCGTCGCCGCCGTGCCCCTCGCCCTCGCCGTCCCTGCCGCCCACGTGTCGCGTCTCCCTCCGCCTCAGCAGCCCCCGGTGGGTGGCCGGGTGGCCGCTGACCGCCGGACGACGCTATCAGCGCGGGGTGGTTGGCGGCAGCGGTCATCCCCGCGTGCGCGGGGCGGACACATTCGGAATGCGGCTGGTCTGCCTGGTCGACGAGCTATCCCCGCGTACGCGGGGCGGGTGGATACGCCTTTCCCTGCAGTGCCGACTACTGGGAGCTATCCCCGCGTGCGCGGGGCGGACGTCGACTCCATCCTCGCCGAGACGCTGACGGCTGAGCTATCCCCGCCTGCGCGGGGCAGACCTGGCAAACATGAGCCAGTCAACCCTCTACCACGAGCTATCCCCGCCTGCGCGGGGCAGACCCTTCGTGAGCTGTGACGTTACCACGGTCGTTGGGCGAATTGGCCCGGGCGGCGGTGTCGGTCGCTCATCCCCCACCCCTCTCCGGAAGCGTATGTGCCACGAACGTCGGCGGCCCGTCATTGAGGGACCAGCCGAGGGCGATGGCAAGGGTCAGCGGGCCGTTGAAGAAGAGGAGGCCCTCCGCCGGGATACCGGTTTCGGCGGACCAGGTATTGCGGGCGGTATGCCATTGGGCGCGAATGTGGGTGGTGATCGCCGCGAAGTGGTTGAGGTCCTCGGGGATGTTGCCGTCCGCCTCGATGATGACGACCGCGCCGCACGGGGTGGTGTGGGCCGTGCGGTCGTCGGGGTCGAAGAAGTAGCCGGTGGGGCGGCCGTCGGGGAGGAGAGGGTTGCCGGTTTCGGCGACGTGGCGGGCTTGGCCGATCATCTGGTCGCGTCCGGCGAGGCGGACGATGAGGGCGAGGCGTTGGTGGCCGGGATGGCCCGGCCCTATCGCTGGGTTGTGGATGATCAGCGGGTCGGTTGGGGGCCTGAGGGCAGCGGCGGCGAGGGCTTGTGACACGGGTGTGGGTGCGTGACGGAGGGTGCCGTGCAGACGGATGCCCGGGACGACCTGCTCGGCGGTCGGAGAGTAGTGGGCGATGGTGGGGCCACCGCCCAGGGATTGGAGGGCCTGGCCAAGACGGTAGCCGTCCTGGAGGGACATCAGCGGGTAGAGGCCGACGTCGGCGAGGTCTGCTCCGGCGCTGAGGACTTCGGCGCAGCGGGCGTCGATGAGGCGGCCGAGCAGCGTGATCTGCTCCGGCGACATGACGGGGGTGTGGTCGCTGGGCCACAGTTGGCCGCGGTCGAGGACGAGCAGGGCCGCGTGTTGGTCGCGCGCCGCGTTGCGCATTGCCATGGCCCGGGTGTCCGAGGGGGACGTGGGGTAGAGGGCGAGCAGGATGCCGAGACCGCGGTCGCGAGTCATGGACCAGCCGGTCAGGACTCCGGTCACGCCGATGACGAAGGCCGTGTAGAGGAGCCAGACGTTCGGGGTCCAGCTCTCCAGGATGTTGGGCACGACACCGAGGGCGACCGAGGCCGCCACGGTCATCAGCAGCGTGCCCGCCCCCTTGCGCGTGCTGAGCAGGTCCGCCAGTCGGCGCCAGGTCTCACGCACGTATCAGAGCCTCCTGCCGTACGAAGACGGCGGGCGACGGGCCGGCGATTTCCAGGAGCGTGAACTCCTGGTCGGGCAGCGGGCTGCCGGGGCAGCCCATGGGGGGATCGTCCACGCCCCACAGGCGGCCGGTGCGTACCTGGACCTCGACCGAGGCCAAGGGGCCTGCCACCGGTTCGAGGGGCGGCGTGGTGTGGAGTACCGCCGCCAGGACCCGTTCGACATCGATGCGGGCACGTATGGCTCGGGCGGCGTCCCAGGCCCAGAGGTGTGTGGCGGCGGGGATGGATTCGGGCAGGAGGGCTGCGGCGGCGAGATGGAAGCCGCCGAAGTCCGACCACGCGCAGTGGGCTTCCGCCTCGCGTAGTTGCTTCCGCAGAGTGTCCCATTCAACGGGGCCGACGCGCTCGAGGGTCATCCTCATCCGCCGGTCACCTCCTCGGAGAGGGCGGAGAGCGCCTGGCCGAGGCGTTCCCGTGCCGTGGGGACTTCTTGTTCCAGGAATGCCGCGGTGTCGGCGGTGCCGTTGAGGGTGCCGTACCCGCGTGTGGTGCGTCCGCCGATGCCGAGCGCGCCGGTGTGCAGGTCGTACAGCGCGAGCAGCAGGACGTCGCGCAGAAGCGGGTCGAGCGGGTCGGCGTGCGGGTCGCTGGGCTCGTCGAAGATGGTCAGGGCGACCTGGCCCCGCTCGACGACCTCGTCGGTGAACAGCAGCCCTGCCGCCGCGCCGCCGGTGAAGCGGTCCAGCGCGACGTGGTCGCGGCTGACGGTCTCGGCCGGGGTGCCGTCGGGCTGTAGGACGGGGGAGTCGAGGAAGACCAGCCTCCCGCGCAGCCCGCCCTCGGACACCCCGGGCACGGCACTGTGGCCGAAGGCCGCGCAGACCGGGCAGGCGCCACAGCCGGTGAGGGTGGCGCATGCTGCGTGTTCCGCGAGGCTGCGCAGGATGAATGCGCACCGACTGCGGAGCAGGCCCTTCCACGTCGTGCCGGGGACGAGCGGGCGACCGAGGTGGTCGCGCAGGTGCTCATTGCGGTCCGTGGCGTGGTGGCCGCCCTCGATGCGGCAACCGCTGCCGATGTGGAGGGCGTCGTTGATCGCGAAGCTGAACGGGGCGCCGAAGACCAGGGGTGCGTCATGCTGCGGCGCGGGGTGGACAGGGCCGGGGAAGACGACCTGGCCGCCCTCGAAGAGGGCGGGGCCGCCACGGGTGAGCCAGGCGCGTCGGCCCTGCGGCGTCGCGAGGTCCAGGACGCGCCGCGTCACGCGGGTCAGCCGGGCCCGTCCGTGGCCGGTGCTCTGGGCTCCGCCGATGCGCACCGGCCAGGACGGCAACAGCGCTTCCAGTTCGGCGGCGAGCAGGCCGGAGCCAGGAGCGTCGTCGAGCCGCAGCCAGGCGGTGACGGTGGTGCCTGGCGGCAGGCATTCCCGTTCCCGCAGCGTGGCGGGGGCGGCGGCTCCTCGGTCCCGGTCGATCGCGGTACTCGTCCGCCGCAGCGTGTCGGTGTCCTCGGGAAGGTGTGTTCTCGTGCCGAGGATACGGACCGGGGAGGCCGTGGCGACGGTGTGGTCCGGCTCGCGGCGTAGTTCTCCGAAGAGCCGGGCCGCTTCGCCGCCGGTGGTCTTCTCGGCGTGGGCGCGCAGCGAACCGGCAAGGGATGTCGCCGGTACGTGGGGTCGGCCGGCGGCGTCACGGGCGAGGGGGAGGGCGGGGGCGTGGGCGGAGTCGGTCCGTCGGCTTTCGGGGGCGGACACGCCGCCGGGGGTGTCGAGGACCAAGGTCAGTTGGTAGAGGTGGATTTTCATGCTTCTGGCTCCGCCCTTCTGACCAGGGGGTTGAGGTGGCGCAGCACCTCGCCCAGAAGGTCTGGGTCCGGATCCAGCAGGAGCCGCTCCAGTGCGGTCCGGTCGCTGGGGCGCAGACCGCGCAGCGTGGTCGCGGCGAGCAGGTCGGTGTGAGCGGGGCGCCGGCCTGCGGCCCGTTGCTGTGCGTACGTACGGAGGTTGGTCAGCAGCCACGGCCCGTGTCCGGTGGCGTGGAGCAGTGCCGCTGTCCTCGCGGCGGCGCTGCCGCCGGGCGCGGTGGCGACGCTGCTGGGTGGGCTCGGGGTGTGCGTGGGGGCGGACCACGGCTCGGTGTCGACACGCAGCGAGCCGAAGCCCTCGTTACGGCGCAGGCCCAGGCCACGGTCGCACAGCGCCCGTATCCGCTTCGGGGCCGGAGGCCGGGCGCAGTCCAGGAGAAAGGTGCTCCCCGCGCTGACGGCCAATTCCTCCGGCTTCGGCAGGTTGGCCGCCGTGTTCCACCCGCCGACGCGTTCGTGGCGCAGCCAGGATCTTTCGATCGTCACGTCGGTGCCGAGCAGCGCCGCGAGTTCGGACTTCTGAGGGCGCAGCGCAGGCAGGCCGCAGTCGTCCGTGAGTAAGGCGGGGGCCGTGAAGCGCAGCGCCAGCCGCTGTCCGGTGGCGACGGGGGCCGGGGTGGCGGGGCTGCTGGTGACGATGGCCAGACCGCTGGTGCTGCGTCGCCCGCCGACGCGCACCTGGTGCTCGGCGCTCAGCCATTCATCTGCCCGCGCCGACAGGTCATCCGGCAGGATGAGGTGACCTAGGAAGCGCCTCGGCTGATGGTGGTCGTCTTGGGGGCGGATGGCCTCCCGGGTGAACAGCTGTCCCTCGGCGGCGACGCCGTCCTCGGTGAGCTCCACATGGGTGGACTGCCGCACCAGCCGTCCCGCCGACGGGTCAAAGGGCTCCACTTGGCCCTTGGACAGTTCGGCCGGGCCCTCGCATACCGCGCATTCCTCGGCGGCGGCGCCCAGCGCCTCGTCCACGCTCCACTGTGAACAGGCCGTAGTGCGCCGGTACTTGCAGCGCCGAACCGAGAGAGGCACCAGCGACCAGCCGTACGGAAGCAGAGCGCCGTATCGTACGTGCCGCTCGAACAGCTCCACGAAGCGTGCAAGCAGCAGCGGGTCGGAATGGGCCAGCGCATCGGGCTTGCCGTGGGCGGTGATCCAGACTTGGGCGAGCGCTCCTCGCAGGACCGTCCCGGGGATGTGCCGGTGGGTGCGCAGCAGGGCGGTGCCCGGATTGGGGCGGGTGCCCAGGGAGAGGGGCTGGCGGGCAGTAAGCGTCACGGTGCGCAGTTGCGGCATCAGCCCGTCCCGCCTTCGGGTGTTGGTTGAGCGAGCAGGCCTTCCAGCACGTCCAGGGTCTCGTCGTCCACGGTCGGGTCGGCGGTGGTGCAGCTGATCCAACCGAGACCGCGACTGCGGCCCGCTCCCAGTTCGTGTACGCCGGCCGCCGCGCACGCGAGCACGGCCAGGTGAGTGCTCTCGTCCAGACCTGCGGGCAGTACGTCGAACCGTTCGACGGCGAAGCGCGCGGTGGCCGACGGGACGGTGACCTCTTCGGCGACGACCAGATGGGACGGGATGGCGGTGCCGGTTTGCGGATCGAGTTCGACCCGCGCCCGGGACGATATGCCAGGCTCCGCGGGGCCGCCCGCGAACTCCACCGGACCCCAGTGCCACGGTGATGGCTGCCGGGGTGCCCCGAAGACCGCCCGTACGACATCCGGGCGCTTCGGAAGCAACAGGCGCTCGGCGCTGGCCCGCATGACGCCCTTGAGCGAGGTCGTGGGGACCAGTTCCGTGCGGTCCACGGTCGCGCCGAGCCCGGGTCGCGAGTCTCCTGTCCCGATACGGAACGGCCCGTGGAAGTGGATTGTGACGATCACCAGCCGCTCCCCGCCAGTACGGTCCCCGTACGCCACCAGCTGGTGATGCGCAGCGCGTGCCGCAGCGTTATGCCACAGCGCGGCGCTCGCCCGTCCGGCCCCGTCAGAAATGGTTCGACCGCCTTGAAGGTGCCGAGCCGCTGAGCCTGCCCCCTGGCCGAGACGTCGTCGGCGTGATCGCGTAGTGCTTCGGCCAGCCGGGCCCGGTGACTCTGCCCGAGCGCGGCGAGCCCGTCCAGGGCGCGCCGCGTCTCCGGAGCGGCGATGACGGACAACGGGAGCGGCGGATCTCCGGCGCCCTGAAGCCCGTCGGCTGTCAGGTCCAGGAAGTCCAGACTGGACGCCCGCCCGCCGGTCCCCTGCTTGGCCGCGCGCAGCCGCTCCTCCGCCAGATCCACGAGCAGATACATCGGCTCGCTGTGCCGGGCGAACACCATTCCCGCCGAGGCGGACGGCACCGGCAGGTCGAGCCGGTGCCGTTCATTGATCGGTGTCACCAGATCGCGCATCTCCTCGTCGAAGACCCGCAGGTACGTCACGGTGAATGCCCAGGCGTACGAGGCCGGCACGCTCACCAGCACGTCGTCTCCGCCAAGCACATGGGGGACGACCGGAAGGCGGCCGGTGTCCTCGGCGCCCATCGACTCGACCACGGCCAGCGTGCCGTACTGCAGTGCGCATTCGGCGAGGTCGGACAGCTTCTTGGACAGGTCCCGCTTCACATCCCTCAGCTCGGCCCGATCAGACGCGGCGGCCACCAGCCGCTTGAAGAACAGCCCCACCGCGTTGCCATCGATGTGGATGGTGGCGAGGTGGTTGCGCTTGGTGTCGCCTGCGCCCAGTGGGGCCAAGTCCTCCAACATGTCCGGGGCGTCGCTCAGTTCGAGGGCCGCTTGCAGCCGCTGCTCCGCCGATATGCCCGCCCGGCCGCCACGGCGGTGCAGCCTGCGTGCGCAGTCAGCGCACACCATCTGTGGCTTGCCGGGCGCCTCCGGCAGCCGGGCCGACTCCGTCGCCGGATCGGTGCGGCACAAGGGACACAGCCGTGTCGCAGGGAACTCCGGCAGCACCGGAAGGTCGTGCCGTACCTCTCCCCGGTGCGTCCGGGGCCCGATCTGCTGGACGTACGCGCTCACGTACGACTCACCGATGCCCCACACGGCCTGTAACTCGGCGGCCGGGAACTCGGTGCGCAACTCGGCGAGCACGGCGGTGATCACCTGCTCCACCCGCTCCTCCTGGCCCTCGGGGCGCGGGTCGCCGAGCCGGAGGTTCACGACCCCGTCCGCGACGCCCGCCTCCTCGTTCGCCAGGGCCAATCCGTCCGGCAGCCGGGCCGCGATCGCCTCGCTCTTGGTCGCCTCGGCCATGCCCGCGCTGGCGGATCGGCGCCCGCGCAGCTTGGTGGTCCGGGCGAGGTAGCGCTGGATACGGAGGAAACCGACGTCGATGTAGACCTGTTCCACCGCGAGGGTGTTGCCGTTCACCGGTCGACCCGCCGTTTCACAGCCTTGAGGTCGGCGACCACAGGAAGCGTCTGGTCGCCGACACCGAGCAGAGGTAGCGGTAGCAGCGCATCGTCGTCCCGGTTCTTGCCCTGATGCCTGAACCCCCGAGTGGACTGCCAGAAAGCCGTGCTCGAGCGCAGGTGCTCAAGGACGAGCCCATCACCGTCCTCGCTCAGTTCCCCAGCGGGCGGATACCACACGTGGTGAGGCGAGACCCGGTCCAGGCAGAACGCGTGACCCAGGGCCCGCCAGATCCGCTTGCGCTGGTCCTGAGGCACCGACCGGCGGAAAGCATCCACCGCCTCGTGTAGCGAGAAATCCTCGGAGTCGCTGCCCGGGGCGGTGGCGTAACGGGAGCGAGTTGTGTACGCCTCCAGCCGCAGGATCTCGGCCGTGCAACTGCCGAAGCCGAGCGGACGCCCACCACCCATGGCGAAGCCGATCGGCCCGCCATGGCCGTCCGGCGTCGGCAGCACACTTTGCGGAGCGAGGGACGCCAAGACGCCTCCGAGTTCGGCCGTGGACAGGTTCTCGAAGCGCACCCTGTAGCGGAAGCTGATTCCGGCCGGAACCGCCTCGGCCTGGGACAGCATGGCGTTCTTCGTGCCGCCTGGCTGCTCGTACAGAGCATGGAAGGCGTCCGCGCGATCCCGGGTCGCACGGAAGAACGGACGCTTCGACGGCTCTGCCGTCAACCAGTAGACCTTCCGTCCGCGCAGCCGACGGGGCTGCGCGTCCAGAGTGGATCCCCACTCACGCTGGGGATTGGCCATCGGCACCGGATCGGGCACCTTCTTCTGCGGCTGCCGCAGATAGAACTGTCCCGCCCCCGGGCGGGGCGCGGACAGCGGCGGCAGCGCATACGTCTCCAGGGCAGGCGGCCCGATGCCAGGCACCAACACGGCGTCCGAGAAGCGCACATGCCCCCGGTACGCCTTCTGCGTCGCGGCACCCGTATCCGTACCCTCTGTCTCCGCGGAGCCGAAGACCCGGCACGTCGGACACAACCCGTTTGCGACGTCCTGACAGGGAAGCAACTCATCCGGCACCCGGTCGCGGGCACGCAGCTCGCCCCCGCTGTGCCGCCAGATCTGCGCCAGCACGATCGCCTCAACACACACCGGAGCCGGCGCCGACGCCTGGCTCTGCTCCTGGTACCGCTCGGCGAGCCGCACCCACACCACCTGCTCGCCGGGGAAGAGCCTGCGGCGCGCGGCGATACGACGGCCCACCAGGACATCCGGCCGCTTCGAGTTGGCGGCAACATCGATCCATGTGGGCTCGGTCTCCTCCTGACCGGACCTGCCCGCCTTGCGTGCGCGCCGCAGGTCGTCGCTGCCCTCGACCGCGTCCAGGAAGTCGTCCCAGACCGTCTTGCGCCCCCAGACCACCGGGCGCGGGCCGGCGCCGAGCTTGCCGACCGCACAGAAGTACGTGGCGTCCGGCCCCGTCTTACGGACACCACTATCCGTCAGCAGCAGGACACTGTCGTCGCCCCGCTCGACATCACGCGGATCCGAGAGCTGCAAGCGGGAAACCGGCTTGCCCAAATACGTACCGAAAGAGACCGAACGGCCCATGCTCCGCAGATGCACCGTGGCCCCCGTACGCACCCCCTCCCAGCCGCCGAGCACCTCGCCGAGCCAACTGGCCGGCACCCACGTGGTCTGCGGACAGACCGTCAGCTCCGTCGGCCGCCCATCGGCGTCCACCCGCTCCACCCGTGCCATGTACCAGTAGCCGGTCCGCGGCTTGGGTACATCCCGGTAACCAGGCCGGAAGTGGCCATGAAACACCCGCAGACAGCCACCCGCGATGCTCTCGTGCAAGGACCGCACCACCCCGGCCACAGCCGACCCCGGTATGAACGGCTGCTCGGCGTCTCCTTCGCCCCCGACCCGGCGCCGAGGGAACCGACCCTGTCCGACAGCCTCGCCCGCGCCGCGTCGCCCGTCCGGCCTGTCCCGGATCAGCAGCGGGCTGCGCAAGGTGATCTCCACGTCGGCCACCCCGCTGAGCCGGCCTGGCCCGACCTGGTCATGCCCTGCAGGCTGCTGCTGCCAGGGATTGTCATCCGACCACTCGCCGGGCTTCGGGAACGGCACGAACGTGTACGGATTGACGAATCGCCCGGTCCCTGATTCGTACTGGTTGGGCCTCACCCTGCTCCCCCCGAGCACAAGCCTCCGCTTCCCGCGCTCGCGTGAGACTACCGGGCCGGGCTGCTTGCCGGTATCAGCCTCGCCGCACTGGGGCCGGGGCGACGGGACCAATAGGGTGGGCCGCGGGACGGCCGACGCCGAGAGAAGGTCCACACTGAGCTATCCCCGCACGTGCGGGGCGGACACTTGCGGGTACTTCTTCACCCGCTAGGTGATGGAGCTATCCCTGCATGTGCGGGGTGGACACTTACTGGCCAGCGAGATTACAGCATGGGCAGGTGCAAATTGGCTTTGCGAGCCATGGCGCATCGATGGCTGAGCCGGTCACTTCTCGATTACCCTCTGCGGCTGTGGTGGTTGGCCGAGTGGAGAGTTTGACGACGCGCTGTTCCTGCTTACTGGACATGGTCGCTGAGCGGGGGTGGCTATGACGTACTTCTCTGCGGTCCGGATCAACCCACTGCGGGCCGCCAGCCGGAAGCTCCTGGCGAACCCACGCGCCATGCACGGTGCCGTCATTGGTGGCCTCGCCGACTATTCTGCCGCCGAACGGACGCTATGGCGGGTGGACACATCGAACCCTCGCCGTCCCACGCTGCTCGTGGTGACCGAGTCCAAGCCGGACTGGACGCATGTCGTCGAGCAGGCTGGCTGGCCTGATGCCGACGGCGCCCACTGCGATGTCTACGACTACGAGCCGGTGCTCAATTCTCTCAAGCCGGGACAGAATTTCGCCTTCCTGGTGACCGCCAACCCCGTACACAGCGTCCTTCGACAACGCGCCAACACAGAACGTCGCACTACCCGTACCGGGCTGCGCACCGCCGACGCGCAGTTGGCCTGGTTCGCACAGCGTGCGGGCGGTTGGGGCTTTGAACTCGCCGCCGACTCGCTACGTGTCAGCGCCAGCGAACGCCTCAGTTTCGCCAAGAACGGTCGTGGCCCCAAAGTCACCCTCACTACGGCGACCTTCGAGGGCTCCCTCCGCGTCACCGACCCGGACGCTCTGGCTCAGGCGCTTCGCTCGGGCCTCGGACCAGCGAAGGCATACGGCTGCGGTCTCCTGACGCTCTCGCCTGCAACTGTCTGAAGAGGCCCATCAGAGATCCCAGCCTGGGACTATCCCCGCGATGTGCGGGGCGGACGACCTGACGGACACGCATATCGCGCACCGGATCGAGCTATCCCCGCGTGCGCGGGGCGGACCAGGTCGCCGGACCGCTCGGCAACGAGGAGGCGGAGCTATCCCCGCGTGCGCGGGGCGGACTCTTTGTGAGCTGCGACGTTGGCAGACAAGGTCGTCATCTTCGCTCACTTCACGTTGTGGGTACGACCTTCAGAGGAGCGCGGGGTGCCCTCAACGGGCATCTGCCTCCGGCTCCGGCGGGGGGAGTTCGTCGAGGTCGAGAGTGAAGGTGCGGCCGTCGGCCAGTGGGATGGGGAGCTTGCCCGTGCCGTATGGGCGCGTGTGGGCCGTGCTGTAGCCGCTCGCGGTGGGCTCGGTGTGCAGGACGACTTCCCGAGCGTAGGGGTCCACGACCAAGTAGATGGGGATGCCGTAGCGGCCGTACTTCGCAGTGCAGTCGTCGTAGTCCTTGCGTGCAGAGGAGGTCGAGACGACCTCCGAAATCAGAAGGACGTCTTCGAAGCTGTGGCGCTTACCCTCTCGGCGTGCGTCCTCGCGCAGGATGGCCAGGTCGGGGGCGGAGTTCTCGTCGGCGGGGAAATCGATGTAGACGTCGGAGGTGACCTTCGCGTGACGGCCGAGAGCGAGGGCCGAGTCGATCTGCATCGACCTGATGGCGCTCGAGTGCTCCTCACTCCGGGGGGTCATGATCACCTTTGCATCGGCCCCGAACAGGACGGTGTAACCCTCAGGGAACTCGGTGTGCACGATCGCGTCGACACTCATGGACGGTGCTCCTTCCCGTGTGCCGTCATGAAATGGCGGTCAGCGCTGTGTAACCGGGCAGAGCAGTACGCAGGCGGAGCCCGCCCAGGCGATCAAGGATGACCCTTCGCAGGTCAGAGCGGGGCGCCCTCAGCACTCGATGACGTTCACCGCGAGCCCGCCCCGCGCCGTCTCCTTGTACTTGACCTTCATATCGGCGCCCGTCTCCTTCATGGTCTTGATGACCTTGTCGAGGGAGACGTGGTGCCGTCCGTCGCCGCGCAGTGCCATACGGGCCGCCGTGACGGCCTTCACCGAGGCCATGCCGTTGCGCTCGATGCAGGGGATCTGGACGAGGCCGCCGACCGGGTCGCAGGTGAGGCCGAGGTTGTGTTCCATGCCGATCTCGGCGGCGTTCTCGACCTGTTCGGGGGAGCCGCCCAGGACCTCGGCGAGGCCGCCGGCGGCCATGGAGCAGGCGGAGCCGACCTCGCCCTGGCAGCCGACCTCGGCGCCGGAGATGGAGGCGTTCTCCTTGAAGAGCATGCCGATGGCGCCCGCGGCGAGGAGGAAGCGGACGATGCCGTCCTCGTCGGAGTCGGGGTCGGAGCCTGGCACGAAGTGCGTGTAGTAGTGGAGGACGGCGGGGATGATGCCGGCCGCGCCGTTGGTGGGGGCGGTGACCACGCGGCCGCCCGCGGCGTTCTCCTCGTTGACGGCCATGGCGTACAGGGTGACCCACTCCATGGCGCGGGTGGCCGGGTCGCCCTCGGCGCGCAGTGCGCGGGCGGCGGTGGCGGCGCGGCGGCGGACCTTGAGGCCGCCGGGGAGGATGCCCTCGCGGGACATGCCGCGTTCGACGCAGCCGCGCATGACCTGCCAGATCTCCAGCAGACCCGCGCGGATCTCGGCCTCGGTGCGCCAGGCCTTCTCGTTCTCCAGCATCAGGGCCGAGATGGACAGGCCGGTCTCGTGGGACAGCCGCAGCAGCTCGTCGCCGGTGCGGAAGGGGTACTTCAGCACGGTGTCGTCGAGCTTGATGCGGTCCGCGCCGACCGCGTCCTCGTCCACGACGAAGCCGCCGCCGACGGAGTAGTACGTCTTCTCCAGGAGGGGGAGGCCTTCGGCGTCGTACGCGAAGAGGGTCATGCCGTTGGCGTGGTAGGGCAGCGAGCGGCGGCGGTGCAGGACCAGCTCGGCGGACTCGTCGAAGTCGATCTCGTGCTCGGCGCCGATCTCCGCGCCGAGCAGCCGCAGCCGCTTGCTGGTGCGGATGCGTTCCACCTCGTCGTCGGCGGTCTCGACGTTCACGGTGCGCGGGGAGTGGCCTTCGAGGCCGAGGAGTACGGCCTTGGGGGTGCCGTGGCCGTGGCCGGTGGCGCCGAGGGAGCCGAAGAGCTCGGCGCGTACGGCGGTGGTGTGGGCGAGCAGGCCGTCGTTCTTCAGCCGGCGGACGAACATCCTCGCGGCCCGCATCGGGCCGACCGTATGGGAACTGGACGGGCCGATGCCGATCGAGAAGAGATCGAAGACGGAGATGGCCACCGGTGAACTCCTTGCGTCTGCACGGTGGGTGCGTGGTGCGTCCGCACGGTGGTTGCGTGCGGGGTGGGCGGGGGTGCGGGGTGTGCGCCCCCGTCCACCCTTCCGGGCCCGTTACTTCTTCAGGTCCGGGTACAGCGGGTGCTTGTCGGCGAGCGCGGTGACGCGCGCCTTGAGCGCCTCGGCGTCGTAGGACGGCTTGAGCGCCTCGGCGATGACGTCGGCGACCTCGCGGAAGTCGTCGGCGGTGAAGCCGCGGGTGGCCAGCGCCGGGGTGCCGATGCGCAGACCGGAGGTGACCATCGGGGGGCGCGGGTCGTTCGGGATGGCGTTGCGGTTGACCGTGATGCCGATCTCGTGGAGGCGGTCCTCGGCCTGCCGGCCGTCCAGCTCCGAGTCGCGCAGGTCGACCAGGACGAGGTGGACGTCGGTGCCGCCGGACAGTACGGCGACCCCGGCCTTGGCCACATCGGGCTGGGTGAGCCGGTCGGCCAGGAGCCGCGCGCCTTCGAGGGTGCGCTGCTGGCGCTCCTTGAACTCCTCGCCCGCCGCGATCTTGAAGGCCACGGCCTTCGCCGCGACCACATGCTCCAGCGGGCCGCCCTGCTGACCCGGGAAGACCGCGGAGTTGATCTTCTTGGCCAGCTCGGCCGTGGAGAGGATCACCCCGCCGCGCGGGCCGCCGAGGGTCTTGTGGGTGGTGGTGGTCACCACGTGGGCGTGCGGCACCGGGGAGGGGTGCAGCCCGGCCGCGACCAGACCGGCGAAGTGGGCCATGTCCACCATGAGGTACGCGCCGACCTCGTCCGCGATCCGGCGGAACGCCGCGAAGTCCAGCTGGCGCGGGTACGCCGACCAGCCGGCGATCACCAGCTTCGGGCGGTGCTCCTTGGCCAGCCGCTCGACCTCGTCCATGTCGACCAGGCCGGTCTCGGCGTCCACGTGGTAGGGCACCACGTTGTAGAGCTTGCCGGAGAAGTTGATCTTCATCCCGTGGGTGAGATGACCGCCGTGCGCCAGGTTCAGGCCCAGGATGGTGTCACCGGGGGAGAGCAGGGCGAACATCGCGGCCGCGTTCGCCTGGGCGCCGGAGTGCGGCTGGACGTTGGCGGCCTCGGCGCCGAAGAGCGCCTTGACGCGGTCGATGGCGATCTGCTCGACCACGTCGACGTGCTCACAGCCGCCGTAGTAGCGGCGGCCCGGGTAGCCCTCGGCGTACTTGTTGGTCAGGACCGAGCCCTGGGCCTCCATGACCGCGACCGGAGCGAAGTTCTCCGAAGCGATCATCTCCAGGGTGGACTGCTGGCGGTGGAGTTCGGCGTCGACCGCGGCGGCTACGTCCGGGTCGAGCTCGTGCAGGGAGCTGTTGAGAAGCGACATCAGGGTCCCGATCGAAGGAGAGGGTCAGTTTTCGGTGAAGGCGGTGTACTCGTCGGCGGAGAGCAGCTCGTCCGGCTCGTCCGTCACCCTCACCTTGAACAGCCAGCCGCCCTCGAAGGGGGCGGAATTCACCAGCGCCGGGTCGTTCACCACGTCCTCGTTGATCTCCGTGACCTCGCCGGTGACCGGCGCGTAGAGATCGCTGACGGACTTCGTGGACTCCAGCTCACCGCAGGTCTCACCCGCGGTGACCGTCGTGCCGACCTCCGGAAGCTGGACGAAGACGACATCGCCGAGCGAGTTGGCCGCGAACTCGGTGATACCGACCGTCGACACACCGTCCTCGCCGGCGGCCGACAGCCACTCGTGCTCCTTGCTGTAACGCAGCTGCTGGGGGTTGTTCATAGGTCCGATTCTCCTGGATACGGGGGAGTGCTTGGGAAACGCGTCTTGCCTGATGGGACTGGTGGTACGAGCGGGGGCACCGCCCAGCGGCAGCTGGGGGCATGCGCGGGATGGCGCGCCGTCGGCAGGCGACGGGCTCAGCGCCGCCTGTAGAAGGGGAGGGCCACGACCTCGTACGGCTCATGGGTACCGCGGATGTCCACCGATACCCCCGCCGTCCCCGGCGCGGCATGCGCGGCGTCCACATACGCGATCGCGATCGGCTTGCCGAGGGTGGGCGAGGGCGCGCCCGAGGTGACCTCGCCGATCACCGCGCCGTCCGCGCCGACCACCGCGTACCCGGCGCGCGGGACCCGGCGGCCAGCCGCGACCAGGCCGATCAGCACCCGTGGCGGGTCGGTCTCGGCCCGCCGCGCCGCCGCCTCCAGGGCCTGGCGTCCGACGAAGTCACCGGGCTTGTCGAACTTCACCACCCGGCCGAGCCCCGCGTCGAAGGGCGTGGTGGCGCGGGTCAGCTCATGCCCGTACAGCGGCATCCCGGCCTCCAGGCGCAGCGTGTCCCGGCAGGACAGCCCGCACGGGACCAGCCCGGCCGGGGCCCCCGCCTCGGTCAGCGCCTGCCACAGCCGCTCGGCGTCACCCGGCGAGACGAACAGCTCGAAGCCGTCCTCGCCCGTGTAGCCGGTACGGGCGATCAGCGCCGGGACGCCCGCGACCGTGCCGGGCAGGCCCGCGTAGTACTTGAGGCCGTTCAGATCGGCGTCGGTCAGGCCCGCCAGGATCGTCGCGGACGCCGGGCCCTGGACGGCGATCAGTGCGTACGCCTCCCGGTCGTCCCGTACGGCCGCGTCCAGGCCCTCGGCGCGCTCGGTGAGCACGTCAAGCACGACCTGGGCGTTCGAGGCGTTGGCGACCACCAGGAACTCCAGCTCGCCGAGGCGGTAGACGATCAGATCGTCCAGGATGCCGCCGTCGGCGTCGCAGATCATGGTGTAGCGGGCGCGGCCGACGGCGAGCGCCGACAGATGGCCCACCAGCGCCCGGTCCAGGGCGGCGCCGGCCTGCGGGCCGGTCAGTGTGATCTCGCCCATATGGGAGAGGTCGAAGAGGCCGGCGCGGGTGCGCACCGCGGTGTGCTCATCGCGCTCGCTCCCGTAGCGCAGCGGCATGTCCCAGCCGGCGAAGTCGGTCATGGTGGCGCCCAGCGCGCGGTGCACCGCGTCCAGGGCGGTGCGGCGGGGGCTTGAGGCATGGGGCATGAGTGCTGGCTCCAGGGCGGGACGGCTACGAGGACGACGGGGAACGTGTCCTCCCCATCTGTCATCGGAACCTGAGAGGTTCGCCGTGACCCACTCCTTCGAGCGGTCCGGCTTGCACCGTGGGTGGAGCCACGCCAGCGGCTCGCTTTTCAGATCTGCCTCGTCCACGCGGTATCGGGGCCTGAGAGATTCAAGGGAGGACTTGCTCCTTCGGCGCCCCGGACGGCCGGCACTGCTGCCGGTGGCCGAGGACTCTCCCGCGCGGATTCAAGCGGCCGGTATGGAGTTGCGCGCAACATCATCGCACGTACGCCCGAGAAGGGAAGAGCCGAGCGGGCAGAACCGCTTTCACCCCGGGACACCCGGACTCACAGGGCATGAAGGCCCAGCCCACAGGAATACCACCTTGCTGGACATTACCTTTTCTTGACACTCTTCGGGAACGAGCCGCAGTGACCGACCTAGGAGGACGATCACGGTGCACGGGCAGGGGCAGGGTACGTACGCGACGACATGGGGGCCCTTGCCGGTGAGGCAGGGCACGGCGCCGACCGCAGGTGCGCTCAGGCCGGGGCGCAGGGCGCCCGTGCACGATCTGCGCCGCGGCGACGGCGACGGCGACGGCGGCCCGGCCGCGACCGGGCCCGGCGCGCGCGAGCTGCGCTACCGCGCGGGGGACGTGGTGGTCGCCTCCGGGCTGCCCGGCAGCGGCAAGACCACCATGATCGGCCGGGCCGTGCCCCGCCTGGACCAGAGCGGGCGCGCGGTGCTGCGGGTGGACTCACAGGACACCCGCGAGCGCTGGGAGCGGCGGCTGCCCCGCTGGCTGCCGTACGCCCTCTACCGCCCGGTGGTGCGCTACGCCCACTACGCCGGGCTGCGCCGGGCGCTGCGCTCCGGCGCGAGCGTCGTGGTGCACGACTGCGGCACGCTCTCCTGGGTCCGCCGCTGGCTGGCCCGCGACGCCCGGCGCACCGGCCGCCGGCTGCACATGGTGCTGCTGGACGTGGAGGCCGCGGTGGCCCTGGAGGGGCAGGCCGCCCGCGGCCGCGGGGTCTCCCGCTACGCCTTCGGACGGCACCGTCGCGCGGTGGGGCGGCTGGTCGCCGCCGCCGAACGCGGACGGCCGCCCGAAGGCTGCGCCTCGGTGGCGCTGCTGGATCGGGCGGCCGTGAGCGCGCTGCGCCGCATCGGCTTCGAGTGACGCGCGGCGGGACGGCGGAGCGCTGCCGTCAAGGAGCCTCGACGGTCGCCTCGACCGGGTGGGGCAGCGGCATGGGGGCCACGGAGTCGTCCTCGGCCAGCTTGGGCGTGGCGGGCTCAAGAGCGGACAGGGGGCTGGGGACCGTCGTGCTGGGGCGCTGCGTACCGGGCTTCTTCACGTCCGGTTTCGTGGCGGGCTTCTGAGCGCCGGGCTTGTCGGTGCCGGGCTTGTCGGTGCCGGGCTTGGCGGTGCCGGGGTCCGCGGGGGCGGCGGGCTTGGTGCCCGGCGTCATGGCTCCGGGCTTGGTGCCGGGGTCGGCGGGCTCGTCGGTACCGGGCTTGGTGTCGCGCTTGCCCGCCTCCACCTTCTTGGCGTCCTGCTTCTTGCCGTGGTCGTCCTTGGCGTGGTCGTTCTTTCCGTGGTCCTTCTTGCCGTGCTCGTCGTCGCCGGGCTTGGGGGTGGTGTGCTCCGCGGCGGCCGCCATCGTGATGGGCCGGGCGGCGAGCGCGGAGGCGTCGTCGGCGAGGGTCGACGCCTCGTCCGGCAGCGGCAGCATCGGGGGCGTCATCGGCTCGCCCATCCCCGGGAGCGGGCCGACGAGGGAGCTGATCAGCTCGATGATGGCGTCGGCGATACGGGGGAGCGCCGCGGCGGCCGCGGCCTCGTCGCCGGCGGCGATGGCGTCCAGCAGGTCGTCGATCGCCCGCTGCAGCGCGTCCAGCGGGTCAGTCGAGACGTCCGTGGGCTGGGCCTGGGGGGTGAGCGGCGGCATCTGGGCCTGTCCCTGCCCAGCGGCCTGTCCCTGTCCGGCCTGTCCCTGATCGGCGGCCTGCGGCGGCACGGTGATCTGGCCCTCGTCCTGACCTTGGTTCTGGCCTTGGTCCTGGCCCTGACCCTGACCCTGGTTCTGGTCCTGACCCTGGTTCTGGCCCTCGTTGGGGTCGTCCGACGGCTTCTGGTCGCGGGCCTGCTCCCGTCCCTTGTCCCGTCCCTTGTCCTGGGCCTTGCTCTGGGCCTTCTCCTGGACGCGCGCAGACGCCCGCGGAGTCATGGCCGCCTCGGCCGACTTGCGGGCGGCCTTCACCGCGCTGTCGATCGCCGCCGCGTGCTTGACCAGGTCGGCCTCGGAGAGCATCCCGTTGGGGGCCTCCTCCACCGCCTTGGCCAGGTCCGTCACCCGCTCGAGGAGGACCCGCAGATCGCGCATGGCCTGGACCTGGGCGGGACTCATCCGGGTGTCGGCGAGCGCCGCCGGGGTGGGCGCCGGGGCCTTGGCGCCGGCCGAACCCCCGGACCCGGCGGCCGCGGCCGCGGACAGACCTGCGGTGCCGAACAGAAGGGAGCCGGCCATAACGGAGGTGACGAGTACTTCGGCCTTGCGGGACGCGCGGATCATGAGACCTTCCTTCGCTGTGGGTGACGTACGGGCGTACTCGACACCACGGTGCGAAGAGCGCAAACCGTACGCAACTCGACGATTACTGTCTGAAGCGGTCGCAAGCCACTCATCTTCGGTCATCGCCCACCCCTCGACCTGGGGATTTGCTGTGGAGATCGACGGCCCCCGATGCCGCCCGGCGATGCAGCCGTTAGGGTGCCTGTGCAGGTCCGACGAGATGGCGGTTGAGCGGAAATGAACATCCCGGAGCAGCACGGTCCAGTACCGGCTCACGGCGGGTTTCCTGACGGTGCGTCTTCTGAGATTCCGGCGTTTGCGGCGTTTCCGGGCAATGAGCTGGAAGAGGTGCTGGTCGCCTCGGTCGACATCCCCGGCGCCGGCGCCCGCATCGTCGAGACCCTGGCCCGCAGCCGGATCTGGGTGCCGCTGCCCAACGGGGGCGGCCCGGACAGCAACGGCCTGGACCTGCCCACCATGGAGATCGAAGGCGGCGCGTATGTGCCGGTGTTCAGCTCCGAACAGCAGTTCCTGCAGATCGTCGGCGCCCATATGGCGTTCACCGTCGCCCCGGCCGTCGAATTCGCCCGCGGTCTGCCGCCCCAGCTCGGCATCGCGGTGAACCCCGGCGGCCCGGTGGGCGTCCCGCTTCCGCCGCTGGCCGTGGCCGAGCTGTGCCGGGCCGGGCGGAGCGAGCTGGACGGTCCGGCCACCGGCGGCCGGGTGCGTCTCTTCGAGCCGGACTGGCAGGACGAACCGGTCGACTTCCTGGCCGCCGCCGGGCTCGAGTTCGGGAAGGTGGCCGGGTTGCGGACCGCCCGGCGCGCGCTGGCCAGTGTCGAGGGGGAGCCGCCCGCGCTGTTCGTCGGCGTCGAGCTGGACGTTCCGGGCCCGGAGGGCCAGGCCACCGCCGTGGAAGCGCTCGGCCGCGCGCTCGGCGCCGTACCGTTGCCGTGGACGGTCCAGCTCGTTCTGCTGGACATCGCGCAGGATCCGGTGGCGGACTGGATACGGGAACGGGTGCGACCGTTCTACGACCGTGACCGCTGAGTCGCCCGGGAGACCACTGTAAGGGCCCGTAAGCTGGTTGGATGACCGGTGTCGGGGCGCGGTCGTGCGCCCCTGACCAAGTGTGTGGACAGGCCGAGAGAGGGGCGGACCCAGGTGAGCGCGGGAGGCGGCCACGTCGAGCGGATGCTGCAGCAGGTCGCTCCCGGCCGGTACGACGCCTACGAGTCACTGCTGTACGCGCTCGCCGAAGGCCAGGTTTGGATGCTGCTGTGGCACGGCACCCCCGGCTCGCCCGACGCGCAGTACGGAAACATGGACGTCGCCGGGCTCGGCTACGCCCCCTGTGTGACCTCCGCCCAGGAGCTCGCCGCCAGCGGCTGGAACCGCGCCCATGAGGTCGTGGGCGGGCGCCAGATCGCGTCCTCCCTCTTCCCCGACCGCTACGGCCTGTGGCTCAACCCGCATGCCCCCGGCGGTGGCGTCGGCATCCCCTGGCTCGATCTGCGCCGAATCGCCCGCGGCCTGGATCTGTTGCCCGCGGGGCCGCTGCGGCTCAGCGAGCCCGCCATTGAAATCCCCCAGTTCTACGCCCTGTTGGGACAGAACGCGCACCGCACGGCCGCGGTGCGGTCGCTGCGCCGCGCCTGGGTGCAGCCCGCGCTCGGCGCCCCGTATCTGGCGATCGGGCTCGACCTGTTCGACACCGGCGCCGCCGGGGTGGAGGCGGCGCGGGCGATGATGAGCCAGTCGATCGGCGCGGTGCCCGACGGGCTGCCGGTCTCCACGGTCGCGATGTCCGACGAGTACGACCCGGTGGCCCTGTGGATGCGGGCCAACGCCCGCCCGTTCTTCAACCGTGACGCCTTCGGCGCGGCCCAGCCCGGCCCGCCAGCCCCCTCGTACGGCTATCCGCCGCAGCACGGCGGCCGGCAGTCCGGGCCCGCCCCGAGCACCTGGTAACACCCCTGTCACACCCCCGTCATCGGACCCGTTGACCGGACGGCTCGTACCGCTGAGCGGAGTTGCGGTCCGGATAACGGAACACCTCTCGCCACATCACGGTTAGGCATCCATTGCCCGGATGGGCTGGCGGGTGATCACGAGCGCGATGAAGACTCCCGCAACGGGAAGTGTCCGTACCTGCGGGTAGCGCACGCTTCCCCTTCACTAAACTTCCGCACCACGAGCACCACATTCACCTGCGTTTGTGAACCACGCCGCTACAGCGGCAGGTCGTGGGCCGGTCACCACCGGTCGAGAGGGGTCCCCACCACGATGACGGCACCAGTGCACGGCACGAGCACGGATGCGGAACCGGCCGCGCCCGTCGATGTCGCCGCGGATGTAGTCAAGGCCTCGGTCGAGGGCAGGTCGCTGCGCCAGATCGCCTGGATGCGCCTGAAGCGGGACAAGCTGGCGCTGGCCGGCGGGGCCGTGGTTCTCTTCCTGGTGCTGGTGGCCATCTTCGCGCCGCTGATCGTGAGCCTGCTGGGGCACCCGCCCAACGAGTTCCACCAGGAGGAGATCGACCCGCTGTTCGGCACCCCGAAGGGCTCCTGGGGCGGTATCAGCTCCGACTTCCTCTTCGGCGTCGAACCGTCCAACGGCCGCGATGTGTTCAGCCGGGTCGTCTACGGCGCGCGGATCTCGCTGCTGGTGGCCTTCCTCGCGGCGGTCGTCGCCGTGGTGCTGGGGACTGTCTTCGGCGTCATCGCGGGGTATTTCGGCGGCTGGGTTGACACCGTTATCAGCCGGGTGATGGACATGCTGCTGGCCTTCCCGCAGCTGCTGTTCATCATCTCCCTGGTCTCGGTGCTGCCGAACGATCTGCTGGGGCTGTCCGGCAGCGGGGTGCGCATCGCGATCCTGGTCTCCGTGATCGGCTTCTTCGGCTGGCCGTACGTCGGCCGCATCGTGCGCGGCCAGACGCTGTCGCTGCGCGAGAAGGAGTACGTCGAGGCGGCGCGCAGCCTGGGCGCGGGCCGGCGCTACATCCTCTTCCGGGAGCTGCTGCCCAACCTGGTCGCGCCCATCACCGTCTACGCCACGCTGATGATCCCCACCAACATTCTCACCGAGGCGGCGCTCAGCTTCCTGGGCGCGGGCGTGAAGCCACCGACCGCGTCCTGGGGGCAGATGCTCTCCGATGCCGTCGGCACCTACAAGGACGACCCGATGTTCATGATCATTCCGGGTCTGGCGATCTTCATCACCGTGCTGGCGTTCAACCTCTTCGGCGACGGCGTCCGAGACGCCCTCGACCCGAAGGGAACGCGTTGATGGCGCCCCGCGCGACCGCGGCCCAGCCGCACCGAAACGAATCTGCCCCTGCCGCACCTGTCAGGCGGCGGTCACCCGATGGTTCCCCGGCGCCATGCCAAGGACCGATATCCCGGAGGTTGCACGAAACAATGAAACCCCTACGTTCCTCGAGAAGTAGGCGGATCGCCGGTGCGGCGGTCGTCGTCGGGGCCCTGATGGCCACCGCGGCCTGCGGTGGTGACAAGAACGACGACAAGAGCGAGGGCGCCGGGTTCAACGCCGCGACGAAGGGCATCGCCAACGCGTCGACCAAGACGGGCGGCACGCTCAAGTTCATCAACAAGCAGGACTTCGACTCGCTCGACCCGCAGCGCCAGTACTACGGCTTCGCCTGGGACTTCTCGCGCTTCTACGCGCGCCAACTGATCACCTACGCGCCCAAGCCGGGCAAGGCGAGCAACACGCTGGTCCCCGACCTGGCCACCTCCACGGCCAAGATCAGCGACGGCGGCAAGACGTACACCTACACCCTGCGTGACGGGATCACCTGGGAGGACGGCTCGCCGATCACCGCCCAGGACATCAAGTACGGCATCGAGCGCATCTGGGCCAAGGACCTCATCTCCGGCGGTCCGGCCTATCTGCGCCAGGTCCTGGACCCCGATGGCAAGTACAAGGGCCCGTACAAGGACAAGACCAAGGACAAGCTGGGCCTGAAGGCGATCGAGACGCCGGACGCGAAGACCATCATCTTCCGTCTGCCCAAGCCCAACGGTGACTTCGAGCAGATGCTGGCGATGCCCACCGGCTCGCCCGTGAAGGCGTCCAAGGACACCGGCGCCAAGTACACCAACCAGCCCTTCTCCTCCGGCCCGTACAAGGTCCAGTCGTACAAGCCGGGCAAGGGCGCGGTGCTGGTCCGCAACCCCAAGTGGAACAAGGCCTCCGACCCGATCCGCCCGGCCCTGCCGGACAAGGTCACGGTGACCCTCAACTCCAACCTCGACGCCGTCGACGAGCTGCTGATCAAGGGCGACTACGACGTCTTCCTCAGCGCCACCGGCATGGGGCAGGCCGGCCGCAGCGAGGCGCTCAAGCAGCACAAGGGCAACGTCGACAACATTGAGACGAGCTTCGTCCGGTACGTCGACTTCGCCACCAAGGTCAAGCCGTTCGACAACATCCACTGCCGCAAGGCGGTCTTCTACGCCACCAACTACACGTCGCTGCAGACCATCCGCGGTGGCCCGCAGGCCGCCGGTGACATCGCCACCACCATGCTCCCCAAGAGCATCGCGGGCGCGGACGACTACGACCCGTACGGCATCCTGGCGCGCAAGGGCAAGCCGGACGCGGCCAAGGCCAAGGACGAGCTGAAGCAGTGCGGCAAGCCGGACGGCTTCTCCGCCAACATCGTCGCCCGTAACGACCAGCCGAACGAGGTCAAGGCCGCCGAGGCGCTGCAGGAGTCGCTGGGCAAGGTCGGCATCAAGCTCCAGGTCGAGAACATCGACGGTGCCTCCTCGGCGAGCATCACCGGCTCCCCCTCGGTGATGAAGAAGCGCAACCTGGGTCTGTCCATGACCGGCTGGGGCCCCGACTTCCCGACCGGCCAGGGCTTCGAGCAGCCGCTGATCGACGGCCGCTTCATCCAGCAGACCGGTAACTACAACGTCTCCGAGACCAACGACCCGAAGATCAACGGGCTCTTCGACACGGCGCTCAAGGAGACCGACCCCGCCAAGGCCGGTGAGTCCTACAAGGAGATCAACCACAAGATCGTCGACCTGGCCGTGCAGATGCCCTTCCTCTACGAGAAGAACATCACCTGGCGCAGCTCCCGGCTGACGAACGCCTTCTCTTCGGCGGCCTACAACGGCCGTTACGACTACTCCCAGCTCGGCGTCGTCAAGTGATGGTTCGCCAAGCGACCGTCACACCCCACCATCGCCGAACCGTATAGGCCCGAAGGGCAGGTGATGGCCGCGGGTGGTGGTCCGGGAGTCCCCTGATCGGGGGCTCCCGGGCCGCCGCCGGGCCGCGCACAGTGCTTGCATATGTCATCCGGCGCTTGTTCGCCGTCATCATGATGCTGTTGGTCGTCACACTCACGACCTTCGCCATCTTCTTCATGATCCCGAAGTGGGCCGGTTCCGATCCCGCGCTCCTCTTCGTCGGCAAACAGTCCGACCCGGAGGCCATCGAGGGCATCAGACAGAAGCTGAGTCTCGACGATCCGCTGCTGGTGCAGTTCTGGCACTTCATCGAGGGTCTGTTCGTCGGTCGTGACTATGCCAACGGCAACGATGTCACGCACTGCCCCGCGCCTTGCTTCGGCTACTCCTTCCGCACCGAGCAGGCGGTGTGGCCGCAGCTGACCGACGCCATGCCGGTCACCCTCTCGCTGGCCGCGGGCGCCTGTGCGCTGTGGCTGGTCGGCGGCGTCACCGCCGGCGTCGTCTCCGCGCTGCGCCGGGGCACCCTGTGGGACCGCGCGGCGATGGGCGTCGCCCTCGCCGGTGTCTCGCTCCCCATCTACTTCACCGGTCTGCTCTCCCTGGCCATCTTCAGTTACCAACTGAACTGGGTCGACGTGGACTACCAGGGGATCACCGAGGATCCGGCCATGTGGTTCCAGAGCCTGATCCTCCCCTGGATCACCCTCGCGTTCCTCTACGCCGCGACCTACGCCCGGCTCACCCGGGCCACCATGCTGGAGATCATGGGCGAGGACTACATCCGCACGGCCCGCGCCAAGGGTCTGCGGGAGCGGGTCGTCATCGGGCGGCACGCCATGCGCTCGACCTGGACGCCGATCCTCACCCTGCTCGGCCTGGACCTCGGCGCCCTGCTGGGCGGCGCGGTGCTGACCGAATCCACCTACAACCTGCCGGGCCTCGGCAGGCTCGCGGTGACCGCGATCAGCAACAAGGACCTGCCCGTCATCCTCGGCGTCACCTTGATCGCGGCCCTGTTCATCGTGGTGGCCAACCTCATCGTGGACCTCCTGTACGCCGTCGTCGACCCGCGAGTGAGGCTCGGATGACCGATATCGAAAAGTCCGGGACCGAGAAGCCCGCCAAGCTCGACAAGCCCGAGAAGACTGGGAAGACCGAGAAGACCGGCGATCTGCCGGCCACCGGCACCGCGCTCGGGGAGGTCGCCGCGGCCGGCTCCCCGGCCCCCACCACCTTCCTCGAGGTGCGCGACCTCAAGGTCCACTTCCCGACGGACGACGGCCTGGTCAAGTCGGTGGACGGGCTCAGCTTCCGGCTGGAGAAGGGCAAGACGCTCGGCATCGTCGGCGAGTCCGGCTCCGGCAAGTCCGTCACCTCGCTGGGCATCATGGGCCTGCACACCGCCGGACAGTACGGCCGGCGCAAGGCGCAGATCTCCGGCGAGATCTGGCTGAACGGGCAGGAGCTGCTGGGCGCCGACCCGGACGAGGTGCGCAAGCTGCGCGGCCGTGAGATCGCGATGATCTTCCAGGATCCGCTGTCGGCGCTGCACCCCTACTACACCATCGGCCGCCAGATCTCCGAGGCGTACCAGGTCCACCACGACGTCACCAAGGACGTGGCCCGCAAGCGCGCCATCGAGATGCTGGACCGCGTCGGCATCCCGCAGCCGGACAAGCGGGTGGACAGCTATCCGCATGAGTTCTCCGGCGGTATGCGGCAGCGCGCGATGATCGCGATGTCGCTGGTCAACAACCCCGAGCTGCTGATCGCCGACGAGCCGACCACCGCCCTGGACGTCACCGTGCAGGCGCAGATCCTCGACCTCATCCGGGATCTGCAGAAGGAGTTCGGCTCCGCGGTCATCATCATCACCCACGACCTGGGCGTCGTCGCCGAGCTCGCCGACGACCTCCTGGTGATGTACGGCGGCCGCTGCGTCGAGCGCGGTCCGGCCGAGAAGGTCTTCTACGAGCCCCAGCACCCCTACACCTGGGGCCTGCTCGGCTCGATGCCGCGTATCGACCGCGACCAGACCGACCGCCTCATCCCGGTCAAGGGCTCCCCGCCCAGCCTGATCAACGTGCCGCCCGGCTGTGCCTTCCACCCGCGCTGCCCGTACGCCGATGTGCCCAAGGACAACATCACGCGCACGGAGCGGCCGGAGCTGCGTGTGGCCGGGAGCGGCGACCACTTCTCCGCGTGCCATATGACGCAGGAGGAGCGCACGCGGATCTGGACCGAAGAGATTGCGCCGAAGCTGTGACGGACACGAAGGATCCGAAGATGACGGTCCCGGAGCAGGCGACCACCACCCCCGAACCCCTGCTCAAGGTGTCCGGCCTGGTCAAGCACTTCCCCATCAAGAAGGGGCTGCTGCAGCGGCAGGCCGGCGCGGTGCAGGCGGTGGACGGCCTGGACTTCGACGTACGGCCAGGGGAGACCCTGGGCGTGGTGGGCGAATCGGGCTGCGGCAAGTCCACCATGGGACGGCTGATCACCCGGCTGCTGGAACCCACCGGTGGAAAGATCGAGTTCGAGGGCAAGGACATCACACACCTCGGCACCGCCGGGATGCGGCCGATGCGCCGCGATGTGCAGATGATCTTCCAGGACCCGTACTCCTCGCTGAACCCCCGGCACACGATCGGCACCATCGTCAGTGCGCCGTTCCGGCTCCAGGGGGTCAAGCCGGAGGGCGGCATCAAGGCCGAGGTGCAGCGGCTGCTGTCGGTGGTCGGCCTCAACCCCGAGCACTACAACCGCTATCCGCACGAGTTCTCCGGCGGCCAGCGCCAGCGCATCGGCATCGCCCGGGCGCTCGCGCTCAAGCCCAAGCTGGTGGTGGCGGACGAGCCGGTCTCGGCGCTGGACGTCTCGATCCAGGCCCAGGTGGTCAACCTGCTGGACGACCTCCAGGAGGAGCTCGGTCTCACGTATGTGATCATCGCGCACGACCTGTCGGTCATCCGGCATGTCTCGGACCGGATCGCGGTGATGTACCTCGGCAAGATCGTCGAGCTGGCGGACCGCAAGGACCTGTACGAGCGGCCGATGCATCCGTACACCAAGGCGCTGCTCTCGGCAGTGCCGGTGCCGGACCCCAGGCGGCGCGCCAAGCGTGAGCGGATCCTGCTCAAGGGCGATGTCCCCTCGCCGATCTCGCCGCCGTCCGGCTGCCGCTTCCACACCCGGTGCTGGAAGGCGACCGAGGTGTGCAAGCAGCAGGAGCCGCCGCTGATCGCGCTGGCGACCGGGCACCAGGTGGCCTGCCACCACCCGGAGTCTGTGTCCGATATGCAGCTACCGCCGCGTGGTGCCGATCAGGCGCCGGGGGAGAAGGCCGGGCCCGAGGCGGCGGCGAAGGTGGAGAAGAAGGCGGAGTAGCCGGGCGAGGGCTGGGAAGGGCCGGGCGGGGCCGGGCAGGGGCAGCCCCTGGGGGAGCGGCCCGAGGGAGAGAACACCCGATGAGTAAAAATGTCGGGTGTTCATCGATCTGTTCAGCCCGTCCGTCCAGCACTCGCTCGACCTCGTCGGAATCTTCGTCTTCGCGATATCCGGCGCGCTGCTCGCCGTGCGCAAGAACTTCGACGTCGTCGGCATGGCGATGCTCGCCGAGGTCACCGCGCTGGGCGGCGGGGTGTTCCGCGACCTGGTCATCGGCGCCGTACCGCCGGCCGCCTTCACCGATCTCGGCTACTTCATCACCCCGCTCATCGCCACCGTCATCGTCTTCTTCCTGCACCCCGAGGTGGAGCGGATCATGGCGGCGGTGGGCGTCTTCGACGCGGCCGGCCTCGGGCTGTTCTGCGTCACCGGCACCATGAAGGCGTACGACCACGGGCTCGGCCTCACCTTCTGCGCCGTCCTCGGCATGACCACGGCGATCGGCGGCGGCGTGCTGCGCGACCTCCTCGCCCACGAGGTGCCCTCACTGCTGCGCTGGGACCGCGGCCTGTACGCGGTCCCGGCCATTGTGGGCGCCACGATCGCGGCGCTGCTCATCCACTACGACGCGCTGACCGGCGGCACCAGCGCCCTCGCGGCCACCGTGGCGTTCCTGGTCCGGCTGATGGCGATGCGGTTCGGATGGCGCGCACCACGCGCATGGAACCGGCGCAGCACGGCGGCCGAGGAGGTCTGACCGAGCGGGCCGAGCGGGCCGAGAGGGCCGGTCGGGGCGCGGTCGGCGCCAGTAGCGTTCACCGTGGTTGTATGGCGACTGCCGCTGCCGTCCTGGCGGGGGCACCTCCCAGCGGGTGGCTGGGGGAGAACCGAGCCCCGGAAAAAGGGGAGATAACCGGTGAAGGACACCCTGAGCTCGACCGAGGGCGGCCGCTCCGCCCTGCGTCTGGAGCGGCGGATCGGCCATCCGCCGGAGGAGGTCTGGCGGGCCCTGACCGAGCCCGCCCTGATGGCCCACTGGTTCCCCGCCGAGGTCCGGCTGGAGCCGAGGGCCGGCGGGCGGATCGACTTCGTCTTCCCCGGGCATGACGTACCGGACACGCACGGGGCCGTCACGGAGCTCGACCCGCCGCGCGTCTTCGCCTTCACTTGGGGCGACGACCTGCTCCGCTGGGAACTGCGCCCCGAGGCCGACGGCAGCGCGCTGACCCTCACCCACACCTTCCGCGACCGCTTCGGCGCGGCCAGCTTCGCCTCCGGGTGGCACGCCTGCATCTCGGCGCTGGCCACCTTGCTGGACGGCGAGAAGACCGGGATCGCGGCGGACACGGACGAGCTGCACGAGCGCTATGTCGAGGCGTTCGGACTGGCGGAGGGGGTCGTCGAGACCACCGAGGACGGCTGGCGGCTGCGGTTCGAGCGGCAGCTGGTCCGTCCGGCCGAGACGGTGTGGCAGGCGCTGACCGGACCGGCCGGCGCGGAGGAGCCCGTGGTGGGCGGCGCGGTGCCGATCGGGTTCCGTACGGACGCGGTCCCGCCCGGCCCGGTCGCGGACGTGACCGCGCCCCGCGAGCTCGCCTACGACTGGCTCCTCGGCGGCCGCCCGGTCGGCCGGGTCCGGTGGCAGCTGACCGTCGGCACGGGCCACGGCGCGCGCCTCATCCTCACCCAGACCGGCCCGGCCGAGGCCGCCGAGGAGCGGGACGCGGCGCTTGCGGAGTGGCGTAAGCACATCGCGCTGCTGGCCACGAAGCTGCTGCACATGCGGGGCTGAGCCTCCCCGACGAGGAGCCCCCGACGAGGAGCCGCGCCACGACGTGCCTGCATACGACCTCCGACGCCGCGACGCGCCTACTCGCCGAGAAAGCCCAGCAGCGCGGCCGTGAGCTCGGCCGGGGCGTCCTCCTGGACGAGATGGCCCGCGCCCTCGAACAGCCGCAGGCGCGCACCGGGGATCAGGGCAGCCAGCTCCCGCCCCCGCTCCGGCGGAATCCAGCTGTCCGCGGAGCCCCAGCAGACCAGGACGGGCAGCTCGAGCTCGCCGTAGCGGCCCTGGATCTCATCGGTGAAGCGCTGGTCGTTCTGCGCCATCTGCCGGTAGAGCGCGGCCTGACCGTCCCCGTCGCACCACGGTTCGACGAGCCGGTCCAGGACCACCGGGTGCAGCCCGGGACCGCTCGCCGAGGCGACGTACTCGCGCACCAGAGCCCGGTGCAGCCCGGGTGGCAGCCGCTCGAAGACCTCCGCGTGCTCACCGAGCAGCCGGTAGGTGGGGGAGCCCCAGGGAGCCAGGGCCACCGGGTCGACGAGGGCCAGTCGGCGGTAGCGGGCGCCGTGCAGCAGATGGGCGCGCAGGGCGACGCAGCCGCCGAAGTCATGGGCGACGACAGACGGCGCCCGCTCGCCCCCGGCCAGCCCCCACAGATCCAGCAGCTCGGTGAAGACCCGGGCCTGGGCGGCCAGGGAGACGTCCTGGCCCGTGCGCTTCTCCGAGGTGCCGTAGCCGGGCATGTCCCAGACGAAGACCCGGTGGCGGTCGGCGAGCGCGCGGGCGACGGACCGCCAGACGTACGAGGAGAAGGGCGTGCCGTGGAGGAGGACGACCGGCGGGCGGTCCGGGGCGCCGAGCTCGGCCCAGCGGACCTCGCCGGAGGAGCTGCGGTGGGTACGGTCCAGCGTCCAGTCGTCGTTGTCGTCGGCTGTCATGAGTAAAACGCTAGTTGCTCATGACATCCCTGTCGAGACTGTCGGCACCGGAGACGGGCAGCAGCCCGCGCTCGCCGAAGACCTTCTTGGCGACGAAGGTGGCGTTGAGGGACTTGGGGATGCCGCAGTAGACGGCCGCGTGCAGCAGTGCCTCGGTGATCTCGGTCGGGGTGAGTCCCACGTTCAGCGCGGCGTTGATGTGCACTTCGAGCTGCGGCTCGCAGCCGCCGAGGGCGGTGAGTATGCCGAGGGTGACCAGCTGCCGGTCCCGGGGGGCCAGCTCGGGGCGGGCGTACATGTCGCCGAAGGCCCAGGCGGCGACCTGGTGGCCGAGCTCGGGGGAGATGTCGGCCAGTGAGTCGACCACTCGCTCGCCCACCTCGCCGTCGATCCGGCTCAGCACCTTCATGCCGTACTCGAACCGCTCCTGCTTGATCGTGTCGTTCGCGTTGCTCATGTCCTGAACGCTAGGAGTTGGAGTGCACTCGAAGGCAAGTGGCCAGGCAGAGGGGCGGGCAGGGACCAGGTGCGGCGCTCCTCCGTGCGCCCGGCACGCGCCCCCACCCCGGCTCGTAGAATCGAGCTCACCATGGTTTACCTCGACCACGCCGCCACCACCCCGATGCTTCCGGAGGCGGTGCAGGCGATGACCGCCCAGCTCGCCGTCACCGGCAACGCCTCCTCGCTGCACGCCGCCGGCCGCCGGGCGCGCCGTACCGTCGAGGAGTCCCGCGAATCGCTCGCGGCCTCGCTGGGCGCGCGCCCGAGCGAAGTCGTCTTCACCTCGGGCGGGACCGAGGCCGACAACCTCGCGGTGAAGGGACTCTACTGGTCCCGCAGGGACGCCGACCCCGCCCGCACCCGCGTGCTCGCCAGCCCCGTCGAGCACCACGCCGTCCTCGACGCCGTCGACTGGCTCGCCGAGCACGAGGGCGCGCGGGTCGAGTGGCTGCCCGTGGACGCGTACGGGCGGGTGCACCCCGACGCGCTGCGCGAGGCGATCGCCCGCGACCCCTCGGATGTCGCCCTCGCCACCGTGATGTGGGCCAACAACGAGATCGGCACCATCATGCCGGTGCCCGAACTGGCCGCCGTGACGGCGGAGTTCGGGATTCCGCTGCATGCCGACGCGGTCCAGGCCTTCGGCCAGCTCGACCTCGATTTCGCCGCCTCGGGCCTGGCCGCGATGACGGTCAGCGGCCACAAGATAGGCGGGCCGTACGGGATCGGCGCGCTGCTCCTCGGCCGCGAGTGGACCCCGGCGCCGCTGCTGCACGGCGGCGGCCAGGAGCGTCAGGTGCGCTCCGGCACGCTCGACACCCCGGCCATCGCGGCCTTCGCGGTCGCGGCCGCCCATGCCGCCGCGCACCGCGAGGAGTTCGCGCGCGAGATCGGGGCGTTGCGCGACGCGCTGATCGGCGCCGTCCGGGCCGCCGTCCCCGACGCGGTGCTGGGCGGCGACCCGGACCCGGCGGGCCGCCTCCCCGCCAACGCGCACTTCTCCTTCCCCGGCTGCGAGGGCGATTCGCTGCTCCTGCTGCTGGACGCGCGGGGCATCGAGTGCTCGACCGGCTCGGCCTGCACCGCGGGCGTCGCCCAGCCCAGCCATGTCGTCCTGGCCACCGGCACGGACCCCGACCTGGCGCGCGGCACGCTGCGCTTCTCGCTCGGCCATACGTCGACCAAGGCGGATGTGGAGGCGGTGGCGGACGCGATCGGCCCGGTGGTGGAGCGGGCGCGCGGCGCGGGTCTGAGCTAGGGCCTGTCGGCAAAGGGGGCGCCCTGCTCCCGACGCCTGGCCGGCTCCCCCAGCTACCGCTGGGGGAGGCAAATCGACCGCAGCGCCCAGTACGAGGACGATGCTCCGCCTTGCGAGGCACCGCACCGGACGCCGCTCGCGGCCGGACGCCCCCTTTGACGGCAGACCCTGGGGCGCCTCTTCGAGGGCGCCCCTCAGGTGTCGAGGACGCGGTGCAGGAACTGCTGGGTGCGCGGCTCGGCGGGGATGCCGAACACCTGCTCGGGAGAGCCCTGCTCGAGGACGACGCCGCCGTCCATGAAGACGACACGGTCGGCGGTGTCCTTGGCGAAACGCATCTCGTGGGTGACGACGACCATGGTCATGCCCTCCTCGGCGAGGGAGCGCATGACGCCGGTGACCTCGCCGACCAGTTCGGGGTCGAGGGCCGAGGTCGGCTCGTCGAAGAACATGATGGCGGGGTCCATGGCAAGGGCGCGGGCGATGGCGACACGCTGCTGCTGCCCTCCGGAGAGCTGCGCAGGATAGGCGTCGGCCTTGTCGGCGAGCCCGACCCGGGCCAGGGCGGAGCGACCGCGTTCCTCGGCCTCCGCACGCGCGAGCTTCCTGACCTTCAGCAGGGCAAGGGTCACATTGCCCAGGGCGGTCTTATGCGGAAAGAGGTTGAACTGCTGGAACACCATCCCGACATGTCCGAAGATCTCGGGCGCCCGCTTGCGGTCGTGCAGGGGTACGCCGCCCACCCACACCTCCCCGCTGTCTGCCCGCTCCAGGTCGCACATGATCCGCAGCAGGGTGCTCTTGCCGGAGCCGCTGGCACCGATGAGGACGACGACTTCGCCCGGTTCTACGTCGATGTCGACGCCCTTGAGCACCTCCAGGTGCCCGAAGCGCTTGTGCACTCCGGACAGGGCGATCCGCGAGGTCGTCACCGTCTGCTGCTTGGTGGCGGAGTCGGTGATCATGCGGTGACAGCCTTTCTCTCGATGCGCCGCACGAGCAGCGACAGCGGGTAGCAGATGACGAAGTACAGGACCGCGACGGCGAGATAGGACGTGGTGGGGTCTCCCACACGGTCGATGACGGCCTGGCCCTGGCGGACCAGTTCGACGTACCCGATCACCACCGCGATCGAGGTGTCCTTGACGAGTGAGAGGTACTGGCCGACGAGAGGAGGAAGGACGATCGCCCGGGTCTGGGGAAGGATGACGCTCAGAAATGTCCGGACGCGGTCCAGGCCGAGCACGCGCGATGCCTCCCACTGGCCGCGCGGCACTGCCTCGATGCCGGCCCGGAAGATCTCCGCGATGTAGGCGCCCTGGTAGAGGGTGAGGGCGAGCAGGGCCGCGCCGAAGATGGTGATGCCGGCGAGGTTCAGATATGCCGCGCCGAAGTAGATGAAGAGCATCTGGATGAGCAGTGGTGTGCCGCGGAAGACCTCCAGGTAGCCCCGGGCGAGCTGAGCCAGCACGGGGATGCGGCTGGTGCGTATGGCCGCGACCACCAGTCCGAGGAGTGTTCCGGTGGCGATCGACGCCAGCGACAGCAGCACCGTGGCCCACAGGCCGGAGACGTACAGCGCGCGATTCGACCAGATGACCGACCAGTCCATCATGCCTTCTTTCGGGCGGGACGGTTGGGACGGGCGGGAAGCAGACGACGTGCGGTGTCGAGGGGGCGAGGACGCGCCGGGCTACGCAGCGCCGGCTTGAACGCGATGCGTCCGATGAGCCCGGCCACCACGACAACCGCGTTGGTGAGGATCAGGTACAGGATCGCGGCGATGCCGAAGACCTGGACGGTCAGCAGCGTGCGGGAGTTGACGACCATGGCCGTGCCGGTGAGTTCGGGTACAGAGATGGCGGACAGCAGCGACGACCCCAGGATGATCTGGACCAGTTGGTTCACCACGGCTGGGTAGACGTTGCGCAGTGCCTGGGGGAGCACCACGTGCAGGAAGGTGCGCGGCGGGCTCAGGGCCAGCACGCGCGCGGCTTCACGCTGGCCGCGGGGGACGGCCTGGATGCCCGCCCTGAGGATCTCGGTGAGATACGCGCCCACATTGACACCGAGGGCGAGCACGCCCGCCTGCACGGGGCTGAGCCGCAGACCGGCGGACGGCAGCGCGAAGTAGGCGACGAACATCTGTAGCAGGACGGGCGTGTTGCGGATGACCTCGACGTAGACGGCGGCGGGCGCCCGCACCACGGCGTAGCGGGATCGGCGCGCGAGGGCGCCGAGCAGGCCGAGGCAGAAGGCGAGCGCGAAGGCCGCGAGTGACAGTTTCAGGGACAGCCAGGCCGCGTCCAGGTAGGTGGGCCAGTCCCGGAGAGCGTAGGTCCAGTCAACGAACATGGGACTCCTCCATGGGGCGGCGGCATGACACCGCCGCCCACCGGGACTCAGTAGGACGGGTTGAGCGGGTACACGCGGTCGACGCCGAACCACTTCTTGTAGAGGGTGTTGGCCTGGCCCGAGGTGTTGAACTCACGCAGCCAGGTGTTGACCCACTGGAGCCAGGTGGCGTCGCCCTGCGGAACGCCGATGGCGTTGTACTCCAGCGGCACCACCGAGTCCTTGGTGACCTTGAGGGAGGAATCCAGCTTGGCCTGGTAGTTGAGGAAGTTGGAGTCCTCGACCATGGCGTCGGCCTGGCCCTGTTTGACGGCGAGCACCGCCGCGGAGGAGGTGTCGTACTCCTGGATCTTCGCCTTGGGGTTCTCGGCCTTGACCGCGTCACCGTTGGTGGAGCCCTTGGTCACCGCGACGGTCCTGCCTGAGAGGTCCTTGAGAGTGGAGATGCCGCTGGACTTCTTCACCAGCAACACCTCGCCCGCCACGATGTAGGGGGCGCTGAACGCGACCTGCTTCGCACGCTCGGCGGTGGTCGTGAAGTTGCAGACCACCGCGTCGACCTTCTTGGTCTGCAGGTTGGGGATGCGATTCGCGGACGTGGTGTCGACGATCTTGACCTTGACGCCGAGCGCCTTGGCCATGGCTGTGGCGACGTCGACGTCGAATCCCTGTGGCTTGTTGGACTTGTCCATCGAACCGAACGGCGGGAACGTCAAGCAGCTGGCGACGTTGAGGGTGCCGCGCTTGATGACCTGCTGAAGCGTCGAGGACTGCTGGTTCCCGCCCGAGGCGCCGCTGCTGGAGCTACAGGCGGCGAGTGACGCGGCGGCGGTCACACCGACACAAATCGTCATCAGAGAGCGTGTACGGTGACGAAGTCTCATCACATGGATTCCATTCCGGGGAGAGCGGGGACGGGTCTGGGTTGCCGGAGAAGGGGCGATCGCCGTCGATAGCCAGCAGGTTTCGCTATGCAAAACCGCGTTTCATGTGGGGTTGCGGAGAAGTTAGCCCGGGGTCGCGTGGGCGTCAATGGCCGATTTCAATATGTGACATTCAGTTTTGCAATGCAGTGCGGTAGGGTGCGCGAGTGCATAAGGGGGCGGCTCCATGGAGGTCTGACGCCCTCCAGCGCAACGCACCGCAGCCATCTACCGGAGGGACCGGCGTGACATCGCACGCGAATGAGACCCCTGACGCGTCCGAGCCCCGCCGCAACACCTCATCGTCCCTGCGGCGTGCGTTGGGCATCCTGATGCACTTGGCGGAGGACGGCGGCCATCCGCACGGAACCACGCTGACCGAACTCGCGACCGGCCTCCAGATGAGCAAGAGCACCGTGCTGCGGCTCGTCGCCCCGCTTCGGGAGGCGCGGCTGGTGGACCAGGACCCGGAGAGCGGCCACTACCGGCTGGGTCCCCAGAACGCCCTGCTCGGCCAGCTCTACCTGGAACGGCTCGACGTCCGGCGGACGGCGTCGCCCCTGCTGCACCAGCTCGCCCAGGACGTGCGTGAAGCGGTGCACCTGGTCAGTTTCGATCCCCCCGAGATCGTCTACATCGACAAAGTCGAGAGCCCTCAAGCCGTGCGGATGCACTCCCGTGTCGGTGGGCGGCAGCCCGCTTACTGCACGGCCACGGGCAAAGCGTTCCTCGCTTATGCCACGGACGATGTATTCGAGAGCGTGATAGCGGCCGGCATGCCCGTTCGCACACCGGCCACCATCACCTCGCCCGAGCAATTGCGCGCCGAACTCGCTCGTATCCGGCAGCGCGGCTATGCCATCGACGACGTGGAGAACGAAGTCGACATCCGCTGCGTGGCCGCGTCGGCTTTCAACCACAGCGGGAGTGCTGTCACGGCCGTGAGCATCTCAGGCCCGGCCTCCCGGATGACGCATGACCGCCTCGCGGAGATCGGCGAGCTGGTGACAGAAACCGCACGGGCTCTCACCGACCGCTTGGGCGGAGTCGTCCCCCACGTCGATCGGTGAACGCTCGCCCCCGCCGGTGAGCGGCGAACGCTCGCCGGATCTCCCCGCCGCGGATACGCCCCTTACGCCCCTGTCGACTCCGACTCCGACTCCGGCTCACCGGTCCGCCATGGCTGCCCGCACCAGCCGCAGATAGCGGGCCCAGTCCCAGAGCAGCCCGGGGTCGGTGTGGTCGGTGCCCGGCACCTCGGAGTGGCTGACGATGTGCTCGCGGTCCGCCGGGAATCCGTACCGCCGACAGATCCTGGCCGTCAGCCGCGCCGAGGCCCGGTACATCGGGTCCGTGAAGGAGCTCGCCCGGTCCACGAACCCCTCGTGTTCGATGCCGACGCTGCGCTCGTTGTACGAGCGGTTGCCCGCATGGAAGGCGACGTCCAACTCGCGGACCGTCTGCGCGATACGCCCGTCGCGGCGCACCACATAGTGCGCCGCGGCGCCGTGGCTCGGGTCCCGGAACGCCTCCAGCGCGTCGTAGAAGCTCCCCTGGACGACATGGATCACCACCCGGTCGACGGTGTAGTCGTACGGCCGGTCCGCCCGCCGCCAGTTCAGCTGCGAGGCCGGGACCCACAGCGCCCCCGGGTAGTCGACCTCGCCCTCCTCGCGCGGCTGGTCCACGCCGGGCAGCCGCCACCACAGCCGCTCCAGCTCGTCCCGCGCCGCATAGCCGACCCCGCCGAGACCGGCGGCGACCCCGCCGATCAGCAGCGCCCGCCTCCCGAGGCGCCGCCGGCCGCTGGGCGGCTCCTGGTCGGCCTCCGCGCGGTCCGGGGCGGCGGCGTCCGTGGTCTCGTTCATAGAACTGTCAACGGGCGGCGAGGCGCGCCCGGTTCCACGGCGGTTGTCGGATCATGGCGCAAACCGAACGCCGAGGGACCGACCGCTCTACCCCTGGGTAGATGAAAGTTGGACCATCTAGTGGCTCGACAGTGACTCGACGAGGAGTGAACAGCATGCGCATTGGGTTCTCGCTGCCCCAGTTCGGCGCTCTGGCGCAGCGCCCGGAGGAGGTGGCGCGGTTCGCGCGGCAGGCCGAGGAACTCGGCGCGGCGAGCCTGTGGGTCGGCGACCGGCTGCTCGACCCGGTCGATCCGACCGTCGGATACGCGGGCGCCGATACGATCCCGCCGGAATTCCGCACCGCCCTGGACCCCTTCGCCACGCTGGCCACCGCCGCCGCCGTCACCGAGCGGGTCCAGCTGGGCAGCAACGTCATCAACGCCCCCTGGTACCCGCCGGCCGTGCTGGCCCGCTCCCTCACCACCATCGACGCGATGAGCGCGGGGCGGCTGCTGGTCGGGCTCGGCACCGGCTGGTCCCCGGAGGAGTACGAGGCCGTGAACGTCCCGATGGCCGAGCGCGGCCGCCGCCTCGACGAAATCCTCGACGCCCTGACGGCCTGGTGGACCACCAGCCCCGTCGAATACCGCGGCGAACACTGGACCGTGCCCGCCTCGTACATCGACCTCAAGCCGGCCACCCGCCCCCACCCGCCCGTCTACCTGGGAGGCTGGGCCCCCACCGCCCTGCGCCGGGTGGCCCGCCGCGCCGACGGCTGGCTGCCGATCGCCGTCCCGCCCGTACCGTTCGACGCCCAAGCCGCCGTCATCGGTCCCATGACCACCATCCGGGAGGCGGCCGAGCGCGAGGGCCGGGACCCCGCCGCGCTGGACGCGATCCTGCGGGTCAACCCTTCGTCCGAGGCCACGGCCCGGGACATTACGACGGTGCTGGCCCGGGCGGAGGCGGAGGCGGGTGTGGACCACGCCTTCGTGGACCTGATCTATCTGGCCAAGGACGTGGACCAGGCCCTGGACCTGGCGCAGCGCATCCTGGACGGCGCAAGCGCCCGCTGACCGCTCCGCTACCCTCCACTACCCTCCGTAACGATCGGCCGGGGAGCCGACCGCCCAACCCCAGGGCCTACCCTGGAGGGGTTATGAATGACTTCCCCGGTGCGCCCACAGGTCCCCGCGACGGCCGTCGCCTGCGCGTACTCGCCGCCATGTCCGGCGGCGTGGACTCCGCGGTCGCGGCGGCGCGGGCGGCCGAAGCGGGCCACGACGTGACCGGCGTCCACCTCGCCCTCTCCGCCAACCCGCAGTCCTTCCGCACCGGCGCCCGCGGCTGCTGCACCATCGAGGACTCGCGCGACGCCCGCCGGGCCGCGGACGTCATCGGCATCCCCTTCTACGTATGGGACCTCGCCGAGCGCTTCCGCGAGGACGTGGTGGACAACTTCATCGCCGAGTACGAGGCGGGGCGCACCCCCAACCCCTGCCTGCGCTGCAACGAGAAGATCAAGTTCGCGGCGCTCCTCGACAAGGCGCTGGCCCTCGGCTTCGACGCCGTCTGCACCGGCCACTACGCCACCGTCGTCCACCACGAGGACGGCACCCGCGAGCTGCACCGGGCCTCCGATATGGCCAAGGACCAGTCGTACGTCCTCGGTGTCCTCGACGAGCGCCAGCTGGCCCACGCCATGTTCCCGCTCGGCGACACCCTCACCACCAAGGACGAGATCCGCGCCGAGGCCGAGCGGCGCGGCCTGGCGGTCGCCAAGAAGCCCGACAGCCACGACATCTGCTTCATCGCGGATGGTGACACCCAGGGCTTCCTGGCCAAGCACCTCGGCACGGCCGAGGGCGACATCGTCGACGAGGACGGCCGCAAGCTCGGCACCCACGAGGGCGCGTACGGCTTCACCATCGGCCAGCGCAAGGGCCTGCGCATCGGCCACCCCGCCCCCGACGGCAAGCCGCGCTACGTCCTGGACATCTCCCCGGTGAACAACACCGTCACCGTCGGCCCCGCCGATGCCCTCGACATCGCGTCCCTCACCGCCATCACCCCCCGTTGGTGCGGCACCCCGCCCACCGGCCCCGCCACCTACACCGCCCAACTGCGCGCCCACGGCGGCGAGACGGCGGTGACGGCGGAGGCTGTCGACGGCGAACTGCGCGTGACCTTCGCCGAGCCGGTCCGGGGCGTGGCGCCGGGCCAGGCGATCGTGCTGTACGACGGGACGCGGGTCGTGGGCTCGGCGACGATCGCGACGACAGAGCGGGCGGAGCGGGAGGCGTCCGCGAGCTGACGCGGATGGCGCCGATGACGCCCGTGCCCCCTTGCGCGCGCGGGGTGCTCCCACCTCGCCGGCGCCGGCGTGCGCTGCTGGGCCGGCACGGGGTACCCCAGGGGGCCCTTCACCTGGCGACGTCAAGCTGAGGTTGGACAACGCTCAGTCCGAGCCCCGAGCAGGGGGATGACCCGGGCGGGGTGGTTGCGTGCGCTCCGCCGTGTCCCAACGGCCCCCGGATGCGGTTCCGTGCCGTGAAAATCGGGACAACTGGGCTGCCTGGCACGCCCGATCAGGCTCCGCGGTCTTGACGGCGAGTGCCACCTGATGCAGTTTATGTTTCTGGCGCATCACGAGAAACTTTCCTTTACGTACGGCATTTGCGAGGACGCACGAGGACGGCCGGTCGACGGTCGGATCCAGTACCGCCCAGTTCTTCGCCAAGGCGCGAATTGCTGCCTTGTCCCCCTCACGCGAGGAGAGTGGTCTTCCATGTCCTGGCTCTCTGCGGAGCCTCCTCTCCGCCCGGTCTTCACGGTGGTCACCGGTTCGATCGCCGACGAGGTCCCGGCCGGCGGCCGGCACCAGGTCCGCGGTCCGTACCGCCGACGCCCTGAGGGCGCGGGTGGCTGAGCACCGGTACTGATCCGGTACGACGGTGGCAGCCGGGGATCCGCATCCGCAGCGTCCCGCGTGGGCCCCCGGTCTCTGGCCCGGTGCCCACGGACCGCCGCGCACCGCACCACATCGACAGTCCGGACAGCCTCTGACGGGGCCGGCCGGAAACCCGCTCACTCAAGGGAGCATGAGGTCCCCATGCGCAGATTGAGTTTCAGCCGCAGACGTATGTCTGTGGTGCTCGCAGCTACGGTTACGGCCCTGATCTCGTTGGCGGCGATGCTCGTCGCCAGCCCGGCTCAGGCGGCCACCAGCGGCGCCTTGCGCGGTGTCGGTTCCGGCCGGTGTCTCGATGTGCCGGGCGCCAGCCAGACCGAGGGCACGAACGTGCAGATCTGGGACTGCATCGGCGGGGCCAACCAGCAGTGGACGCTGACGGACAGCAACCAGCTGACCGTATACGGCAACAAGTGCCTGGACGTCCCGGGCCACGCCAACACGGCCGGTACCCGGCCGGTGATCTGGGCCTGTAACGGCGGTACGAACCAGCAGTGGCGGGTGAACGCCGACGGCACCGTCGTCGCCGTGGAGTCCGGGCTGTGCCTGGACGTGTCGGGCGGCGCTACGGCCAACGGCACGGCGGTGCAGCTCTGGTCGTGCAGCGGCACCAGCAACCAGAAGTGGACCGGCCTGTCCGGAGGGGGCGGCACGTGTTCCCTTCCGTCGACGTACCGGTGGTCCTCGACGGGCTCGTTGGCGCAGCCGGCGAACGGGTGGAACTCGCTGAAGGACTTCACCAACGTGGTGTACAACGGCAAGCACCTGGTCTACGGCTCGAACGTGTCAGGGGGGACGTCGTACGGCTCGATGGCGTTCAGTCCCTTCACGAACTGGTCGGACATGGCGTCGACCGGCCAGACCGGGATGAGCCAGTCCGCGGTGGCGCCCACGCTGATCTACTTCGCGCCCAAGAACATCTGGGTGCTGGCCTCCCAGTGGGGTGCCTCGCCCTTCATCTACCGCACGTCCAGCGACCCGACCAACCCCAACGGCTGGTCCTCCCCGCAGCCGCTGTTCACCGGCGGCATCCCCAACGGCGGCCCGCTCGACCAGACCCTGATCGCCGACGACAAGACCATGTACATGTTCTTCGCCGGCGACAACGGCAACATCTACCAGGCGAGCATGCCGATCGGGGACTTCCCGGGCAGCTTCGGCTCCTCGTACAAGACGATCATGACCGACACGACGGCCAATCTGTTCGAGGCACCGGAGGTCTACAAGGTCCAGGGCCAGAACCAGTACCTCATGATCGTCGAGGCAATGGGTGCCAACGGGCGCTTCTTCCGCTCGTTCACCGCCTCCAGCCTGAACGGTCCGTGGACCCCGCAGGCCGCCACCGAGTCCAACCCCTTCGCAGGCAAGGCCAACAGCGGTGCCACCTGGACCAACGACATCAGCCATGGTGACCTGGTCCGCACCAACCCCGACCAGACCAAGACCATCGACCCCTGCAACCTGCAGTTCCTCTACCAGGGCCTGTCCCCCGCCGCCGTCACCCCGGGCATGCCCTACAACGAGCTGCCCTGGCGGCCGGGCGTGCTGACCCTGCAACGCTGACCAACCCACGGTGATCGCTATGTGGTGCGGTCCGCCGACGCGTGGACGAGCGGTTTACGGCGTGGGCGACTTCACCCGCTGACCGATACTCACCGCCTTGAGGAACCCCAGCCGCGCGTCGGCCGGGGTTCCTCTCTTTCGTGGACTTTCCTCGTGGGTGCGGACCGAAGCCCGCCGACGCCACCGGAGATTTCACGTGGGCCCACACCTGTGCTCTCGTGTTCCCGGGGCTACTCCTGCCACCCCGCCGTCGCGATCGCGCGCTCCCGCCACAGCGTCACGGCCGGACCGTTCGGCTCCCAACGGTGGCAGAACTCCCGCAGGGACGCGCATCTGGCCAGCATGACGGCCCGGCGGACCGGCCAGGGCGGCACCGCGTCCCCGCCGTAGGCGCGGAAGAAGGCGTCGAGGGCGTGGCGGTGCCCGGGGTGATGCATCCGTACGATCCACTCGCACCAGGCCAGGTCCTCGACGGGGTCCCCGAGGTGGGCGAACTCCCAGTCGACCACGGCGGTGACCTGGAAGGTGACGGGGTCGAGCAGCACGTTGTTGGGCCCGTAGTCGCCGTGCACCAACACCTGGCCCTTGTCACGGGCGCCCATCCCATGGATGCGGCGCAGCAACTCCCCGCACGCCTCCAGGACCTCCACGGCGTGTCCGGCGTCCAGCAGTTCCTGGCCGGGCACGCCGGGCATGAACCCGAGCGTGAGGGTGCCGGTGTCGGCCGCGTGTACGGGTGGCACAGGGAGTCGTCCCTGGAGTCGGATCAACAACCTGCGCTCACGGTCGAGCCTGAGCTCGGCGTCCGGACCTTCGTAGGTCTTCTTCACGACGGCTCCGTCGCCGAGGGTGCGGTTGGTGTAGCCGTGCTTCAGCGGACGCATCCCTCGATGATCAGTCACGGGCCGGTATGCCGCCACTCAAATCCGGGGCCGCCGCCGCCCTTGCCATGGCAGAGTCATGGCCATGCTGACCTCGACGCGTGAGCGGCGAAGACACCTCGCCGCGGTCGCTCTCCTCCTGGGGGCCGCCATATCCCTGACCGCCTGCGGCGAACAGCGCGGCACGGACCCGGCGGCCGGTGCCCCGGCCCCGCCCCCGAGTTCCAGCCCGAGTTCCCCCGGCGCCACCCCCTACGTGGAGCCCGGAGCGGGCGATGGCGCCCCCCACTACAACGAGAACAACGCCGGCCGCCGCCCCGGCGAGATGTCCGTCGACAGCGCGGAGGACGCCCGGAAGGAAGCCGCCCGCATCGAGCCCGTGCTCAGGCGGCTCTGGAAAGAGAAGAAGTGGGACGTCAAGAGCGTGCGCGCGGCGATGCTGGAGCTCGGGTACGAGGAGGAGCGGACCGGGGCCGGGGGCAAGCGGCTCGGTGGGACGCTCAGCGTGAGAGGAATGGAACCACGCTTCGAGACCGACCACTACGTGACGCCCGAGGGTGCCCGGGTCGGTCTGCGCGTCCATGACGACGCCTGTGTCACGGCCTTCGTACAGAAGACCAACTACCAGGTGCGGACGAACGGCCCGTACCCGGAGACCGGCTGCTTCGAGCCGCCCTTCGCCCACTGAGAGAACATCGGCGTAGATGTCCGCGGACAAAGCGCGTTGTCCGCCCGTCGACAGCCCCTGCGGCAACGAGATCGCGGAATCGACTCTGGCACCGGGCCCGGCCAACCGGCCGACCTTCACCTACTGCCGCTCCGGTGAGGGCACCCACAACAGCGGCATGAAGATGGACGCGCGACGCAACGGTGGTCATTGCCGCGATCTGCGGGATGACCGGCGGGCGAGCTGCTGCGGGAGCCGTGCCGGTGGCGGCAGGGGCGGCCAGGTGGCAGGCAAGCAGCCCGGGGTGGGGGCGGGGCGGCGTCAACTCCGGCTGACGTTGCTCTGGCGCATTCAGGGGCCTCGTCATAGGGTGTTTCGTGCGGGGTTCCCGCACGAAAGGGCGTAAGGCGGCAATCGAGGCACCGCCTCGCGAGGAGGATGGCCGTGCTGCTCAGCTTCCGGGTGGCCAATCACCGGTCGATCCGCGACGAACAAGAGCTTTCGCTGGTGGCGACTGAGTTCAACGAAGGCACCGGCCGAGAGACAAGTGCTCGATTTGAGGGCAAGCCTGTTTCTGTGCTGCCTGCGATCGGTATCTTCGGATCCAATGCTTCGGGGAAGTCCAACGCGCTGGCAGCCCTGCGGTTCATGCGCAAGGCCGTACTCGAGTCCTTCGCCGACTGGGCCAAGGAACCCGATATCCCTGCTCGCGAGCCCTTCGCGCTCGAACCCGCGGCCCGCGAGGAGACCAGCCTCTTCGAGGTCGAGCTGCTGCTGGGCCGTACCCCGACGCGCTACACCTACGGATTCGAGATCTCCGACGAGCGGGTCGAAGCGGAATGGCTGCACGCCTACCCCTCCGGGCGCCGCCAGATCTGGTTCGACCGCGAGGCCGGGCGGCTGGAGGACGAGGGTGGCGAATTCAAATTCCCCGGTAGCGGTCTGCGCGGCCGCAAGGACGAAATCACCGGCCTCACCAGGCCCAACGCCCTCTTCCTCACGGTTGCCGCCACTCTCAACCATCCACAGCTCTCCGCCGTACACCGCTGGTTCGTGGACAACTTGTGGCTGGTCACCTCCCACGCCGACGTGCCCGCCCGCACTCGCTGGACCCGAGAGCAGCTCAGCCGCCCGGACGCGGAGGGGAAAAAGCTGCGTGATCGTCTCACGCGGTTGCTCGCAGTCGCGGATCTCGGCATCACGGGGATGGACCGCGATCCCGACAGCGGTGAGGTGCGGCTGCTGCACCGGACGCCGGACGGAGGCTCGGCCCCCTTGGACTTCTGGAATCAGGAGTCTCTGGGCACTCACGCATGGTTCGCATTCCTCGGCCCTCTCTTCCACATCCTGGACCGTGGCGGCTCCCTCCTCGCCGATGAGCTGGACTCCAGCCTGCACCCGTTGCTCGCCGCAGAGGTGATTCGCCTCTTCCATGACGAGCAGGCCAACCCGCGGACCGCGCAGCTCATCTTCACCACCCACGACGCGACCTTGCTCGGCAACGCGACAGCCCAGCGTCCGCTCGACCGGGACCAGGTGTGGATCACGGTCAAGAGCAAGGGAGGGGAGACCGAGCTGTATCCGCTGACCGCGGCGAAGGCCCGCCGCGACGAGCATCTTGAGCGGCGGTATCTCCGAGGCCACTATGGAGGGATTCCCCAGCTGATCACAGGGGAGATCGCGCACGAGCTGGCCCGGGTGGAAGAGGAGCTGAAGGCGACAGCGTGAGCAGGGGGCGGAAGGCACAACAGGACAATGGCGGGCGACGCAGGAGGCGCCGCGATCCGGGGGCGCCGGCCCGGTCGCCACGCGGTCCGGTCGGCGCGTACGGGGACAGGGCCGAGCGGGTCATCTACATCGCACACGAGGGCGAGAAGACCGAGAAGGAATACCTTCGGCTGCTGGAGCGCACCTACCGCACCCGTGAGGGCAAGCGCTCCTTCAGATTCGCCCTGTTTGGAGAGGCGGGCGGCTTGCGGCCGATGGCGACGGTCGACCGGGTGTTGGAAGAGGCCGAGCCGCATGACGAGAAATGGGTTTTCTTCGACCGGGACGCAGCGGACAACCGTGACACCGAGATCCCGCAGGCCATGCGCAAGGCCGCCAAGAACGGCGTGCAGGTGGTCCTCTCGCACCCGTCCTTCGAGCTGTGGCTGCTGCTCCACTTCCAGCTCTGGACCAGCCAGGAAAGCGGTCTCGACAGCAAGGTCAAAGACAGGCTCCGCCAGCACAAGGACGCCAAGGGCTTCGAGGACTACGACCAGGCGTCCGGCGACCGGGGCAAAGGCATCGACGGCAAGCGGGCGGAGTCACTGCTCGCCTCCGGCCGTGTGAAAACCGCCATCCGCAATGCCCGCAAGCTGGTGAAGGCGTGCCAATACGGGCAGTGCAAGGCCGAGGTCGCCGACAGTATGGACGCCGACAAGCCGAACAAGTCCGAGTCGTACGAGGAGTGGACGAGACGCAGCGGGCACGCCGGCGGATGCGACCCACTCAAGCGTGACCCGTCCACCGATGTGTGGCGGCTGCTCGCCGCGCTAAAGATCGACGGCGAGGACGAGTGATGGATGCGGTGAGTATGAGACGGCGACACGCCGACGCGTCGGCGTGTCGCCGTCTCATACTCACCGCAAAATCTCCGCGCCCATGCGTCTAGGCTCTAGCCCAGACTCTCCGAAGCGACGAAGGAACCGTGCGTGGCCAGAATCACCCTGCCCCAGCTGGAGCGGCATCTGTTCTCCGCCGCCGACATCCTGCGCGGCCGGATGGATGCCTCGGAGTACAAGGACTACATCTTCGGGATGCTGTTCCTGAAGCGCAGCTCGGACGAGTTCCACCCGCAGTGGCGGCGCGTCCACGAGGAGGCTCTGGCACGTACGGGGGATGAGGACAAGGCCCTCGCCCGTGCGAACGACCCGGACTCGTACCGCGATCTCTACGTTCCGCCGCGGGCCCGGTGGTGGGCCGGGCCTCACCACGACCCCGAGTACCCCGACTCCCCGGCGCCCGGTATCTCCCGCCTCACGTCGAAAGTGGGCGAGGGGCTGAACCAGGCGCTTAAGGCCCTGCAGGACGAGAACGGTGACCAGTTCGCGGGAGTCGCCGCGCACATCGACTTCAACGGGATGGTGGGCACCCGTACCCGGTTCACCGACAATGAGCTGCGCTCGCTGATCAGGCACTTCTCGCTGTACGAGCTGCGCAACGAGGACTTCGAGTTCCCCGACATGCTGGGGGCGGCATACGAGTACCTGATCGGCCGGTTCGCCGACTCGGCCGGCCAGCGCGGCGGTGAGTTCTACACCCCGCGGTCGGTGGTCCGGATGATGGTGCGGCTGGTCGATCCGCAGCCGGGCGACACGGTCTACGACCCGTGCGCGGGGTCGGGCGGCATGCTGATCGCGGCGAATGAGTACGTGGAGGAGCACGGCGGCGACACCCGGGAACTGATGGTCTGCGGCCAGGACAAGAACGGCGCCTCGTGGTCCATGGCGACCATGAACATGCTGCTGCACGGCATCCGTGAATTCGACCTCAGGCACGGCGACACGCTGGCCGAGCCGCTGCACCTGACCGAGGACAAGCGGCTGCGGAAATTCAGCAAAGTGCTGTCGAACCCGCCTTTCTCGCTGAACTACGACGCGGCGCAGGTCGCCAAGGCGGATGAGGACCACGGCCGGCGGATGCTGGACTGGACACCGGAAGGCGGCAAGAAGGCCGACCTGATGTTCGTCCAGCACATGGTGGCGGTGCTGGAGGAAGAGGGCGTGGCCGCCACGGTCATGCCGCACGGTGTGCTGTTCCGGGGTGGTGCGGAGCGGGACATCCGCGAGCGGTTCCTGAAGGCCGACGTGATCGAGGCTGTGATCGGTCTGGGCCCGAATCTGTTCTACGGCACGGGTATTCCAGCGTGCATCCTGGTCCTGCGGCGGCCGGGGCGGAAGCTCGGAAAGCGTGCGGGGAATGTGTTGTTCATCAACGCGGACCGGGACTTCGTGGCGGGCAGGAACCAGAACGAGTTGGGTCCGGAGCACGCGGAGAAGATCGTCGCGACGTTTGGCAAGTGGCGGGAGATCGAGGGCTATTCGCGGATCGTGCCGAAGGAGGAGCTGCTCGAGTCTGAAGCGAACCTCAACATCCGGCGCTGGGTGGACAACTCCCCGCCTGCCGAGCCGCAGGATGTGCGGGCGCATCTGTACGGCGGCGTGCCCAAGGTCGAGATTACGGCGAAGGCTGAGCTGTTCGACGCGTACGGGGTGGAGGCGGACAAGCTTTTCGCCGAGCGGGAGGGCCCTGACGAGGCGTATGTCGACTTCCTGCCGGAAGGCGCGGAGGCGACGGCGGCACGGATTCCCGAGCTGACGGCGGAGAAGGAAGAGCGTCTACGGAAGGCGTATGGCGAGTGGTGGGAGGGGCACTCGGGGGAGTTCGCCGAGTTGTCCTCTCATCGGCGCCTGATGAAGCTGCGGGATTCGCTGCTGGGCAGTTTCACGAAGGCAGTGGGTGGTGCGGGCGTCATCGACGAATACACCACGGACGGGATCATCGCCGACTGGTGGATGGGCAACCGCTACGACCTGAAGGCGCTGGCGGCGGGTGGCTTCGACCGGGTGCTGGAGGGCTGGGTCGACTCTGTGGAGGCCATGGTCGAGCCCGCCACGCCGGGAGACGGCGGCCGGGCGGTGAGCGTTTCGGCTGCTGACCGGCGAAGGGCGATGGACCAGCCGGTGGTGCGGCAGCTGATCCCGGAGTTTCTGGATGAAGTCGCGCGGGCGGACGCTGCTTTGGCGGACGCGGACGCGGCGTACAAGACGGCGCTGGAGGCGGTGGCGGAGGCCAAGGGGGACGGCGGCGAGGAGGACGGTGATGAGGCCGCACCGGCCTCGTCCTCGGCCGAGCCGGAGGAGATCGCGCGCCTGGAGTCGGTCGCCGCGCAGCGGAAGAAGGAGCGCGTGGCGGCGTCCAAGAAACGGAAGGACTTGGACAAGCGCTTCCTGAAGGATCTGCGGGCTGCGGCGGATGTGGTGATGGCTGCTGGTGAGGCGGAGGGTGTGGTGCTGGCGGTGCTGGAGCAGGATCTGGCAGGGCGGTTGGACGCGGCGGTCGCGGCCGGGCGGCGGGAGTTGATCGCGGTCTTCCGACGATGGGTTGAGAAGTACGCGGTGTCGCTGACGAAGCTGGAGGCGGAGAGCGACAGTGCGGCGGGGGAGTTGGCCGAGGTGTTGAGGGGGCTTGGTTATGCGCGATGAGGCTCTCCAGTCTCATGGTCGAAAAGCTCGGATGCTGAAACCGCTGGGGTCATTGCTGCGCGACATCGAGACAGGCTGGAGCCCAGCTTGCGAGGCATACCCGCCAGCGGATGACGAATGGGGCGTCATTCGCGTGAGTGCGGTGACATCCGGCCGGTTCGCCCCGGCAGAAGCGAAGCGGCTCCCGTTGAATCTTCAGCCTAGACCTTCGTTGGAGATCCGTTCGGGAGACGTGCTGATCGCGCGAGCCAATGGTGCCCGCTCGCTGGTCGGGGTGGCTTGCAGGGTCGGTGAGACGCGTCCGAAGCTTATGCTGTCGGACAAGATTCTCCGCCTGGTTCCTGATCCTGGAGTTGTCGATCCGGAATTTCTTGTCATGCTGATCTCGTCAGATGATGTCAGACAGCAGATCGGAAACTTGTTGAACGGCGGTAGCGGGCAAAATAATATTTCGCAGGCTGACGTCCGAGGCATCCTTGTCCCTGACGTACCGCTCGCAGAACAGCGTCAGGTCGTTGCCGCTCACGCCGCCTTCGAACAACGTATCGCTACACTAGAACGCGTCGTGGCGAAACGTATTGTGATGCGAGACGCTCTGATTGAGCGACTATTCGCAAAGTCCGCGTTGGGTCTGACGTGCCTAGGGTCTGTGAGCCAATCAATTGCGGCAGGCATCACCCTCGGATCACACCGCGTGCCCCGGCAGAATCCGACAGGCTACCTGCGGGTCGCCAATGTGCGAAAAGGGTGGATCGACCTCGGCGATGTCGCCGCCTTGGAGGCAGAGGAGCGGGACCGCCCTCGATATCAACTGGCTACCGGGGACGTTCTGGTCGTGGAAGGTCACGCGGATCCAGACCAGATCGGGCGGAGCGCTGTGGTAAGCGAGCGAGAGAGTGGTCTCCTCTATCAGAACCACCTTTTCAGGCTGCGCTTCAATGATGTGTTGCCCGATTTTGCGGTGCTCTGGCTTAATTCATCTGCCGTCCGTGGTTACTGGCAGTCGCGCTGTGCAACAAGTTCCGGCTTGTATACCATCAATTCCCGACTGCTATCGGATGTCCCCTTCGCTCGTGCTGGCTTGGCCACGCAGCAGCGCATTGTGGAGGCGCATCACGCTGCGAACCGTTCGGTTGAAGGGTTGCGGCGACAGATCGATAAGCTGCGTGTGGTGCAGCACGGTTTTACCGAAGACTCCATCAACGGTGTGGCGTGTCTGCCGCAACCCTAACCGTGGTGGGTGTCAGCCCCGCGGCACGTCCAAGCGCCCAGCTTTCAGTCCGAGAACGAACGCGCGGAGGGTGTCCCGATTGGCTGTGATGAGGACATCCGGTTCAGAGCTCTCTCGCATGGCTATGACGTCGCCGTTGGCGGCCACCTCTATGCAGTTGTTGCCGCCCCCACCACAGAAGGACGAACGCTGCCAGACGTACTCGTGCACTGCTAGCTCCTCTCACATCTCACGGGCGATGGACCGGATGAGCTTCTGAGACTCGTCGGCGGGAAGCGCGGATCTCTCCATCAAGTCCAGCAGTGCACGATAGTTGACGATTGGGGTGGGGGAGTCAACGAAGTTAGGTCCGTACGCTGAGTCCAGCTGAACCGTGTCGAGCTGAGAGACGGCTCCCTCCGCGTAGAGGACGGACTGCCCGGCGCCGTGAAAGCTTCCTGCTCTGAACGGGATGATCAACAGCGTCACGTTGTCGCGGTCGGCGGAATCGGCCAGGTATTCAAGTTGCGACCGGGCCACTTCGCGGCCACCGAACTGCATACGTAGTGCCGCTTCGTGGATAATGCCAAGGTAGGGGGTGGGGTGCTCCCGGTCGAAGATACTTTGACGCGCGAGGCGATGAGCGACACGCAACTCGATCTCAAGACGTGGAAGTTTGGGCACTACAAGATCGAAAAGCGCTCGGGCGTGATCCTCGGTCTGTAGCAGACCAGGCAGGTGCACCGTCTGCGCCGTGCGGATCCGTCTCGCGTAGTGCTCGATCTCGGAGATGTCTAGGAATCCGTCCGGCAGCTTGCCCTTGTATTCCTGCCACCAGTGCTCGTTCCGGCGGCTGCCCGTCATCGAAGCCAATGCGTCGACAAGCTCTTCATCCGCACATCCGTAATTGCAGGCGAGCTGGCGGACCCGCTCTTCGCTTAGTCGGGTACGCGCAGCTTCCACGTTCGAGACCATCGTCCGGTCCGCGCCGAGCATGGCGGCTGCCTGCTGGATGGAGATGCCCGCCTGTTCGCGCATGCGCCGGAGTTCCACCGCGAGGCGGCGCTGGCGGTAAGTCGGGGCACTTCTTGGCGACATGAATCCTCTTTCTTGCTATGCGTGGACAGTCTGGCAGGGCGTCGAGGTGTGGTCCACTGAGTCGGACTTCGATTCACTCGTTTGTGTTTGGCGACTCATAAGTTACTCGCAATGGTCTACGTTGTGAGGCAGGCCACTCACTCCGCCCCGCCGCCCCGCGACGGAAGCGCACCGTTCCCCTGCCCGGAGGGGCGAACGGCACTGACACCGTTGCGACACGGACCCCCAGAGACAACGAGCGGCGGCGGGGCCCACACCGCGTACCGAACCAGAAACCACGTACCGCGAACGAACACCGCCACCGGAGGTGCCGCGTGACCCCGTTTCCGCCACCGCTGCTGTTCACCGAGCCCTGGGAGTACGAGCTCCGCTTCCCCCGAGACCCGCGCGGCCCCGGGATCGTACGGGCCACCCTGCACGCCGTACTGACCGCGCACGGCCTGCGTGAACTCGTCGAGCAGGCGTCGCTGCTGACGACCGAGCTGACCACCAACTCCGTCCGCTACTCCGACAACTGCGCCTGCGTACGGCTCCTCTGGCTCCACCCCGTCCTCCGGGTCAGCGTCACGGACGCGAACCCGGAGCTGCCAGAGCCGCTCAAGCCGTCGGACGATCTGGACAGCGGCCGCGGGCTGTTCATTCTCGACGTTCTCGCCGACCGGTGGGGCGGCTGCGCCATCGGTGAGGAGCCGTTCGGGCTCGGCGGCAAGACGCTGTGGTTCGAACTGTCCTGGGGAGGGCCCCCGCCGGTGCCGGCTCCGGCGCTCGCCAGCTGACCCCGGCTGACTCGAAGGCCTGCCGCCACAACCCCACCCGGCCACCCTCGCCAACCGTCGTGCCACTCCTGCGGATCGGCCCCAACCAGGGGTAGGGTTCCGGGTACTTGTCTTCAGGGAGACGTGCGGGACGTACGACGCGACGGGCGAACGAGACGGCGGCGGGGAGAGACCGGTAGTGGGGCAGCCGGAGTACGAGATGGTGGAGCGGCCGCTGATCGGGCAACTGGTCGCCATGGGGTGGGCACATCTTCAGGGCGCACCACCTGGCGAGCCCGCCCACCATCCCGAAGCCAGTGAACGCCACAGCTTCGCTCAAGTCGTCTACGAAGACCGGTTCCGCGAGGTCGTACGCCGCATCAATCCCGGCCCGGATGGCGAACCGTGGCTCAGCGACGCCCAGCTGAACCAGATTCTCGCCATCGTGCTCGGCACCGCCCCCGGCTACGCCGAACGCGGCGTGGCCGGGAACCTCGCCGTGACCGACCTGCTCCGCAACGGGATTCCGTCCCGCATCCTGCTGGGCTGGCACAAGGAGCTACCGGAGACGGTCCGGTTGGTCGACTGGGACGGCGAGTGCGACCCCGGCAACGACTTCCTCGCCGTCTCGCAGTTTCGGGTTGAGCGACGCGGGGAGGACTCGCTCACCCCCGACCTGGTGTTGTTCGTCAACGGCCTGCCCTGGGTGGTCATCGAGTGCAAGGCACCCTCGCCCCTGGGGCTCGACCTCGCCGTCGACCAGGTGCTCGACGCGGCGGGTGCTGCGGCAGAGGCCCCCGTGGCGGAATTCGTCCGCTTCGGGCAGATCCTGATCGGCACCGACCGCGAGAGTGCTCAGCTCGGTACGGTCACCGCCGAACCGAAGCACTTCGCTTACTGGCGTACGGTCGCGCCCGCTACCGAGGCGCAGGTACGCGACGAGGTGGGAAAGCCGGACAGGAAGCACGACCTGACCGCACAGGAAGTGCTCGCCGCCGGAGTGCTCAGACCCGCCCATCTGCTCTCCCTCGTACGGGACTTCACCACGACCGCCGGTCAGGGGCCTCGTACGGTCAAGCTGGTCGCCCGCTACCCCCAGTTCCGCGCCGTGCACGAGTTGGCGCGCACGCTCAGGGCCCGGAAGCGGACGCTGGCGGCAGACAAGGACCCGGGCCACCGGGCCGGGGTGGTCTGGCATACGCAGGGCTCCGGCAAGAGCCTGACCATGGCCTTTCTGGTTCGGTGCCTGCGCAGCGACCCGGAGCTCGCGGGGCACAAAGTCGTGGTGATCACCGACCGGATCGATCTCGAACGGCAGATCACCGGCAGCCTGGTCAGCGCGAGCGACGAGAGCGTGCACCGTTCGTCCAACGTGAACCAGGCCCGCCAGTACCTGGCCGTCGACGTGCCCGACCTGGTCCTGGTGACGGTCCAGAAGGCCCGCAAGGACGACGACGCGGACGACGGCAGCGAGGAGAAGCTCAGCGAGAGCCCGGAGGAACAGAAGATCCACAACCGGGTGGCGAACCCCGGCCACGAGATCGTTGTCCTCGTCGACGAGGCACACCGCTCGCACGGTAGCTGGCAGCACGCCCGGCTGCGCGCGATGCTGCCGAACGCCGCGATGGTCGGGTTCACGGGTACCCCGATCATCAGCGGCGCGGCCAAGCGCACCCGGGAGATCTTCGGCGACTTCGCCGACACCTACACCCTGCGCGATGCCGAGACGGACGGTGCCGTCGTGCCGGTGCGCTACGAGGCGTACAGCGTGCCGATGGAAGTGGTGCGGCAGGCCGTGCTGGATGCGGAGTTCGACGAGCAGGTGCCCGCCGATCCCGAGCAGCGGGAGAAGGTGCTGCGCCGCTTCGCCCGCCGCAAGGAGATACTGGAAGCGCCGAGCGTGATCGGCGCGAAGGCCGCGCATATGCTGCGGCACTGGGCCAAGACGGCGATGCCGGACGGGTTCGGGGCGCAGGTCGTGACGGTTTCCCGGCTGGCCGCTGTGCGCTACCGCGAGGCGCTGCTCGCGGCGCGGGACGGGCTGCTGGCCGAGCTGGAGGCCATCGAACCGGACCTGGCGTACGACCCGATGGCCCATGAGTACCTGACCGAGGAGCAGCAGGAACTGCTCTATCTGCTGCCGCACCGAGCTCTCCTGGCCTCGATCGACGCGGCCGTGGTGATCTCCGAGGCGGCGTCGGGACGCAAAGATCCCAAGGAGTGGCGGGCCTGGACCGCCAGATCCCATCAGCAGGAGCACATCGAGCGGTTCAAGCGTGGTACCGACGCCGTACGGGGACAAGCGCCCGCAGAGCCGTGGGAAGCGGAAACCCATGGGGCCCCGTCGTGGAACCCGGGCCCGGGGGCGGGCGGGGGCACGGCGGTCGGCGAGGCCTGGCATCAGGAGAAGCCGGCGGCGGAGCGGGAGGAGGCCGAAGCCCCGAAGGGCTCCGAGGTTTCGGAGCCCCTGGCTTTTCTGGTGGTGAAGTCGATGCTGCTCACCGGTTTTGACGCCCCGGTGGAACAGGTGCTCTACCTCGACCGCGCGATCTCGGGTGTCGAACTGCTTCAGGCCATCGCCCGTACCAACCGCCCGTATCCCGCGAAGGAGTGGGGCCAGGTGGTCGACTACGTCGGCATTGGCCCAGAGCTGGGCAAGGCCCTCGGGGAGTACGACACGGCGCATCTGCGCGAGGTGTACGGGTACCAGCAGCCCACTGTGGAGCACCTTCAGGAGGACTACCGGGGCGAGCAGCCGACATCCGAGCGGCCTTGGCTGCAGACGGACGCCGCCGCCGACGAGCTCCTGCGGGATCTGCACTCCAAGGTCCAGGGTTTCGTGACCGCTCATAGCGGCGGCTCGCTCACCGACGACCGGCAGCGTGAGGATCTGTTGGCGGAGCTCGCCGACCCGCTGCTGCGAGCGGAGTTCGACAGTCTCGTACGGGACTTCCTCACCGCGCTCAACGCGGTGCTGCCCCGGCCGGAGGCACTGAAGTACGAGGACGTCGCCCGGCAGCTCGGTGTGGTCCAGTACCTGGTTCGGCGGCGGTATCTGGACGGGCACGACCAGTTCAGCCCGCGCCGCTATGGCGCGAAGGTCCGGGGACTGATCTCACGTCACCTGGCGGTGTCGGGCATCCAGGTGCGGATACCTCCGGTGAAGATCACCGAGCCGGACTTCATGGAGAAGGTCCGGGCGAATACCGATCCGCGGGCCAGGACGTCGTATATGGCGGGATCGCTGCGGCTGCACATCACCGCCCGGCTCCGTTCCGACCCGGTGGTGTACGAGCGGTTCAGCGCCCGGCTGGAAAAGATCGTCCAGAGCATGACCGAGGACTTCGACAGGGCGGCATCCGCGATGGCCGAGCTGGTGGCCGAGGTCGAGGCCCACGAGGGGGAGGCGACGGGTGATGACGGCCCCCGCCTCGACCCATGGACGGAGGCGCCGGTCTACCGGACTCTGGTGCGGGCGCTCGAGGAGGCCGGACAGGTGCCGGGGCCTGAGGGTGTCGATCTGATGTGGGCCGCTCAGCTTCTTTCAGCCGACATAGCGGAACTCGTGCGGCCTCCCCAGTTCCCCACGCTCCCCGCCGCGCAGAACCGGGTGCGCAGGCAGCTCAGGCAGCGGTTGGAGGAGCGCTTCTCGCTGGATTGGGATGTGACCGGGCCTCTCGCCGGCCAGCTGCTGGATCTGGCTCTCAGCAGGCGTGAAGATTTTCTGCGCTATGGATCGCCTGGGCAGCGCTGAATCGTCGTCCAACCGGATTGGGTACTGTTCTTCCGATTCGTCTCTGGCAGTTGTCACGAGCGGGCGGAGTGGGCTGGCAGGGGAGGCCAGGGTTGGGGCGACCAGGTCGCGACCATGCGGAGAAGCCACTCGTCAGGCTCCTGTCCGCCATGGGCTGGCGCACCCACGAGTGCCTGCCCTCCGAGGCGGCCCTGGCCGAGGGGGTGTGCGAGGAGTGCTTCCGCCGTGCTGTACGTGGCATCAACCATGACGCACTTGGCAATCCGTGGCTGACCGACCGGCAGCTCGATTCCGTCTGGGCCACCGTGTCAGGCTCCCGCCGGGAGGCAGACCTTCGATACGCGCTGGCCGGGAACTTCGAGGTGGCCGGCATGCTTCGCGCCAGCCTGCCTGCCCGTCCCCTGCCGGGTTGGCACGCCGGCCTCCCGGAGACGGTGCGTCTTGTCGACTGGGAAGACGCCTTGAGAGGAAACGAATTCCGTGGCGTCCTACGGGCGGGCGACGGAGGGAGCCCGGCGGCCCCGATCGGCCCCGATCTGGTGTTGTTCGTCAACGGACTGCCGTGGGTGGTCGCCGCATACGAGCCGAGCGCGCGCGGCGTCATGGGCTATCTGATCGACCGGATCAGGAACTGCGCGGGATCTGGGGCTGCTCGGCCCACACCGGAATACCTGCGTTTTGGTCAGCTATTGGTGGCCATGGACTCCGAGGACGCGCGTCTGGGCACTGTGACCTCGGAGCCGGAAGGTTTCGCGACGTGGCGGACCGTGCGACCGGCCACCGATGAGCAGGTGTGGTCGGAACTCGGCAGTACGGAAGCACGTCCTTTGCGCCCGTGGGAAACCCTGGTCGCCGGAGCGCTACGTCCCCGGCATCTGCTGGACCTCATGCTGAATTGCGTCAGTGAGGAGCAGGAGCGGGGACTCCCCACGAAGTCCATCATCCGGTATCCGCAATTCCGGGCTGCCCACCGCGTGGTCGAGGTGCTGACGGAGCGCCTTCAGGGGGCGACCGAAGCGGGACGGGAGGCGGACAACCGGGCGGGGATCGTGTGGCACTTCGCGGACTCGGAGCGTGACCGGACCATGGGACTGGTGGTCCGTCGTCTACGCGCCCATCCCCGACTCTCCGGACACAAGGTCGTGGTGATCACCAACCGGGCTGGGCGAGCCTGGGAGCTGGCACGATGCCTCTCCAGTTGGGGGGAGAGCGCACGCGTTCCCGCGTCGGCGAGGCCGGCGGCTCAGCTCTTGGCGGTGGACACAGCCGATCTCGTCGTGATGACGATCCAGAAGCTGAATGCCATGGCGGTTCTCGCGGAGCGGTGGAGCGGCTTCGACAGTGCCCCCGCTGATCAGGGAGGTTATGGCCTTGCTCCATTGCTGAACTCCAGCCACCAGATCGTCGTCCTGGTGGATGACGCTCGTCGGATTTCCCGGCAATACATCTCGCTGCTGGCCGCGTTGCCCAACGCTGCGCTGCTCGGTTTCGTTGGATCTCCTGTCCCGAGGGCCGCACAGCGGGCCGTGAATGGAGTGTTCGGCCGTTACATCGACATCTATACGGCGAACGATGCGATATCCGACGGTGTTGTCTCCCCGCTCGTGTATGAGGCGTCCGAGGTCGGGACGCGCCTGGCCGAGATGGAGCTCCGGAAAGCGGATCAGGTGGGAGGCGAACCATTCGGAGCAATGTCAACCCGGGAAACCATGCGGGTTTATACCTGCCGTCGAGAGTTCCTGGAACGGCCGGAAGTGATCGAGGCCAAGGCCGCGCATATGCTGAAACGCTGGGCTGTGGGTGCCATGCGAGACGGGCACGGCGCCCAAGTCGTGGTCGCGTCCAGGCTCGCCGCCAGCCGGTACTGCGCCGCGTTAATCAAGGCGCGGGACCGGCTGATTGCTGAACTTGATGATATGAACCCGACGTTGGTGTACGACCCGGAGTTTCACGAATACGCCACCGAAGACGAAAAAATGCTGCTGGAGCTCCGGCAATTCCGGCACGTCCTCAAGTCGATCGACGTGGCGGCGCTCTTCTCGTCGACTCGATACGATCCCCCTGAATGGCGTCGGTGGACAGCCCCCTGGCGGCAGCAGGCGAACGCGATGAGTTTCCGGCGTGGGATCGCCGACGTGGTCCGTCGGCGGCAGCCCGATCCCTCCTGGGAAGCAGATCCGCATGGCTCCGCGTCGGAAGGCGATTGTGGCGGATCGCAGGACGACGGTGTCGCCCCACAAGTGGCTTTCATGGTGGTGTGCTCACGGATACTCTCCGCCGACAGCAGCCCGGAGGGACAGATGTTCTTCCTCGATCGACGGGTCACAGTCGACGAACTGCAGCAGATCATGAGGTTACGGAAACAGTCCTGGCCGGGGAGGGCTGGGCGTCCAGTGGTGAGCTACCTCGATGCTGGCTCGGCTGTCCACCAGCTACTTGACGGCTACGACAATGATCACCTGAAGGAGGTGCTGGGCGCGTCGGAATCTCCCGCAAGCCTTCTGATGAAGGATTCCGGGAGGGCTTCCAGTGAAGCGCTGTGGCGACTCCACGGGCGTATTCGCGATTTTCTGCGTGCCCACGGTATCAATCCCTCGTTCTCCAGCGAGCCGCATCGGGAGGATCTGCTTGCGGTGCTGGCCAATCCTCTCGTGCATGTGGAGTTCGCGGAACTCGTGCGAGAATTTCTGACTACTCTGAACTCGGTCATGCCTGGTTTCGAAGGCGAGCAGTACCAGGAGATCGCCGGATGGCTGGGTGTCATTCTCTTCCTGGCATGGCGGAGACATGCCTATGGCTTCCGGTACCTGATGCCGCCTTCGTATGGTGCCATCGTGGACGACCTGATCGAACAGCGTATGGAACAGGCGCGGACGCGTCAGGGCATTCCGCCGACGAAGGTCACCGCTCCGGACTTCCTGGAAAAGGTGCAAGCTCATGGCGATCCCCGCGCGCGGGTGGCCTATCTGACGGTGGCATTGCGATCACATATCGGGACCTGGCTTGGGACCGAGCCCATGAGACACGCGCGGTTCGTTGAGCGGCTGGAGAAGATCACCGGGCATACGGGTGATGGTGCTGATCGGATCACCGATCTCCTGATCTCCCTGATACACGACGTCCTCGCGGTAGAGCGGGGTTACCTTGATGACGTGTCGGAGCTCGATCCCAGCACAGAGCAGCTGGTCTACCGATTGCTGAAAGCCGCGGTCGAGGCGACCGGTCAGGTTCCGTATGTCTCGGATGATGCTGTGCGAGAGGCCACCCGTGGAGTGGTGAAGGACATCGCTCGCCTGGTCCGGCCAACGCATTTCCTGGTGCTCGCCGCCACACGGAACCGGGCACGCAGAGAGCTCAGGCAGCTGCTAGAGGCGCGCTTGGCGCTGGACTGGGAGGCGACGGCGCCACTGGCCGCGCGCCTGCTGGAGTTGGCGGTCGAATCGCGCGGGGAATTTCTGCGGCACGGAGAGGAGCGGTCGTCGCGCCAAGCGGGGCCCCGGGGCCCTGTGTTGGTCCGGATGTCGTCGCCAGGTGATACCAATGCCCCGTGAGGGCTTCCGTCCAGCAGGTGATCGCGTCTCTTCCGGTACCGGAGGAGTGGACGTGGCGGGTCGTCGTGCGCCCCAGGCGCCGCACCTTGGGAATTGATGTCGCACCGAACGGCGACGTGGTCTTCTCTGTGCCCGGGGACGCCGATCCGGACGCCGTGGCCGCCGCGGTACGGTCCAGGCTGCCGCGACTGGCGGAAGAGGTGAGACGACGGCAGGCGAGTGCCGTCGAGCCGGTCAAGAAGCTGGTTTCAGGCACTGAATTCCGCTATCTCGGCCGTCGTTATCGGTTGAAGCGGGTGAGGACCGGTGCCGACGGGGCAGTCCCCGATGTACGGCTCCACCAGGGGTGGCTTGAGCTGGCTTGGCCGGTTGACGCGGCGGAGGGGGGACGGCGCATCACCGAGTGGTATACGGCTCGAGGGAATCGCTGGCTGGCGGCCAGGATGCCGCCACTCGCCAAGAGGATCGGCGTGAGCCCGACAGGAGTGGTGGCCCGGGATACGGGTGACCGGTGGGGGGCGTGCGGGCCTGACGGGCTCATCGCCGTGCACTGGGCCGTGCTGCAGCTGGCCCCTGCCCTGGTCGACGTGGTCTTGGCCCATGAGCTCATCCACCTCACGGTGCCCGGCCATGGGGCAAGGTTCCGGTATCGGCGACGACTGGCGCTCCCGGACTTCGATGACCGGGAGAAGTGGTTCGCGGATGAGGTGGGTCGTTTGTGGCGAGGAGCGGTGCTGTAGCGACGGCGGGAAGCGAAGCTCCCACCGGCCTGCCGCGCAAGCCAGGGCGCGGATCCGGGGCGCTGTCGGACCCGGACCGTAGAGTGGCGGCCATGAATATCTGCGTCTTCTGTTCCGCCGCCGACCTGGACGACCGCTACACCGCCCCCGCCCGCGAATTCGCCGAGCTGATCGGCAAGCGTGGCCACACGCTCGTGTGGGGCGGGTCGGACGTCGGGTTGATGAAGGTGATGGCGGACGGGGTGCAGGAGAACGGCGGGCGGCTCGTCGGGATATCGGTGGAGTTCCTGTCCGCGAAGGCCAGGGAGAACGCCGACGAGATGGTGATCGCCAAGGATCTCGCCGAGCGGAAGGCGCAGCTGCTCGCCCGGGCGGACGCGGTGGTGGTCATGGTGGGCGGCACGGGGACGCTGGACGAGGCCACCGAGATCCTGGAGCTGAAGAAGCACGGCCTGCACATCAAGCCGGTGGTGCTGCTCAACACGGCGGGTTTCTACGACGGGCTGAAGCAGCAGTTCCAGCGGATGGAGGACGAGGGCTTCCTGCCCCTCCCTCTGGGCGAGCTGGTCTTCTTCGCGGAGAACGGCGCGGACGCGCTGGCGCACCTGGAGCAGTGACAGTCGTGAGCGTGGCTCCGCCGTAGCGGAGCCACGTCATGGACGACGCTCGTGGCTCAGCGGCCCACCACGTACACATGGCGCTTGCGCGGGTGTTCGCCGAGTCCCCAGAGGCCGTTCCGGTCGCCGTCGTAGCTGAGGTCCTCGGGACCGAAGGAGAGCTTTCCGCGCTTTTTGGGCTTGGAGCTGCCGACCGGGCACCGGTACAGAAGCCCGGGGGCTCCGGGACGGTCATCGTCGTTGACCGAGAAGTAGTACGTGCCGTTCACGCTGACCACGCCCTGGACCTTTGGCAGCTCGAACGACCGCTCCTCCACGGCCTCTTCGGAGGTGATGGAACTTGTGCCGGGGTTCATGTTCCAGCGTATGGACCGGGAGCTGCCTCCGCCGGCGAACTCGTTAACGAGCAGGGAAGGCTGCGGGGTCGTGTGATCCACGGCCACCTGCGAATACGTGAGCTGCGTTCCCGCGTTGTCGTAAGCGCGGCTCTGCGGGAGCACGTACTGGTAGCCGAGCGCGTAGTACTTCTTGTCCCTCCAGTGGTAACCGTAGTAGTGCCGTGCCACCCCACCGGTGGAGACCCGGAACATCTGGTTGATGTTGAACACGCGCAAGCCGCGGCCCTCGCTGTCAGCGACATAGAGTCTGTCCCCGTACCAGGCGATGCCTCCCGCGTGGACTTTTGCCGGCTGGAAGTCATAAGGCCGATCGCTGAGCTTCCGTGGTTCCACGAGGAGGACATGGCGATAGCGCGGCCTGCTGGGGGCGGTCACATCGACGAAGGTGATACGCGCGCCCTGCCACGCGTTCGCGCCCTTCCCGTACCAGGACACCAGGACCGCCCGCTTCTCCGCGTCCGTGTTCGTCCCGGGAATCGGTCCGTGGTACGCGTCGTAGCTGGTGGTGATGCCTTGCGGGTACCACCACGGAGTGGTGCTGTCGTCCTTTTCCGGGTCCCAGCCGAAGGAGTACTTGAGCCTGTCCGGCTTGCCCCCCGCGGGCCAGCGGTGGTTCACCACCGCCCTGCGGTCGGCGTTCCGCAGCACCTCTGCCACCAGGGGCGCTGCCGGGAGGGCACGGGCGAGGCCGGCGATCATCTGAGGGTAGGTGTAGCCGATCGACCCCCTCTTCGGGCGGTCGCGCATCTTCACCCGGAACTCGGACCCCGCCGCGTGCGCCGTGGACGAAAGGGCCAGGCCGCCGACGGCTGCGGCGAGCGGAGCGGCGGACAGGCCGCGGAGAAGTGTTCGACGTGTTACGTCCATGACAGACGCATCCCCCATTCGGTGTTCGGGCGGGAATTCGGTGGAACCCCGCGCCGGTCCACGCCGTACGCGCCGGTTCGGCATCCGCCGGGGCGGTTCCGCGGGCCCAGGCCCGTGCGCCGCCGCATCGGGGTGGCGGGGCGGCGCACGGGTGAGGGGTGTCGGCACCCGCCCCCCGACCGGGCGCCGCGCAGAAGAGTCTTTCGGGCAGGCGTTGCGTGAACCTTGTGCAGAGCTTGAACCTGCTGGTCGGATGGACCGTCACAAGGCAGGCTGTTTCCACGGGTGGGGGCGAAATGGCGGTCAGGTTCGGGTTATTGGGGGGCATCGAGGTCTGGGTCGACGATCGGCCGCTGGACCTCGGACATGTGCGGCAGCGGTCCGTTCTGGCGGCGCTGCTCGTCGATGCCAACCGTTCGGTCTCCGTCGATCAGCTCGCGGACCGGGTCTGGGGGGACCGGCCGCCGCAGCGGTTCCGTGCGGCGCTGTACAGCTATCTGTCGCGGCTGAGGATCGCTCTGTCGGCAGCCGGAGTGGGGATCGGGAAGGCGGCGGGGGGCTACGTCCTGGCGGCCGAAGCGGCGGCCATCGATCTGTACCGCTTCCGTGCGCTGGTCGGCGAGGCCCGCGGGGCGGCCGATGGCGTACGGGCCGAGGCGCTGCTGGAGCAGGCGCTCGGGCTGTGGCGCGGCGATGCCTTCGGCGCGATCGACACGCCCTGGTTCAACGCGCTGCGCGACACCCTCGCCCAGGAGCGGTTCGCGGCCGAGCTGGACCGTAACGACGCCGCGCTGCGCCGGGGGCGCCACGGGGAGCTGCTGGCCGGGCTGTTCACCCGGGCCGGGGAGCGGCGGCTGGACGAGCGGCTGGCGGGGCAGCTGATGCTCGCGCTGTACCGGTGCGGCCGCCCGGCCGAGGCCCTGGAGCACTTCCGGCGCACGCGGCACCGGTTGGTCGACGAGCTGGGCATCGGCCCCAGCCAGCCACTGGAGCTGTTGCACCAGCGGATCCTGGAGACGGACCCCGCGCTCGAACCGCCTTTACCTTCTGCGCCGCCTAAACACTCCGCGCTCCCATCCGCCCCGCCCCGCATCCCCATACCCCGTCAGCTCCCCGCGCCGCCACCCGCCTTCACCGGCCGCGCGCGGGAGCTGCTGCGGCTGAACGAGGTGTGCGACGTGCACGCCGAGGCCGAGGCGGGCGGCGAGACGGTCGTGATCTCGGCGATCGGCGGGATCGGCGGGGTCGGCAAGACCTGGCTGGCGGTTCGCTGGGCGCACGAGAACATGGCGCGGTTCCCCGACGGGCAGCTGTACGTCAACCTGCGCGGCTTCGACCCGGCGGCGGAACCGGTGCCGCCGCCGGTCGCGGTCCGGGGGTTCCTGGACGCGCTCGGAGTCGCGCCCGACATCATCCCCGTGGACCTGGACGCGCAGACCGCGCTGTACCGCAGCCTGCTGGCGGGCCGGCGCGTGCTGGTCGTACTGGACGACGCCCGCGACGCCGGGCAGGTGCGGCCGCTGCTGCCCGGCAGCCCCAGCTGCACCGTGCTGGTGACCAGCCGTTCCAGGCTCACCTCCCTGGTCACCACGCACGGCGCGCTGCCGCTGCCGCTCGACGTCTTCGGGCCGGCCGAGGCGCGCGAGCTGCTGGTGTGGCACCTGGGGGCCGGGCGGGTCGAGGCCGAACCGGACGCGGTGGAGGCGCTGTTGGAGCACTGCGCGGGCCTGCCGCTGGCCCTGGGGATCGTGGCCGCGCGCGCCGCGACCCACCCCGACCTGCCCCTCGCCGCGCTCGCCGAAGAGCTGCGGGAGGCGGCGACCCGGCTGGACGCGCTGGACACCGGCGATCTGACCGCCGATCTGCGCGCCGTCTTCGCCGCTTCGCACCGTGCCCTCTCCGCCCCGGCGGCCGAGCTGTTCGGGCTGCTGGGCCTGGCGCCCGGCCCCGACATCGACCTGTCCGCCGCGGCCGCCCTCGCCGGGCTCGGCGCGCCCCGTACCCGCGTACTGCTCGGCGAGTTGCAGGCCGCGCACCTGGTCCAGCGGTACACCCCGGCCCGCTACCGGATGCACGATCTGGTCCGGCTCTACGCGGCCGAATGCGGCCAGGCCGCCGAGCGCGGGCGGCGTACGGACGCGCTGCGGCGGCTGGTCGACTTCTATCTGCACACCGCCTTCGCCGCCAACAGCCTGGTGGACGGGCCGAACACGCCGTTCCGACCCGAGCTGGACTCGCCCGCGCCCGGCTGCGTCCCGGTCCGTCTTGAGGACCCCGGCGCGGCCCTGGACTGGTTCGACGCCGAACACGCCTGCGTTCTCGCCGCCCAGCGGCTGGCCCTGAAGCAGGAATGGCACACCGCGGTCTGGCAGCTGGCCTGGACGCTGATCTCCTACCACTGGCGCGGTGCGCACTTCCGGGATCACCTCAGGGTCTGGCGGGCGGGGCTCACCGCCGCCGAGCGGCAGGGACATCCGCCCGCGCGGGCGCTCGCCCACTGGCGCCTGGGCCAGGCCGCCTCACACCTGGGACGGGGCGCCGAGGCCCTGGACCACCTCGGCCGGGCCCTGGCGGTGTACGAGGAGGCCGGCGACGTACCCGGCCAGGCCCATACACATCGCACCCTTGGATGGGTTTGGGAGCAACAGGGCGACAAAGAGGCCGCGCTGAGCCATGCCCGTCAGGCCCTGCGTCTGTATGAAGGGCTCGGCAACCCGGTCTGGCAGGCGAACCAGCTCAACGCGGTCGGCTGGTGCCACGCCCAGCTGGGTCGCTTCGAGGAGGCCCGCGACTACTGCGAGCGGGCCCTGGCGCTGTTCCGTGCCGAGGCCGGCCGGGGCGCCGGGGCCTCGACTCTGGACAGCCTCGGCTACATCGCCCACCACACCGGCCGCCACGATCAAGCGCTCGACCATTACGGCGAGGCCCTGGAGCTGTTCCGCGAGGCGGGCAACGCGTACGACGAGGCCGACACCCTCGCCCATATCGCCGACGCCCAGCAGGCCCTGGGCCGGACCGAGGTGGCCCGGGAGAACCGGATCCTGGCCCTCGACCTGTACCGCGCCCAGCGCCGTGACGCAAAGGCCCGGCACATCCAGGACCGGCTGGACGCGCGGTCGACCGAGCTCGATGGCACCTCCGGCACTGGCTGAGCGGCACCTCGGATGGCAGCCGGCATCAGAGGCGGGTGAACGGAGGCGGGGCGACCTGCCCACCCCGGAGGGCCCGGCGCGGTGCGGCATGCTGGGGACATGGGAACGCATCTGATCACTGGAGCAGGCTCGGGCATCGGTGAGGCCGTGACCGTGCGGCTGGCCGAGCGGGGCGAGCAACTGTGGCTGCTGGCCCGCGACGCCGGGCGGGCGCGGGAGTTGGCGGGGCGCTTTCCCGGGGCCCGTACGGTCGTCGGTGACCTGGCGGACCCGGACAAGCTGTCGTGGGCGCTGGGGCATCAGGAGCTGCCCGAACGGCTCGACTCGCTGCTGCATATCGCCGGCGTGGTGGACCTCGGCGAGGTCGGTGAGCTGACCCCCAGGCTGTGGACCCGCCAGCTCGCCGTCAACCTGGTCTCGCCGGCCGAGCTGACCCGGCTGATGCTGCCGCAGCTGCGGGTGGCGCAGGGGCATGTGGTCTTCGTCAACTCCGGCGCCGGGCTGCGGGCCAATGCCCAGTGGGGTGCGTACGCGGCGAGCAAGCACGGGCTCAAGGCGCTGGCCGACGCGCTGCGCTGGGAGGAGAGCGGCAACGGGGTGCGGGTGACGACCGTCTATCCGGGGCGTACGGCGACGCCGATGCAGGTCAAGGTGCATCAGCAGGAGGGCAAGGACTACGACCCGGAGCGCTGGATGACGGCCGGGTCCGTCGCGACCACGGTGCTCACGGCCCTCGATCTGCCGCGTGACGCGGAGATCACCGATCTGTCGGTGCGGCCGCTCGCCTGACCAATGTGCGCGTGGAGCCCCGATACGTACGGCGGCGTACCGCGCCCGCCGACGTACGCTGACGAGGTGAGCAGCGAAGCCGAAGCGAGCGCGACCGCCGAGCGGGCGGGGTGCGGGGTCAGGGAGATCCGGGGGCTCGTCACCGAGCTGTCCCGGCGGATGGACGCGCACCGGCGCAGCCGGATCGCCGAGCTCGGCCTCACCCCCACCCAGGCGAAGGCCCTGGAGGAGCTGGGGGAGCCCAAGACGGCTCGGGAGCTGGCCGGGGTGCTGTGCTGTGAGCCGCCGAATGTGACGTATGTGATGGACAAGATGGAGAAGCAGGGGCTGGTCGTACGGCAGCCGCACCCCACGGACCGCAGGGCCAAGCAGCTGGTCCTGACCGACGCGGGGCGGGAGCTGCGGCTGGATCTGCTGCGGCGGATGGGGAAGGACTCGCCGCTGGACCACCTGACCGACGAGGGGCGTCATGAGCTGCGGACGCAGCTGCTGAAGGCGCTCGACCGGGTGGGGTAGGCGGGATAGGCGGCTCGGAAGGCCCCTGGGAGCCTCGCGGCGCGGGTCCCGGGGGCTTTCGTATGCCGTCAGTAAAGTTATAGCTGTATCTATTGCAGCTGTAATAGATACAGCTATAAGTTCCTGCGCATGATCACTCGTACGGAGAGAGCACGGCGGAGGCAAGAGGACGCGGCACGGCACGCGGGGACGAAACACCAGGGCGTACAACTCCTCGCGCTGGCCCTCGGGTTCGTGATGGCGACCCTGGACGTGACGATCATCAACGTCGCGGGTCCCCAGCTGCGGTCCGGCCTGGAGCTGTCCCTCTCCGGCCTCACCTGGGTCGTCGACGGCTACGTCCTCGTCTTCGCGTCCCTGCTGCTGCTCGCCGGCTCACTGGCGGGCCGCTTCGGGGCGCGGCGGATCTATCTGGTCGGGCTCGGGCTGTTCAGCGTGGCCTCGCTGGTGTGCGCGGTGGCCCCGGTCGCCGGGGTGCTGGTGGCCGGGCGGCTGGCGCAGGGGGCCGGGGCCGCGCTGTTCATGCCGAGCTCGCTCACCCTCCTCATGAACGCCTTCCCGGGCGGCCCGGAGCGCACCCGGGTGCTGGGCCTCTGGTCCGCGATCGTCTCGACGGCGGCCGGAGTGGGCCCCGCGGTCGGCGGGCTGCTGGTCGGCGGGCTGGGCTGGCGCAGCATCTTCCTGGTCAACCTGCCCGTCGGGCTCGCCGCCCTGGTGCTCGCGCGGCGCTATGTCGTGCCGCTGCCCGGCCGTGCCATGCCGCTGGGCGCGGCCGGGCACGCGCTCGGTCTGGTCGCGCTCGCGGCGCTCGCGTACGGCCTGATCCAGGGGCCGGAGACGGGGTGGGGCGCGGCGCCGGTGCTGGCCGCGTTCGCGGTCACGCTGCTGGCCGGGGCCGCCTTCGCGGTACGGGAGCGGGCCGCGGGGACGACGGCCCGGGTGCTGCCCGGCGAGCTCTTCGCAAGCGCACACTTCTCGACCGCCAACGCCGTCGGCTTCCTCTTCAACCTCGGCTGCTACGGCGCGATGTTCGTGCTCGGGCTCTTCCTTCAGAACGCGCGCGGTGCGAGCCCCATGGAGGCGGGCCTCCAACTGCTCCCCACCCAGCTGGTCTTCCTGCTCGGCAACGTCCTGTACGCCAAGGTGGGGCACCGGCTGGGCAACCGGGCCGCGCTCGCCGGGTCGCTGCTGTACACGGCGGCCGGGACCATCGCCCTCGCGGTCGTCCTCTCCCCGGAGCTGCCCTATTGGGCGCTCGCCGTGATCCTGGGCGTCTTCAACACCGGCCTCGGCGTCGCCTCCCCGGCGATGACCGGCGCCCTCATGGACGCCGCCGGACGCGAGCACGCGAGCATCGGCTCGGCCACGCTCAACGCGAACCGGCAGATCGGCACGCTGGTCGGCATCGCCGCCATGGGCGCGGTGCTCGCGGGCGCGGGCGGCTGGTACGCGGGCGCCGCGGCCTGCTTCGCGCTGGCCGGAGGGGCGTACGCGGCCGCAGCCCTGCTGGCCTGGTTCGGCCTGCGGGTGCCGCGAGCCGACGGAGCGGTTCACGTCGGCGGCCCCGCGGCTCGTACTCTTCCGGGGTGAGCGAGAAGAGCACCGCGGACCCGAACGACGCGAACACCACCACCAAGCCGCGCTGGGGCGCAGGCGCCGCGACCGGCGTCGGGTCGATGCCGGGCGGCGACGCGCGGGAGGCCGCCAAGACCGTCACCGGGTCGCTGGAGACGCTGCCGTACCTGCCCGAGCTACCCGCGCGCGGGCCCGGCGCGGACATGATCGGGCGGACCGCCGGGATGCTGGTCGAGGTGTACGCGCATGTGGAGCCGAGCGGCTGGCGGATCAGCGACCGCCCCGGGCGCGACACCCGGCGGGCGCGCGCCTGGCTGAGGGAGGACCTGGACGCTCTGGAGGAGTTCACCCAGGGCTACCAGGGCGCGCTCAAGGTGTCGGCCGTCGGGCCCTGGACCCTGGCCGCCGGGCTCGAACTGCGCGGCGGAGAGGCCGCGCTGAACGACGCGGGCGCCTGCCGGGACCTGACCGCCTCGCTCGCGGAGGGGCTGCGCGCCCATCTGGAGGAGGTGCGCCGCCGGGTCCCCGGGGCCGAGGTGGTGCTCCAGCTCGACGAGCCGAGCCTGATGGCGGTGGCGCGCGGGCGGGTCCGTACGGCCAGTGGCTACCGCACCTACGCGGCGGTGGACCGGGGCGTGCTGGAGGGGGCGCTGCGGGATGTGATCGCGGTCGCGGACGGACCGGTGGTCGTCCACTCGTGCGCGCCCGGTGTGCCCTTCGGGCTGCTGCGGCGGGCCGGGGCCACCGGGGTGTCGTTCGACTTCTCCTTGCTCACGGAGCGTGAGGAGGAGGCGATCGGGGAGGCCGTCGAGGGCGGCACCGCGCTGTTCGTCGGCGCGGTGCCGGGCACCGATGCCCCATTGTCGGACCCTGCCGGTAGCGTCATGGGTGTCAGGACGCTGTGGCGCAGGCTGGGGCTGTCACCGGGGACTCTCGCCGAGTCCGTGGTGGTCACCCCGTCGTGCGGCCTCGCGGGCGCCTCGCCCGCGTACGCGCGCGCCGCGCTGGCCCACTGCGTCCGGGCGGCGAGATCGCTCGCGGACAACCCTGAGTAACGGGAGGACGACACGGTGGCCGGCGAACAACAGTCGACAGTGCCCGCCGAGGCGCGGGACAAGCACGCCATCCTCGCTGAGCAGGTCGAAGAGCACCGCTTCCGGTACTACGTCAAGGACGCCCCGGTCGTCAGCGACGCCGAGTTCGACCGCCTGCTGCGCGAGCTGGAGGCGCTGGAGGAGGAGTACGCGGAGCTCAGGACGCCCGACTCGCCGACCCAGAAGGTCGCGGGCGCGTATGAAACCGAGTTCACGGAGGTCGAGCACCGCGAGCGGATGCTCAGCCTGGACAACGCGTTCGACGGCGAGGAGCTGGCCGGCTGGGCCGACCGCATCGTCAGGGAGCTCGGGGACACCGGGTATCACTTCCTGTGCGAGCTCAAGGTGGACGGCCTCGCGGTCAACCTCACGTACGAGCGGGGCCGGCTGACCCGCGCCGCCACCCGCGGTGACGGCCGTACCGGCGAGGACATCACGCCCAATGTGCGGACGATCTCCGTGATCCCCGACCGCCTCAAGGGCGACCGCATCCCGGAGCTGGTGGAGGTCCGCGGCGAGGTCTACTTCCCCGGGGCGCGCTTCGAGGAGCTGAACGCACGGCTGGTGGAGGCCGGGAAGCCGCCCTTCGCCAACCCGAGAAACGCGGCGGCGGGCTCGCTGCGCCAGAAGGACCCCAAGGTCACCGCGAGCCGCCCGCTGCGCATGGTGGTCCATGGCATCGGCGCGCGCGAGGGCTTCGACATCGACCGGCAGTCGCAGGCGTACGAGCTGCTGCACGAGTGGGGGCTGCCGACCGCGGCCCACTTCAAGGTCGTGGACTCGCTCGACGCCGTCAGCGAGTACATCGCGTACTACGGGGACCCCAAGCGGCGGCATTCGCTGGAGCACGAGATCGACGGCGTCGTCGTCAAGCTCGATGAGATCCCGCTCCAGGGGCGGCTCGGCTCCACCTCGCGGGCGCCGCGCTGGGCCATCGCCTGGAAGTTCCCGCCGGAAGAGGTCAACACCAAACTGGTCGACATCCGGGTCGGCGTCGGGCGCACCGGGCGCGTCACTCCGTTCGCCGTGGTCGAGCCGGTCACGGTGGCGGGCTCGGAAGTCGAATTCGCGACCCTGCACAATCAGGACGTCGTCAAGGCCAAAGGCGTGCTGATCGGCGACACGGTGGTGCTGCGTAAAGCGGGCGATGTCATTCCGGAAATTGTGGGGCCGGTCGTCGATCTCCGGGACGGCAGTGAGCGGGAGTTCGTGATGCCCGCCGAGTGCCCGGAGTGCGGCACTCCGCTGCAGCCGATGAAGGAGGGCGATGTCGATCTGCGCTGCCCCAACGCCCGATACTGCCAGGCGCAGATCCGCGAGCGGGTCTACTACCTCGCGGGCCGCAAGTGTCTGGACATCGAGAATTTCGGCTATGTAGCCGCCGGGGCGCTCACCCAGCCGCTGGATCCCGCCGAACCGCCGCTGAAGGACGAGGGCGATCTGTTCGATCTGAAGGTCGAACAGCTGCTGCCCATCACGTCGTACGTACTGGACCCGGACAGCGGACTGCCCAAGCGCGATCCCAAGACCGGCGAGGAGAAAGTCGTCACCTTCTTCGCCAACCAGAAGGGCGAGCCGAAGAAGAACACCCTCGCCATGCTGGAGAACATCGAGGCGGCCAAGCAGCGCCCGCTGGCCCGTATCATCACCGGCCTTTCGATCCGTCATGTCGGGCCGGTCGCGGCGGCCGCGCTGGCCCGTGAGTTCCGCTCGCTGGACCGGATCGCCGAGGCGAGCGAGGAGGAACTGGCCGCAGTGGAGGGCGTGGGGCCCACCATCGCGGCCTCGGTCAAGCAGTGGTTCGCCGAGGACTGGCACCGCGAGATCGTGGAGAAGTGGCGCCGGGCCGGAGTGCTGCTGGAGGAGGAGGCGCCCGAGGACGAGGGGCCGCGCCCGCTCGAAGGGCTCACCGTCGTGGTCACGGGCACCCTGCAAACGCACACTCGGGACGGGGCGAAGGAGGCGCTGCAGAACCGCGGTGCCAAAGTCGCGGGTTCCGTTTCGAAGAAGACAGATTTTGTTGTTGTCGGCGACAATCCAGGATCGAAGTACGACAAAGCCATGCAGTTGAAGGTTCCCGTGCTCGATGAGGATGGATTTACGGTCCTTCTCGAACAGGGGCCCGAGGCCGCGAGAGAGGCTGCGGTGACGCCTGCGGAGTAGTGCCGCGTTGACAACCCGTGGAGTGGTACGGAGTAGTACGGAGTACGGATGACTCGGCATGACTCCGTATCACCCACATGACTCCGCATCACTCCCCATCACCCACATGACTCCACATCACCCGTCCGGCCGAACTGTCCGGTGGAGTACCGAGCGGGTTCCGGTCCAACCTGGCCGGAATACGACCGGGAGCACTTCCCGGGCATAGCAAGCGGGCATCACCCTTACAGCGCATACCAGATGGTTATGGATCGTCGGGCGGCATTCGGGCAACCGTCGCCGATCGCCGCCCGGCAAAGCCATCTGCCGCCTACTGTTGATGGTGTGCGCCTGCCGTGGCGCTGGCACCGCCGGCTGTGAGAGGGACGGGTATGAAACCGACCGAAAGCGCCGCCCCGGCGTCGCGGCTGCGCCGGCTCGTAGTGCCCGCGCTGCCCGCCGCGGCGGTCGCCATGGCCGCTTTCGCACTCGGCATCGGGGTATTCCGGGTGCTCGACGCGGGCCATGCGCTCTTTCCCGACGGCACCGTGGGCTGGTCCCTCGCCGTCCTCACCGGAATCATCGTCGGCCATCTCGTCGCCATGGGCCGCGACCGCTGGTGGGGCGGCACCGGATCCGGCGCCGCGTTAACCCTGGCCGCGCTGCTGCTGTTCGGCTGGCTCCCCGCCGGTCTTGTCAGCCTCGCCGTCGTCGTCCTGGTCGGCGCCGCCCGGCGGCACCGCTGGCGGCAGGCGGCGCTGCACGGCGCGGTCGACATCCTCGGCGTCGGCGCGGCCGCCCTCACCCTCGCCGCCTTCGGCACCGTCCCCACCGTCGAGCACCCCTGGCGGCCGGCGAGCTGGGAGATGTCCGCCATCCCCCAGACGGCCCTCGCCGCCTTCGGCTATCTCGCGGTCACCCGCGCCCTCCTCTGGTACTCCCTCGCCCCGCCAGGCGCCGGACTGCCCACCCTCGCCCGCACCGCCCTCGTCCGACAGGCCCTCGTCGGCATCGCACTGCTCGGCATCGCCCCGCTCATCGTCGTCGTCGCCGACGAGATGCCCCTGCTGCTCCCGCTGTTCGCGGTCCCCTTGATCGCCCTCGACTCCACGCTGTGGATCGCCCGGGTGCGCGCCGAGGAGCAGCTGCGCGACCCGCTCACCGGACTGCCCAACCGCCAGTGGCTGCTCGAACGCACCTGGACCGCGCTGGACGAAGCCGAGCGAAGCGGTACGCGCAGCGCCCTGGTCCTGCTCGACCTCGACCGCTTCCGTTCGGTCAACGACACCCTGGGCCATCTGGCGGGCGACCGGCTGCTCCTGCAAATCGCGGACCGGCTGCGGCTCGCACTGCCCGGCGGGGCGGAGGTCGCGCGGCTCGGCGGCGACGAGTTCGCGGTGCTGCTGCCCACCACCGACTCGCTCACCAGCGCCCAGCGCACGGCCCGCAGCCTCGTCGGCGACCTCGGCTCACCGCTCGACCTGGACGGGCTCACCCTCGTCCTCGAAGCCAGCGCCGGCGTCGCCGTCTACCCCGACCACGCCCTCGACGCCGAAGGGCTGCTGCGCCGCGCGGACGTAGCCATGTATCAGGCCAAGCGCGACCGCAGCGGCGTCGAGCTGTACGAGGCCCGCCGCGACGGCAACACCCCCGACCGGCTCGGTCTGCTCGGCGATCTCCGGCGGGCGCTGGACGCGGGCGACGTCGAGCTCCACTACCAGCCCAAGGTCGGCTTCGACGGCCATGTCGCCGGCCTCGAAGCGCTCGTCCGATGGGTCCACCCCGACCGGGGGCGAGTGCCCCCGGACGAGTTCATCTCCATGGCCGAGACCTCCGGGCTGATGCCCCGGCTCACCGAGTACGTCCTGGAGACGGCGCTCGGCCAAGTCGCCCGATGGCGCGCCGACGGCCTGGACGTACCCGTCGCCGTCAACGTCTCGCCCCGCGATGTGCACACCCCCGGCTTCGCCGGCGCCGTCGCCGGGCGGCTCGCCCGCCACGGCGTCCCGGCCGGCGCGCTGCAATTGGAGATCACCGAGCACGTCCTCCTCGAAGACCCGCAGCGCGCCGCCGACACGCTGGCCAGCCTCACCGGACACGGCGTGCGGATGTCCCTCGACGACTTCGGCACGGGCTACTCCTCACTCGTCCACCTGCGGCGGCTGCCGGTGAGCGAGCTCAAGATCGACCGGTCGTTCGTGGCCCGGCTGGCCGTGGACAACGAGGACGCGGAGATCGTCCGCTGCACGGTCGACCTCGCCCATTCGCTCGGGCTGCTCGTCGTCGCGGAGGGCGTCGAGGACGACGAGACCTGGGAGCGGCTGCGGGATCTGGGCTGCGACGCGGTGCAGGGCTGGCTCGTCGCGGCGGCGATGCCGCCCGACGAGACGACGGCGTGGCTGCGGGCCCGCGGCGAACGCGGCTGGCACCGCGAGGACTCAACCCCACCCCCGACCACGACCCCCGCCCCGACCACGACCTCGACCACGACCTCGACCACGACCTCGACCACGACCTCGACCTCGACCTCGGCCACCGCGACGGCCGCCCCGGCCGAAGAAGACGCAGACCAGCCAGTCACATAGCCGGTCACCCAGCCGGGCCGGAATCCCCCCGGGGCGCAGCTCGGGGACGGGAAGGGGAAAGCGTTTCGCTCCTGGCGTGGCCGGAGCCATAGGATTGGGGCGAAAACTCTCCACACTCACCCTGAGGATCGCTGCATGCCTGGCATCACGCGCGAGGAGGTCGCCCACCTCGCCCGGCTGGCGCGTCTGGAGCTGAAGGACGAAGAGCTCGATCACTTCGCCGGACAGCTCGACGACATCATTGGCGCGGTCGCCCGCGTCTCCGAGGTCGCCGACCAAGACGTACCGCCGACCTCTCACCCGCTGCCGCTGACCAATGTCATGCGTCCGGACGTCGTGCGTCCGTCGCTGACCCCGCAGGAGGCGCTGTCCGGCGCACCCGCCCAGGAGCAGCAGCGATTCAAGGTGCCGCAGATCCTGGGGGAGGAGTGACTCGCATGGCTGATCTGAACAAGCTCACCGCGTCCGGCATCGCCGAGAAGATCGCCTCCGGCGAGGTCACCGCCGCCGAGGTGACCGAGGCGCACCTGGCCCGTATCGAGGCGGTCGACGAGAAGGTGCACGCCTTCCTGCACGTCGACCGCGAGGGCGCGCTGGCGCAGGCCCGCGCCGTGGACGACAAGCGCGCCCGCGGCGAGGAGCTCGGCCCGCTGGCCGGCGTTCCGCTCGCGCTCAAGGACATCTTCACCACCAAGGGGATCCCGACCACGGTCGGTTCCAAGATCCTCGAAGGGTGGATCCCGCCGTACGACGCGACGCTGGTCACCCGTCTGAAGGACGCGGACGTGGTGATCCTCGGCAAGACCAACATGGACGAGTTCGCCATGGGGTCCTCGACCGAGAACAGCGCGTTCGGCCCCACCAACAACCCGTGGGACCTCACCCGCATCCCCGGCGGCTCCGGCGGCGGCTCCTCCGCCTCGCTCGCCTCGTTCCAGGCCGCGCTCGCGATCGGGACCGACACCGGCGGCTCGATCCGCCAGCCCGCCGCCGTGACCGGCACGGTCGGCGTCAAGCCGACGTACGGCGGGGTGTCCCGCTACGGCATGGTGGCCTTCTCCTCGTCCCTGGACCAGGGCGGCCCGTGTGCCAGGACCGTGCTGGACGCGGCGCTGCTGCACGAGGTCATCGCCGGGCACGACCCGCTCGACTCCACCTCCATCGACGCCCCGGTCCCGCCGGTCGTCGAGGCCGCGCGCAACGGCAGCGTGCGCGGTATGCGCATCGGCGTGGTGAAGGAGTTCAGCGGCGAGGGCTACCAGGCCGGCGTCGTGCAGCGCTTCAACGAGTCGGTGGAGCTGCTGCGCGAGCTCGGCGCCGAGGTCGTGGAGCTGTCCTGCCCGTCGTTCGACAAGGCGCTGGCCGCGTACTACCTGATCGCGCCGTCCGAGTGCTCGTCCAACCTGGCCCGCTTCGACGGTCTGCGCTACGGCCTGCGGGTCGGCGACGACGGTTCGCGGTCCGCCGAGGACGTCACCGCGCTCACCCGCGCGGAGGGCTTCGGCGCCGAGGTCAAGCGCCGGATCATGCTGGGCACGTACGCGCTGAGCTCCGGCTACTACGACGCGTACTACGGCTCCGCACAGAAGGTCCGCACCCTGATCACCCAGGACTTCCAGCGCGCCTTCGAGCAGGTGGACGTGCTGGTCTCGCCGACCACCCCGACCACCGCCTTCCCGATCGGCGAGCGCGTCGACGACCCGATGGCGATGTATCTGGCCGACCTGTGCACCATCCCGGCGAACCTCGCGGGGAACGCGGCCATGTCACTGCCCTGCGGCCTGGCGCCCGAGGACGGTCTGCCGGTCGGCCTGCAGATCATCGCCCCTGCCCTGGCCGATGATCGGCTCTACAAGGTCGGCGCCGCGGTCGAGGCCGCGTTCGTCGACAAGTGGGGGCACCCGCTGCTCGAGGAGGCACAGTCACTATGAGTGCGATCAAGAAGGCCAAGAGCTTCAAGAAGTCCAAGCCCGGCACCTACCTGTCCATCGGCTCCGCGCTCTTCGGCGCGGTCGGCGTGGCCAAGCAGGTCAAGAAGGCCCGATCCGAGAACGACAAGCTGCAGCTGGTCGACGCGGTGGTCTCGGCCGCCGCGATCGTCACCACCGTCGCTCTGCTCGTCCGTGAGCTCAAGCGCATGGGCGACGACGACGTCCTGGCGGACTGAGAGGTTAGTTTTCTGTGACCGTCACTGAACTGGTGTCGTACGAGGACGCCCTCGCCGCCTACGACCCCGTGATGGGGCTCGAGGTCCACGTCGAGCTCGGCACCACGACCAAGATGTTCTGCGGCTGCTCCACGGCGCTGGGCGCCGAGGCCAACGCGCAGACCTGCCCCACCTGCCTCGGCCTGCCCGGCTCGCTCCCGGTCGTCAACGCGACCGGCGTCGAGTCCGCCATCAAGATCGGCCTCGCGCTGAACTGCGAGATCGCCGAGTGGTGCCGCTTCGCCCGGAAGAACTACTTCTATCCGGACATGCCGAAGAACTTCCAGACCTCGCAGTACGACGAGCCGATCGCCTTCAACGGCTATCTGGACGTCGAGATCGACGGCGGCGAGGTCTTCCGGGTCGAGATCGAGCGCGCCCACATGGAGGAGGACACCGGCAAGTCCACCCACGTGGGCGGCGCGACGGGCCGTATCCACGGCGCCCAGCACTCCCTCCTCGACTACAACCGGGCCGGTATCCCGCTCATCGAGATCGTCACCAAGCCGATCGAGGGGGCCGGGGACCGGGCCCCGGAGGTCGCCAAGGCGTATGTCGCGGAGCTGCGCGAGCTCATCAAGGCGCTCGGGGTCTCCGAGGCGCGTATGGAGATGGGCCAGATGCGGTGCGATGTGAACCTGTCGCTGCGGCCGCACGGCGCCGACAAGTTCGGCACCCGCTCCGAGACCAAGAACGTCAACTCGCTACGCTCCGTCGAGCGCGCGGCCCGCTTCGAGATCCAGCGCCAGGCCGCCGTGCTCGGCGGCGGCGGCACGGTGATCCAGGAGACCCGTCACTTCCACGAGGAGGACGGCTCCACGACGTCCGGCCGGGTCAAGGAGGAGGCGGAGGACTACCGCTACTTCCCCGAGCCCGACCTGGTGCCGGTCGCGCCGTCGCGTGAATGGGTGGAGGAGCTGCGGGGCACGCTGCCGGAGCTGCCGCGGGTGCGCCGCACCCGGCTGCGCGAGGAGTGGGACATCTCGGCCCACGAGATGCAGTCCGTCCTCAACGCGGGCGCGATCGACCTGATCACCGCCACCATCGACGCGGGCGCGGACGCCGCGTCGGCGCGCAAGTGGTGGATGGGCGAACTGGCCCGCCGGGCCAACGAGGACGGCGTCGACCTCGCGTCGCTGCCGATCACCCCGGTCCAGGTCGCGCGCGTATGCGCCCTGGTCGCCGAGGGCTCGCTCAACGACAAGCTGGCGCGCCAGGTCATCGAGGGCGTGCTGGCGGGCGAGGGCGACCCGGACGCGGTCGTCCAGGCCCGCGGCCTGCGGGTCGTCTCGGACGAGGGCGCGCTCGGCGCCGCCGTCGACGAGGCCATCGCGGGCAACGCGGCCATCGCCGACAAGATCCGCGGCGGCAAGGTCGCGGCGGCGGGCGCGCTGGTGGGCGCGGTCATGAAGGCCACCCGCGGCCAGGCCGACGCGGCCCGCGTACGCGAGCTGATCCTGGAGAAGCTGGGCGTCCAGGGCTGAGCGGTATCGCTTGCGACGCACGCGGCGGGGTGCCATCCACACCCCGCCGCGTGCGTTTTCGCGTACAGGCGCCCCTACAGCAGCTCCGGCGTGAGGTCCGGGGCCGGCATGTCGGGGTCGAAGGGGAACAGGGGGCGGTCAAGGCGGTGGTGGCCCAGGCGGGGGAGGTCCTGGTCGACGCTGCCCGGGGTGAGGGCCAGGTGCCAGTCGGCTGCCAGGGCGTAGAGCTCCGGGGCCGGGCAGCCTGCCTTGACGACGAGCAGGTCGTATCCGCGCGGGTCCAACCCGCCGAAGTCCGCGCGGGTGCGGAACGGCTTGCGGCGGCTGACCAGGACCGTCGTCACCCCGCCGCGGCGTACGGCGGCCAGGTCGCCGCCGACCTCGTCGGCCTCGTCGGCTTCGCGGAGGGCCACGACCTCCCCGGTGAGCTCGTACGGCTCGTGCGAGGACGCCCCGTACGAGCCGTACGAGCCGTACGCCCCGTACGAGCCGTGCGCGCCGCCGACCGTCAGCCGCACCGTCGCGCCGACACCCGCCGCGAAGCATCGCGCGACCGCCGCCGGGTCGGTGATGCCGGCGTGCAGAGCCGTGGCGCGGCCGGTGGCCAAAGCCTCGTCGGCCAGTAGGCGGCGCAGCATGTACGTGAGGTCGCCCGCGCCGCCCGCCGCCGGGTTGTCGCCTGAGTCGGTGATGAGGAAGGGGCGGGCTCGGGAGGCGACGGCCGCTTCGACGCAGGTGTCGGCGTCGGCGGCGGGGGCGGGGAAGACGAAGTCGCGGCGCAGGTCCCAGTACTCCTTGGCCAGCGAGCGCGCCTGTTCGACGGCGAGGGCGGGGTCGTCGCCGGTGACGACGACGGCGGCCTTGCAGCGCGGTTCGTCGGCCCAGGGGCAGCCGGCCCAGACGGCCGCGTCCACGATGCCGTCCAGTTCCTCGATGGAGCCCAGCCGCCCGTACAGCGACTTGGCGGGTTCCAGCCGGGGGCTGGTGCGCTCGGCGGGCAGCAGTACGGGCACCTGCACCCAGGCCAGGTGGGGGCGGCCCTTGCCCTCGACGAGACGTTCGACGAGCTTGCGGGCGGCGCGTTCGCGGGTTTGGGCGGCGTCCTGGTGCGGGGCGAGGCGGTGTGCGGTGATCAGGTCCAGCCGGGTGGCGAGCCGGCGCGAGACGTTGCCGTGGGGGTCCATCGCGGCGGAGATCAGCGCGCCGGGGCCGAGGGCATCGCGTACCGCGTCGGTCAGATCGGCCTCGGCGTCCTCCAGACCGGCCACGCTCATCGCGCCGTGGAGGTCGTGGACGAGGCCGTCGAGGGGGCCCGCCTGCCGTATGCGGTCGACCAGTTCGGACTTGAGGCGGTCGTACGCCTCCGGCTCGACCGGTCCGCCCGGCGGGGCCTCGGCCTGGACCAGCGGCACCCACTCCACCGGGCCGCCGAGCTCGCCGTCCGGCCGGGCCCAGGGGTAGCGGTCCCACAGCTCCGCGCCGCGGGTGACGCGGAAGTCGTCGTACCCGGTGCGGTGCGGGCTGAAGGTGCTGGACGGGGCGCAGACGCCGCCGATACCGATGCGCGGGCGGCGGCCGGCGGGGGAGGGCGTGCTCATGCGTGTGCGGGTTCCTTTCCCGGCTCGCGCGGCGCGGCGGCGGTCAACAGCGCAGCAACCACCTCTTAGCACAGCAATCGCCTATGGCGGAACAATAGCCGCGAGTCGCCGCCTCGCCGTGTCAGGGGAATTCGCGATATCGCGAACACGTCACTCCTTCACACACGAACGGCCCGCGTCAGATCCGCGGCGATCAGCACCCGGCGGTGCCGCATCCGGTCCACCCAGGCCCCGGCGGGCAGGCCGATGACGAGGAACGCGGCGGTGCTCAGCGTGGCCAGGAGGCCGACCTGGCCGGGGTGAACAGGGTCCGGAAGTCGCGTAGCCGCCAGGGGGATTCCATGGGCATGACGGGTACGTCGCCGGGCGCCGCCGCCGCGTACCAATGATTTAGCCTCAGCTGAATGAGGCACGAGCCGCGGGCCGCGGGCGACACGCTGGAGATCGAGTTCTCGGCCGAGGACGTGGCCCGTACCCGCTTCGCCATATCCCCGCTGTGGGAGGTGGTGGCCAGCGTGCGCGTCCTCAAGGGCGCCGACGAGCACGGTATGCACCGGCGGTGGACCGAGCAGGTGCGGACCGGGCTCGCGGCCGCGCGGCTGGACCTGGCGCCGCTGTCCCGTCTGATCGCCGTGCCCACCGCGGGCATCCCCGGGTTCCTCGTGCCGCCGCCCACCACCCCGCAGCCCGCCCTTGAAGTGGAGCTGGCGGCGTTGCGCGCCACCCCGCCCCACTTGCTGCGGACGACATCAGCGGGGGCGGAGGCGGGCGTCGCCGCGCTGCGCGAGGACCCCGGGCGTGGTCTCGGCCGGCTGGCGGAGGTGATCGCCGGGTACTGGGAGGTGGCGCTCGCGCCGTACTGGCCGCGCATGTGGGGGAGGCGCTGGTGAGCGGCCGCTGACACGTGGCGGACCTCATTCCCGTAAGCGGTGTGGGGAAGTCCACAAAGGGGACAAAGGATCTCTTCCGGGTGTCACAGTGCATGAGGAGTTCGCCGCCGGTCCAGGTCCCAGGCGCGCGGCGGGCCTTCATATGTTCATCAGTGCGTGCGTCGCCACGGGCCCGGCCCCACCCCCGCCGCGAGCCCGGCGGGTTCGGCGCGATACCCCGGAAAGCAGGCCATGGCCGCACTCGCCCGGTGGTGCCTCAGGCGCCGCTTCGTCGTCATCGCGCTGTGGCTGGCCGCCTTCGCGGGCGTATCCGTCGCGGCCGCGGTCACGGGGTCCGCGTACTCGAACGACTACGGCATCCCGGGCACGGACTCGGCGCGGGTCTCCGAGCTGATGGAGCGGGAGTTCCCGAAGCAGGCCGGGGACAGCGACACGATCGTCTGGCATACGGCGCGCGACGCGGGCACGGTACGCGCGGTGGACGTACGGCAGCACATGACGGCGGCGCTGGAGCGGGTCGAGAAGCTGCCCGGCGTCGTCTCCGTCGCCGGGCCGTACGACAACACTGACAGCGGCGCCGATACGACGCGGATCAGCGCCGACGGGCATACCGCCTACGCCACCGTCCTCTTCGACCGGCCCGCCGCCGAACTCGGCGAGTCCCAGGTCCGCGACGTGGTCGACACCGTCCGCGCCGCGGCGGCCGACGGGCTCGAGGTGGAGATGGGCGGCGCGGGCATCGGCGCGGCCCAGCAGACGGGCTCGGCTCACCTCAGCGAGGCCATCGGGGTCGCCGCGGCCGCCGTCGTACTCTTCCTCGCCTTCGGCTCGCTCGCGGCGGCGCTGCTGCCGATCGCCACCGCGGTGGTCGGCGTGGGGACCGCGTACGCGGGCGTCGGGCTGCTCGGCCACGCCATGACCGTCGCCGACTTCGCGCCCATGCTCGGCACGCTGATCGGGCTCGGCGTGGGCATCGACTACGCGCTGTTCATCGTCACCCGGCACCGCCAGGGGCTCAAGGCCGGGCTGCCGGTCGACGAGGCTGCCCGGCGCGCGGTGGCCACCTCGGGGCGCGCGGTGATCTTCGCCGGGGCGACCGTGTGCATGGCGCTGCTGGGGATGCTGGTGCTGCGGCTGAGCTTCCTGAATGGAGTGGCGGTCGCGGCCGCGCTGACCGTTCTGCTCACCGTCGCCGCCTCGGTCACCCTGCTGCCCGCGCTGCTCGGGCTGATCGGCCCCCGAGCCCTGAGCCGCCGCGAGCGGCGCCGGCTGGCCGCGCACGGGCCGCGGACCAGGGCCCGCGGCGGATTCGCGGCCCGCTGGTCGGCCCTGGTCGAGCGGCGCCCGAAGCTGCTCGCCGCCGTCGCGGTCGTGCTGATGCTGGTCCTCGCGCTGCCCACCCTCTCGCTCCGGCTGGGCACCTCCGACCAGGGCAACGACCCGGCCTCCGCGACGACCCGGCGCGCCTACGACCTGCTCGCCGAGGGCTTCGGACCCGGTTTCAACGGTCCGCTGACGCTCGTCGGCCGCATCGACGACGCCGCCGACCGGGTCGCCTTCGGCAAGCTCCCCGAGACCCTGCGCGGCATCGAGGGCGTCGCCTCGGTGAGCGGGTCCGTCCTGAGCACCAGCGGCGATACGGCGCTGATCACAGTGGTCCCAGAGACCGCCCCGCAGTCGCGCGCCACCTCCGAGCTGGTCGCGCGGCTACGCGACCAGCTGGGAGGTGAGGTGCTGCCGAGGGCCGCGGAGGCCACCTCGCTCAAGGTGTACGTCGGCGGGCTGACCGCGGGCTACGACGACTTCGCGAGGGTGATCGTCGGAAAGCTGCCGCTGTTCGTGGGCGTGGTCGTGGGCCTCGGCAGCATCCTGCTGCTGCTCGCGTTCCGCAGCATCGGCATCCCGGTCAAGGCGGCGGTCATGAACGTGGCCGCCGTCGCCGCGTCCTTCGGCGTCGTCGTAGCCATCTTCCAGTGGGGCTGGGGGAGCGAGCTGCTGGGGCTCGGCCGGGCCGGTCCGATCGAGCCGTTTCTGCCGGTGATCATGGTGTCGGTGCTCTTCGGGCTGTCCATGGACTATCAGGTCTTCCTGGTCAGCCGGATGTACGAGGAGTGGCGGCGCACCCGCGACAACCGGGTCGCGGTGCGGGTCGGCCTCGCCGAGACCGGCCGGGTCATCAACTCCGCCGCCGTCATCATGATCGCCGTCTTCTCGGCCTTCGTGCTCAGCGGCGACCGGATCATCGCGATGTTCGGCATCGGCCTGGCCGCGGCCGTCGCCCTGGACGCCTTCGTCCTCCGTACGCTCCTGGTGCCCGCCCTGATGCATCTGCTGGGCGGGGCCAACTGGTGGCTGCCGCGGCGGCTGGACCGGTGGCTGCCGAGGATCAGCATCGAGGCGCCGAGCCCCGCTGACCCTGACCCTGCCCCTGGTGTCCCTGCCCCTGGTGACCCTGCCCCTGGTGTCCCTGCCCCTGGTGTCCCTGCCCCTGGTGCCCCTGCCCCTGGTGCCCCTGTTTCTGGGCCGTCACCTGACCGCGCCCCTGAGCTGTCACCAATACCTCACCCGCGGCCGTCCGGTAGTAGAGCACCGACCGCCCCGCACGCCGCCGCCGCACCAGGTGGGCATCGAGCAGCACCTTGAGGTGGCGGCCCACCGACCCCAGCCCCTGGCCGGTCAGCGCGACGAGCTGCGTGGTGCTCTTCGGGGTGTCGAGCAGGACGAGGACGGCCGCCCGGGCCGGGCCGAGCAGCTTGCCCAGTGACTCGGGCACCGAGGCCCGGTCCGCCTCGGCCAGCGCGCCCGAACAGGGATAGACCACCGCGTAACGGTGCGGAGCGTCCCAGGAGACCCAGCCCTGGTACGGGGTCACCGGGACGAACAGCAGCCGCGCCCCCGAGATCTCCCGCGGCGGGTTGTCGTACACGTTGATCTGCAGCCGGCTCTCCCCGAGCCACCGCATCCCCGGCCGCATGGCGTTCAGCACGGCCGCCCAGCCGCCCCGGCTCAGCCGCGCCGTACGCGCCACCACATCCGCCTCGATGATCCGCTGGCGCCGGGGCCAGGTGGGCAGCACCGTCTCGGTCCACACCCACTCCAGGACATCGGCGCAGCGCTCCGCGAGATCGGAGCGGCGCAGCGGGTCGGGGAGCGGGCCGCGCAGCGATACGGCCAGATCGGCGCGAGCGGTCCCGGGCGGGGTCTCGCGGATCCGCGCCAGCTCCTCCTCGAAGCCCGGCTCGCCCTCGCCGGTGGGCGTGGGGGTGAGGAAGTCCGCGAGCCAGCGGTGCCCCAGGGCGGCCCGTACGGTCAGCGCGGTGAGCGGATCACCGGACAGCCGCGCCCGGTAGGCGGGCAGATGGGCGTCGAGCCAGGCGCGCTCGCCCGGGTGCCCGGCCACGCCCCGCTCCAGGGAGATCAGGCCCGCGATGGCCTCGGCGAGCGGTGATACGACGAACCGGCTCCCGGCGAGCGTGTCCGCGTTGACCAGCCACCAGCCCATCGTTTCGCCCAGCCCGCCCCGTCGTTTCGCGTCATCGTTTCGCGTGCGCGCGAAACTGTAACGGCCCCGGGCGGGGACCGCTGAGACTCCGGGCCATGCGCACCTACCGAGAGCTCTTCGCCGCACCGGAGTTCACACCGCTCTTCCTCACCGGCACCCTTCAGGTGGCCGGCACGACGGTGAGCGGCCTGGCCCTGGGCACGCTGGTCTACGCGGCGACCGGCTCACCGCTGCTGTCCGCCCTCAGCATGTTCGGCCCCAACCTGGCCCAGGTGGTCGGCGCGACGGTGCTGCTGTCGGCCGCCGACCGGCTGCCGCCGCGCGCGGCGATATGCGGCCTGGCTTCGTTCTTCGCCCTGGGCACCGCCCTCCAGGCCGTCCCCGGCCTGCCGCTGGCGGCCGTCTTCGCGGTCCTCCTGGTCCTCGGGGCGACCGCCTCGCTGGGCGGCGGGGTGCGTTCCGGGCTGCTCAACGAGATCCTGGCGCGGGAGGGCTATCTGCTCGGCCGCTCCGTGCTCAACATGTCCGCGGGCACCACCCAGATCTGCGGCTACGCCGTCGGCGGCGTCCTGGTGACGACCCTGTCGCCGCGCGGCACCCTGCTCACCGCCGCCGCCCTCCACCTCGCCGCCGCGCTCGTCGCCCGCTTCGGGCTCAGCCGGCGGCCGCCGCGCGCCGCCGGGCGGCCGTCGATCGCCGCGACCTGGCGCGACAACGCCCGGCTGTGGTCCTCCGTACCGCGCCGCTATGTCTATCTCGCGCTGTGGGTGCCCAACGGGCTGATCGTCGGCTGCGAATCCCTCTTCGTCCCCTACGCACCCCGGAACGCGGGGCTGCTGCTGGCCTGCGCCTCCCTCGGCATGCTCGTCGGCGACACCCTGACCGGCCGGTTCGTACCGCCCTGGTGGCGGGAACGGCTCGGCGCCCCGCTGCGGCTGCTGCTCGCCGCCCCGTACCTGGTCTTCGCCCTGCACCCGGCGCTGCCGCTCGCGGCGACCGCGGTCACCCTCGCGTCGATCGGCTTCGCGGCGAGCCTGCTGCTCCAGGAGCGGCTGATGGCCCTGACCCCCGAGGAGCTGAGCGGGCACGCGCTCGGGCTGCACTTCTCGGGCATGCTCACCATGCAGGGCGTCGGGGCCACCCTCGCGGGCGCCGTCGCCCAGCACACCTCGCCCGCGACGGCGATGGCCGTCATGGCGGCGGCCTCCGTCGCGGTCACGCTGGCGCTGGCCCCGGGCCTAAGGCCGGAGAGCCGTCCTAAGGCCCCTGCGGTGGACGGGGCCCAGGAGGCCTAAGGCCCTGGCACGGGCGAAGATCGGGCACTCTCCCGATGCGGTGGACCCCCCTTGCGGACGAAGGTGGAGGGGTGCTGAAGACCCCGTCACATACGGGAATCCGTCACCGAGGTCACCGAGGTCAACGTCACCGACGTCACAGACGTCATTGAGGAGAACACGATGTTCCACCACGAACTGTTCAAGGTCCGCGAGGCCGAGGCGCTGCGCGAGGCGGCCGCGTACCGGCTGGCCCGCCAGGCCCGGCGCGAGGGAAGGGGCCGATCCTCCGCCGATGAACCCGGGAGGCGGGTGAGGACCGTGGACCGGCAGGACGGCGGCCGCCGTACGCCGCGGGCGTACGGCACCGTGGCCTGACGGCCGGGCCGCGCGCCGTGCTGCCCGTACCGCGTACGGCAGGGGTGCCGCGTACGGCAGGGGTGCCGCGTACCGCGGGGGTGCCGCGTACCGCGGGGGTGCCGCGTACCGCGGGGGTTCGTGATATCGCTCACGTCGTGGCCGGCACTGCCATGGGCGCCACAGTCGCGGCCGCGACTGTGGCGCAAGGCGCAGCTCAAACCCTTACCCCGCTGTCGGACCCCTATGCGATCCTCGACGGCGTGCACCACACCTCAGTCAGCCCGGTGTTCGTCGGCCGCGCCGAGGAACTGTCCACCCTCACCGACGCGCTCGCCCGCGCCGCCGCGGGCGAGCCGCAGGTGTTGCTCGTCGGAGGGGAGGCGGGGGTCGGCAAGAGCCGGCTCGTGGACGAGTTCCTGATCGGGGCCACAGCCGCCGGGGCCACCGCCGCGGTCGGCGGATGTGTGGAAATCGGCGTGGACGGCCTGCCGTTCGCCCCCGTTTCCACCGTGCTGCGCTCGCTGCGCCGCAAGCTGGGGGACGAACTGGACCGGGCCGTCGCCGGGCAGGAGGGCGAGCTGGCCCGGCTGCTGCCCGAACTGGGCGAGACGGCCCGCGAATCGCGCGAGGAGGACAGCCGCGCCCGGCTCTTCGAGCTCACCGTCCGACTGCTGGAGCGGCTGGCCGCCGACCGGACGCTGGTCGTCGTGATCGAGGACCTGCACTGGGCCGACCGCTCCACCCGTGAACTGCTCGGCTATCTCTTCCGCTCCCTGATCAGCGCCCGGCTGCTGGTCGTCGCCACCTACCGCTCCGACGACATCCACCGCCGTCACCCGCTGCGCCCCTTCCTCGCCGAGATCGACCGGATGCGGGCGGTGCGCCGTATCGAGCTGCCCCGTTTCAACCGCTCCGAAGTCCGCGCACAGATAGCCGGGATCTACGGCGCCCGGCCCGACCGGGCGCTGGTCGACCGCATCTTCGAGCGCAGCGACGGAAACGCCTTCTTCGTCGAGGAGATCGCCCGCAGCATCAGCGAGGGCTGCGCCACGGGGCTCAGCGAATCGCTGCGCGATCTGCTGCTGGTGCGGGTCGAGGCGCTGCCCGAGGAGGCCCAGCAGGTGGTGCGCATCCTCGCCGAGGGCGGCTCCACCGTGGAGTACGAACTGCTGCGCGCGGCCGTCCGGCTCGGCGAGGACGACCTCATCGACGCGCTGCGCGCCGCCGTCGGCGCCAATATCCTGCGGCCCTCGGGCGACGACAGCGGCTACGGCTTCCGCCACGCCCTCGTCCGCGAGGCGGTGGCCGACGATCTGCTGCCCGGCGAGCGCTCCCGGATCAACCGGCGCTACGCGGAGGCGCTGGAGGCCGAGCCCGCGCTGGTACGGGCCGATGAGCGCGCCGCCCGGCTGGCCAGCTACTGGTACCACGCCCACGACCCGGCCAAGGCCCTGCCCGCCGTGCTGCGGGCCTCCGTCGAGGCCCGCCGGCGGTATGCGCACGCCGAGCAGCTGCGGCTGCTGGAGCGCGCCATGGAGCTGTGGGAGGACGTCTCCGACGAGATCCGCCAGGCACAGCGCCCTCTCGACTACGCCGAGGCGTACCCGGCGTGCAGCTGCGAGGACGAGGCGCTGCACCATCTGGATCTGCTGGCCGCGCTCGTGGTGGCGGCGAACAGATCCGGGCAGCGGGAGCGGGCGCTGACCGTCACCAACCGGGCGCTGCGCAAGCTGGACGAGAGCCAGGACCCGCTGCGGGCCGCGTGGTTCTGGACTCAGAAGTCCAAGCTGGTGGGGTCTTTGGGGCGCGGCGACGGCTGGGCCGAGCTCGGCCGGGCCGAGGAGCTGGTGCGTGGACTGCCGCCGTCCGCCGTGCACGCCGATGTGCTGGCGCAGGCGGCGGGCTGGAGCATGGTCCGCAAGCACGGGCCGGACGGCTTCGCGGTGGCCGAGCGGGCCGTGGAGCTGGCCCGGCTGGTCGGCGCCCGGAGCACCGAGCTCCACGCCCGGCTGACGCTGGGCTACTTCAAGGCCGAGTCCGGGGACATCGAGGGCGGCCTCGCCGAGATGCGGGAGGTCTGTGAGGCCGCCATCGAGATGGGCGATGTGAGCATCGTGGGGCGCTGCTTCGTCAATCTGACCTCCGGGCTCGAAGGGCTCGGCCGGTCGGCCGAGGCGGTCGAGGTCGCCGAGAAGGGCGTGCGGATACTGGACCGCTTCGGGCTGCCGGACTCCCTGGCGTGGGTGTTCGGGAACATGGCCGAGTCGCTGCTGTCGCTGGGCCGCTGGGCCGAGGCGGAGGAAGCCGCGGTCACCACCCGGCGCCTGGCGATCGGCAACAAGACGTGCCGTATCGCGCTGAACCGCTTTGCCCGGCTGGCGCTGGCCCGGGGCGACTGGGACACCGCGGAGCGCGAGCTGGCGGTGGCCCGGGAGCAGCAGGAGGACCTCATCCCCGAGCCGCAGTTCTCCATTCCGCTGACCCACCTCTTCCTCCAACTCGCGGCGGCCCGCGGCCGGATCCTGGAGGTCCGCCGGCTTCTCGACCAGACCTTGGAGGACGGCCTCCGCATCGGCATGCAGCGCTACACCTGGCCGCTGCTGGTGGCCGCCGCCGCGGCCGAGGCGGACGCCCGCGGGCTGCCCGCCGCCGAGCCCGGCCGGGCCGAGGCGCTGGCCCGGATCCGGGCGGCCGCCAAGCGGGTCGCGCAGCCGGTGCCGGTGTGGCGGGCCTACGGCCTGCTGCTGGACGCCGAACTGGCGCGCGCCGAGGGCCACGACGACGCCGACCGCTGGGCGGACGCCGTGACCGCCTTCCAGCGGCTGGACCGCCCGCACCCCCTGGCCCGGGCCCGCTTCCGCTGGGCGGAGGCGCTGCTGAGCTCCGGCGCGGCCCGCGAGCGGGTCGCCGAGCCGCTGGCGGCGGCACACGCCGCGGCGGCCCGGCTGGAGGCGCGCCCGCTGCGTGAGGGGATCGAACTGCTGGCCCGCCGCGCCCGGCTCCCGCTGCCCCCCGGCCCCGGTTCCAACCCCGGCTCCGGTCCCAGATCCGGCGTCGGCCCCAGTTCCGGCCCCGTATCCACCCCGCTCGCCGCCCTCCCCGCGAGCGCGACCAGCCAGCCGGACCCTGCCGCCGAGCCCACCGACCCCGCCGAGGCCCTTGGGCTCACCCCTCGCGAGCGCGATGTGCTGCGGCTGGTGGCACTGGGACGCAGCAACCGCCAGATCGCCGAGGAGCTGTTCATCTCGCCGAAGACGGCCAGCGTGCATGTCTCCAACATCCTGGCCAAGCTGGAGGTCTCGGGCCGTGGCGAGGCAGCGGCGGTGGCACACCGGTTGAGGCTGGTGGACGGTCTGGCGGACGAGGCGGCCGCACGCTGAGCCGACGGGCGCCGACCCGCTCCCGAGGGCGCACCGAGGGCGCGCCGGGGGCGTGGCGGCTGAGCTTCGACCGGGCTCTGTCCGACTGGGCTCTGACCGGGCTCTGTCGGATTGGGCTCTGGCTGGGGTCAGGCCCGGCGGATCCGGGGTCGGGCCTGGCCGGGCTCAGGCTTGGCGGGGCTCAGCCCTGGTGGAGCTCAGCCCTGGCGGGGACGGATGACCACCTGGCCGGATTCCAGGTCGATCGGCCCCTTCCACGGGTTGTCGCCGTTGCCCACGTCGTCCACGGTCAACTCCAGCCGGTTGCGCTCTTCTTCGGTGTTCTTACGGCCCGGCGAGAACAGTTCCTCGATGATGTTGAACACGGCGACCCCCAGGGGCAAACGACTCCCGCCAGTCTAAGCGCTGCCCCGCTGATCCCCCCGGGCCCGTTGTGTGACCTTCCGCCCAGCGGCCCTTGCCGTCAGGAGATCTCCAGCTTCAGAATCCGGTCGTCCTCCTTCCCCGGTTTCCCGCGCCCGTCCGTATTGCTCGTCGTCACCCACAGCCCGCCGTCGTCCGTCGCCACCACCGACCGCAGCCGCCCGTACTTCCCGTCCAAGAACGACTGTGGCTTCCCCGCGGGCCGGGCGCCGTCCAGGGGGATGCGCCACAGCCGCTCCCCGCGCAGCCCCGCCACCCAGATCGAGCCCTTGGCGTATGCGATACCGCTGGGCGAGGCGTCCTTCGGCTTCCACTGCTCGACCGGATCGACGAACCCCTCCTTGCCGGCCTTGCCCTCGGCCTCGGGCCAGCCGTAGTTCTTGCCGGGCTGGATCAGATTGAGCTCGTCCCAGGTGTCCTGCCCGAACTCGGAGGCCCACAGCCGCTTGTCCACGTCCCAGGCCAGGCCCTGCACATTGCGGTGGCCATAGGAATACACCACCGAGTCGGCCTGGGGATTGCCATGAGCCGGCTCGCCCTCCGGGGTCATCCGCAGAATCTTGCCCCCGAGCGAGTCCTGGTCCTGGGCGAGCCCGCGATCGCCGGTCTCGCCCGTGCCCGCATAGAGCATCTTGTCGGGGCCGAAGGCGATCCGGCCGCCGTTGTGAATCGAGCCCTTGGGGATGCCCTTGAAGATCGTGTCCGGAGCGCCGAGCTGGGCGCCGGCGGGGCGCTTGTCGTCGTAGGACATGCGGGCGATGCGGTTGTCCGACGAGGTGGTGAAGTACGCGTACACCATCGGATTCGCCCCGTAGTCGGGGGAGACCGCCAGGCCGAGCAGCCCTCCCTCGCCGCCGGGGCGGACGCCCGGGACCGAGCCCACCTCCGTCTTCTGCCCGCTGGACCCGTCGACCTTGAAGATCTTGCCCGTGTCGCGCGAGGCGACCAGCAGATTTCCATCGGGCAGCGGGGCCAGCCCCCACGGTGAGTCCAGCTTGGTGGTGAGCGTGCGGACCACCTTCGCCGTGCCCTTGCTGGGGGCGGCGGGCGTGGAAGAGGGGGAGGAGGAAGGCCCTCCCGAGGGCGGGGAGTCGCTGCCGGACCCGGATTTAGAGGGACCGGACGCGCTTGTGCGGCCCCCGAAGACGGGGCCCTCCCCGCCATCACCGGACGAGCAGCCCGCCGCGAGCAGCAACGCGGCAGCGGAGGCGAGCACAGGGGTCACACCAGGACGTCGCACCTTCGGTTCCTCTCCGTGGGCACATGTGCCTCGGCACGGCACTGATTCTTATACACCGCAGCCCCGCCGCCGGTTCCCGCACACCACCGCTAGTCCCACGACCCCTGCGCCGGGGGCAGCGCCGCTATCTCCGCGAAGTCCTCGTTCGTCAGCCGCAGTTCGGCCGCCGCGCAGTTCTCCGCCGCCCACCGCTCCCGCTTGGTCCCCGGCACCGGCACCACATGCCGCCCCTGCCCCAGCAGCCACGCCAGCGCGACCTGCGCCGCCGTGACCGAGTCCCCGTGCCGCCGCGCCACCCGGCGCAGCCCGGCCACGATCGGCTGGTTCGCCGCCATCATCTCCGCCGTGAAGCGCGGATGTCTGGCCCGTACGTCGTCCGGCTCGAAGCCCTGCCCCGGCGTCAGCGTCCCGCTCAGGAAGCCGTTCCCCAGCGGCATCGCGGCCAGGAACCCCACCCCGCGCGAGGCGCACCACGGCACCAGCGCCTCCAGCGCCTCTGGCGACCACACCGACAGCTCCGCCTGCACACAGCTGATCGGAAAGACCTGCTGCACCCGCTCCAGCTGGCGCACCGTGGCGTCGTGCATCCCGGCCCCGGCCCGTCGCTGCGCCCGCGCGCCCAGCGCGCACAGCCCCAGCGCCCGCACCTTCCCCGCCGCGACCAGCTCCGCCATCGCGCCCCAGGTCTCCTCTATCGGCACCTCCGGGTCGGCCCGGTGCAGCTGGTAGAGGTCGATGACGTCGGTCTGCAGCCGGCGCAGCGAGGCGTCGCAGGCCCGCTTCACATAGCCGGGGCGGCCGTTGGCCACGATGTGTGTCTCGCCCACCAGCAGCCCGCACTTGGTGGACACGAAGGCGTCCCGGCGCCGCTCCTTGAGTACCCGTCCCACCAGCCGCTCGTTGGTGAACGGCCCGTACATATCGGCGGTGTCCAGCAGGCTCGCGCCCGCGTCGAGCGCGGCGTGCACGGCGCGCACCGAGTCCTCGCCGTTACGCTGCGAAGCGGTGTATGCCCAGCTCATGGGCATACACCCGAGGCCTATCGCACCCACCTCGAGCGCCCCCGCTCCGATTCTCCTGCGCTCCACCTGGCCTGACCCCTCCCGTTTCCCGCACCAAACTAACGTCTGAGTGCGCCCCCTGATCCAATAGCCTCCAGGCATGAGCGCAGATCACAGCGACAACCCCGACAAGCCGCACCCCGACAGCCCGCTGTCCGACCCGCTGTCCGACGCCTCGCGCCCCCTCGCGTGGCTGCCGTTCCCTGCGGACGAGATCGACGGACTCCCCGACGGTCTGGAATACGCCCACTGGGACGGCGAGTCCGACTACCCCACCGACCCCGCCCGCTGCGCGTTCTATTGCCTGCCGTACATGAAGAACAAGGAGGGCGTACGGCCGCTGCCGGCCATGAAGAACCTGAGCGTCGTGCAGACCCTCACCGCCGGCATAGACCATGTGCAGCCCGCGATCGCGGAGCTGCCCCCCGGCGTGCGGCTGTGCAACGCGCGCGGGGTGCACGACGCGAGCACCGCCGAGCTGGCCCTGACCCTGATCCTCGCCTCGCTGCGCGGCATCCCCGGCTTTGTGCGCGCCCAGGACGCCGGGCAGTGGAAGCAGGGCTTCCGTCCCGCGCTCGCGGACAAGTCCGTGCTGATCGTGGGCTACGGATCCATCGGCAGCGCGATCGAGGACCGGCTTGTGCCCTTTGAGTGCGAGCGGGTGCTACGCGTCGCGCGCTCCCCGCGCACGACCGAGCGCGGTCCGGTGCACCCGATCGACGATCTGTCCCGACTGCTTCCGGAAGCCGATGTGGTGGTGCTCGTCACGCCGCTGACCCCTGCCACTCGCGGCCTGGCCGGGGCAGACTTCCTGGCCCGGATGAAGGACGGCGCGCTGCTGGTGAACGTCGCGCGCGGTCCGGTGGTCGACACCGAGGCGCTGCTCGCGGAGTTGGAGACGGGCCGGCTGCGGGCCGCGCTGGATGTGACCGACCCCGAACCGCTGCCCGCCGGGCATCCGCTGTGGCACGCTCCAGGAGTGCTCATCACCCCGCACGTGGGCGGTCCGTCGTCGGCCTTCCTGCCCCGCGCGAAGCGGCTGCTGCGCGACCAGCTGCGCCGATTCGCGGCCGGTGAACCGCTCAGTCATATCGTCACAACGACCGGATGAAATGCCCGTGGCGCCACATACAGGCACGGTATGACTGCACTCCGTATAAACAACGCCGTTGTCGGTTACGGTGCGTAGATGACCTATGTCCCTGAGTGACCAGTCTGGTGTATCGTCCCGAGCGGGGGCTGCGCCACTGACCTGACGGCGTCAGCGATGGACCGGAACTCGAGGGGGGCGACGGGCGATGTGTGGCCGATGGACCGACGACCCGACGCGACTCAGGCGTCGATTGCTAGCTTCCCGCGTTTCCGCGCGGCATTCGAAGGCCGTCCGGTGAGCGCCACCGGAGCGGTGCTCGCCCGGCCGTCGGTGTCCGGCGGCGGGGCGGGTCTGCTGCCTCAGGTCCTGCTCGCCCTTGTGTGCGGCGCGTACGCGGCGGGTGCGGCGCTCGGCTGGGGATCCCCCGAACTGGCCCTGTTCATGGGTGACTTCGGCCTGAGCGCCGCCGCCCTGGCCGCCGCCGTGTCCTGCCTGTGGTACGGGCGTGCGCGCTCCGGGCGGCTGCGCCCCGCCTGGCTGCTGTTCGCGGCGTCCTCCTTCATGGCCGCCCTGGGCAACGGCGTATGGGGCTGGTACGAGGTGGTGCTCGGCCGCCCCGTGCCCAGTCCCTCGGCCGCCGACTTCTGCTTCCTGCTCTTCGCCCCGCCCGCCATCGTCGGCATGCTGGTGCTCGCCAAGCGCCCGGTGACCCGCGCCGGCTGGATCTGTCTGGCCCTGGACGCCTGGCTGATCGCCGGTTCGCTGCTGACCCTGTCCTGGAGCCTGGCGCTCGCGCACGTCGCCCAGTTCGGCGGGGGCGGCGAGCCCGTGGCGCGCAGGGCCTTCTCGCTGGCGTATCCGCTGCTGGACATCGTGCTGATCAGCATGGTCGTCGCGGTGCACTTCCGGCGCTCCTCGGCCAACCGCTCCGCGATCAACACCGCGATCGCCGCCTTCGCGCTGACCGTGCTGTGCGATGCGCTGTTCACCTCGCCGCTGCTGCGCGAGCACTACCGCTCCGGACAGATCCTTGACGCCGGGTGGTTCGCGGGCTCCATACTGCTCGCGTACGCCCCCTGGGTGGCCCGGCGCGAGGCCGCTCAGGCCCCGCCCGCCGCCGCGATCCGTCGCCCGGCGCAGCCCAGCCGCGCAACCGCGGGCTCGCTCGCCGCCCTCGCGCCGTATCTGGCCGCCGCTGTCTGCACCCTGGGGATCCTCTACAACGTGATGGACGGCCGACCGATCGACGGGGTGATGCTCTTCACCGCCTGCGCGGTCGTGCTCGCCCTCGTCGTCCGCCAGGCCATCATGCTGCTGGACAACATCACGCTCACCCAGGAGCTCGCGGAGAAGGAGAACCACTTCCGCTCCCTGGTGCAGAGCTCCAGCGACGTCATCATGATCGCCGCGCCCACCGGCATCCTGCGCTACGTCAGCCCGGCCGCCTCCGGGGTCTACGGCCGCGACGCGGACGAACTGGTCGGCTCCGAGCTGGCCTCCCTCATCCACCCCGAGGACCTGGGCTCGGTCGTCCACGAGGTCCGCCGCTTCCTGGCCGCCTCGCCGGGGGAGGAGCCCACTACGCGCATCGAGTGCCGCTTCCGCTCCGGCTCAGGCGACTGGCTCAACGTGGAGTCGACGATCAACCGTCACCACGGCGGCCTCATCTTCAACAGCCGGGACGTCACCGAGCGGGTCCGCCTGCAGGCCCAGCTCCAGCACAGCGCCGAGCACGACCCGCTCACCGACCTGCCCAACCGCTCCCTGTTCACCAAGCAGGTCCGCCATGCGCTGGCCGGGCGGCGGCGCACCGACGCGGGCACCGCCGTGCTCTTCATCGACCTCGACGGCTTCAAGGCCGTCAATGACACCGTCGGCCACCAGGCGGGCGACGAACTGCTGGTCCAGGCGGCCCGCCGGCTCCAGGAGTCCGTGCGCTCCGGGTCCGGCGACTGCGCGGCCCGGCTCGGCGGCGACGAGTTCGCCGCGCTGATCCTCGGCGACGGCGACCGGGACCCCGCCGCCCGCGAATGCCGCATCCTGGAGATCGCCGACCGGCTGCGCGCCCGGCTCTCCCAGCCTTACCAGGTCGTGGGCGGCACCGAGGTCCGGGTAGCCGCCAGCATCGGCGTCGCCTTCGCCGAGCCCGGTATCGGCCCCGGAGAGCTGATGCGCAACGCCGACCTGGCGATGTACCGCGCCAAGGCCGCGGGCAAGAACCGGGTCGAGCTGTACGCGCCGCAGATGCAGGCCGATGTGACGCGCCGCGCCGAGTTCGCCACCCGGCTGCGCACCGCCCTGCACGACGGCGAGTTCGTCCTGCTGCACCAGCCCGTCGTCGAACTCGGCGGCGGCCGGATCACCGCCGTCGCCGCCCAGCCCCGCTGGCGTTCGGCGCAGGGCATCCTGTTCACCCCGGCCGAGTTCCTGCGGGTCGCCGACAGCGGTCGGGACAGCGGACGCGACAGCGCGCGCGACGGGGGCCGGGGCGGCGGCGAGGACGCGGCCCGCACCGCCGAGCTGGCCCGCTGGACGCTGGAGGCGGCCGTCGAGCAGGCCGCGGAGCGCCGCCGCGACGGATTCCCGGTCCCGGTGTGCGTACGGCTCCCCTCGAGCCGCCTGGTGGACAAGTCCATGCCGCCGAAGAGCGTCGAGACCCTGCTGGCCCGCCATGGCCTGCCCTCCGGCGCGCTGATCCTGGAGCTGACCGACAGCGATCCGCGGGTGCCGCTCGATGAGCTGGAGCACCGGCTGAGCGCGCTGCGGCGGCTGGGCGTCCGTATCGCCCTCGACGGCTTCGGCAGCGGATATGCCGCGATCCGGGCGCTGCGCAGGCTCCCCATCGACATGCTCAAACTGGACCGGGGGCTGGTCGAGGGCGTCGTCGAGTCCTCCCGGCTGCACAAGATCACCTCGGGGATGCTGCGGATCGCCGGCGACCTGGGCATGCAGTCCCTCGCGGAGGGGGTCGATCTGCCCGAGCAGATCGTCGCCCTGCGGGCCATGGGGTGCACCCACGCCCAGGGGACGGCCTTCTCCGGGCCGCTCGACGAGCACCGGCTGCGCCGCGCGCTCAACCGCGGCTCGTACCCCGTGACACGCTCGGAAAGCCCCGTACTGGTGGGTGGCCCGCTGCCGACCCGGCACCTCGGTCATATCGCCGCGCACGGCGCGGCGCACCCTGCGGGACATGGCGCCGGGCACGGCGCGGGGCATGGGCCGCGGCGGGCGGAGTCTCACACACATCCGCCGTCCCGCTCAAATACTGAGACGCCTGTCCCACCCACTTGACACCCGATACGCGCCGGGGGGAGGGTCGGAGCCATGCGCACCCGAATTCTCGTACTTGGAAAGCGCGTCGGCTGAGCAGGGCCACCTCATAAGCCCTGCGGACCTCTCCGGCGCGCTCCCCTCGCTTGCCTTACGGCACGAGGGGTTTTTTGTTGCACTGGCACATGTCGTACCGCTCTCCCACTCCCCGCACAGACCCTCATCCGAGAAGAGAATGCCGATGACCGAGCAGGCCACCGGGGCCCACCATCCCCAGCCGCGGCCCCGAAACGGCGGTTCCCATCCCGCCCCCGTCGAGCACGTCACGGGCGCGCAGTCCCTCATCCGCTCGCTCGAAGAGGTCGGTGCCGACACCGTCTTCGGCATCCCCGGCGGCGCGATCCTCCCCGCCTACGACCCCATGATGGACTCCACCAAGGTCCGCCACGTGCTCGTCCGCCACGAGCAGGGCGCGGGCCACGCCGCCACCGGCTACGCCCAGGCCACCGGCAAGGTCGGCGTCTGCATGGCCACCTCGGGTCCCGGCGCCACCAACCTGGTCACCCCGATCGCCGACGCGCATATGGACTCGGTCCCCATCGTCGCGATCACCGGCCAGGTCGCCTCCAAGGCCATCGGTACGGACGCCTTCCAGGAGGCGGACATCTGCGGCATCACCATGCCGATCACCAAGCACAACTTCCTGGTCACCAAGGCCGAGGACATCCCGCGGACGATCGCCGAGGCGTTCCACATCGCCTCCACCGGCCGCCCCGGTCCGGTCCTGGTCGACATCGCCAAGGACGCCCTGCAGGCGCAGACCACCTTCTCCTGGCCGCCGCAGACCGACCTGCCCGGCTACCGCCCGGTCACCAAGCCGCACGCCAAGCAGATCCGCGAGGCCGCCCGCCTGATCACCCAGGCCGAGCGCCCGGTGCTGTACGTGGGCGGCGGCGTCCTCAAGGCCCACGCCACCGCCGAGCTGAAGGTGCTGGCCGAGCTGACCGGCGCGCCCGTCACCACCACCCTCATGGCGCTGGGTGCCTTCCCCGACACCCACCGCCAGCACCTGGGCATGCCGGGTATGCACGGCACCGTCGCCGCCGTCACCGCCCTGCAGAAGGCCGATCTGATCGTCGCCCTCGGCGCGCGCTTCGACGACCGCGTCACCGGCAAGCTCGACTCCTTCGCCCCCAACGCCAAGGTGGTCCACGCCGATATCGACCCGGCCGAGATCGGCAAGAACCGCGCCGCCGACGTGCCGATCGTCGGCGACGCCCGAGAGGTCATCGCGGACCTGGTCGTCGCCGTCCAGGCCGAGCATGACGCGGGCCACACCGGCGACTACTCCGGCTGGTGGGAGGACCTGAACCGCTGGCGGGAGACCTACCCGCTGGGCTACGAGCAGCCCGCGGACGGCAGCCTGTCCCCGCAGCAGGTCATCCAGCGGATCGGCCAGCTGGCGCCGGAGGACACGATCTTCGCCGCGGGCGTCGGCCAGCACCAGATGTGGGCCGCCCACTTCATCGACTACGAGAAGCCGGCGACCTGGCTGAACTCCGGCGGCGCCGGGACCATGGGCTACGCCGTCCCGGCCGCGATGGGCGCCAAGGCCGGCGCCTCGGACCGTACGGTCTGGGCGATCGACGGCGACGGCTGCTTCCAGATGACCAACCAGGAGCTGGTCACCTGCGCGCTGAACAACATCCCGGTCAAGGTCGCGATCATCAACAACGGCGCGCTGGGCATGGTCCGCCAGTGGCAGACGCTGTTCTACAACCAGCGCTACTCCAACACCGTGCTGCACTCGGGCCCGGACGCCCCCGCCCAGACCAACTCCGGCACCCGCGTCCCCGACTTCGTCAAGCTCGCCGAGGCCATGGGCTGCATCGGCATCCGCTGCGAGGACCCGTCCGACCTCGACGCCGTCATCGAGAAGGCCAACTCGATCAACGACCGGCCGGTGGTCGTGGACTTCATCGTCCACGAGGACGCCATGGTCTGGCCGATGGTCGCGGCCGGCACCTCCAACGACGAGATCCAGGCGGCGCTCGGCGTCCGCCCGGACTTCGGCGACAGCGAAGACGACTGAGGCCGGGACCGAGAGAGAAGAGAGACTTCAGCCCATGTCCACCAAGCACACGCTCTCCGTCCTGGTGGAGAACACCCCCGGCATCCTGGCCCGGATCGCCGCGCTGTTCTCCCGCCGCGGCTTCAACATCGACTCGCTCGCGGTCGGCGTCACCGAGCACCCCGACATCTCCCGGATCACCATCGTGGTCAATGTCGACGAGCTCCCGCTGGAGCAGGTCACCAAGCAGCTCAACAAGCTGGTCAACGTCCTGAAGATCGTCGAGCTGGAAGGCAGCCACGCGATCCAGCGGGAACTGGTCCTGGTGAAGGTGCGCGCCGACAACGAGACCCGCTCCCAGATCGTCGAGATCGTCCAGCTGTTCCGCGCCAAGACCGTGGATGTCTCCCCGGAGGCCGTGACCATCGAGGCCACCGGAAGCAGCGACAAGCTTGAGGCCATGCTCAAGATGCTGGAACCGTACGGCATCAAGGAGCTGGTCCAGTCCGGCACCATCGCCATAGGGCGTGGCGCCCGCTCCATCACCGACCGGAGCCTGCGCGCGCTCGACCGGACCGCCTGACCAGCGGCACCCCGGGCGGCCGACCATGGCCGATCCGGGGCCCGTATGGCGAGACCCCGAAACCTTCACCCGCCCGCCCGTCATACGGTGGGACGCACAACCCGAAAACGCTAGGAGAATCCCGAAGTGGCCGAGCTGTTCTACGACGACGACGCCGACCTGTCCATCATCCAGGGCCGCAAGGTCGCGGTCCTCGGCTACGGCAGCCAGGGCCACGCCCACGCGCTGTCGCTGCGCGACTCGGGCGTCGACGTCCGGGTCGGCCTGCACGAGGGCTCGAAGTCCAAGGCCAAGGCCGAGGAGCAGGGTCTGCGCGTGGTCACCCCGGCCGAGGCGGCCGCCGAGGCCGACGTGATCATGATCCTGGTCCCGGACCCGATCCAGGCCCAGGTCTACGAGGAGTCGGTGAAGGCCAACCTGAAGGACGGCGACGCGCTGTTCTTCGGCCACGGCTTCAACATCCGCTTCGGCTTCATCCAGCCCCCGGCCGGCGTGGACGTCTGCATGGTCGCCCCCAAGGGCCCGGGCCACCTGGTCCGCCGCCAGTACGAGGAGGGCCGCGGCGTGCCGTGTATCGCGGCCGTCGAGCAGGACGCCACCGGTAACGCCTTCGCGCTCGCCCTGTCGTACGCCAAGGGCATCGGCGGCACCCGCGCCGGCGTCATCAAGACCACCTTCACCGAGGAGACCGAGACCGACCTCTTCGGCGAGCAGGCGGTGCTGTGCGGTGGCACCTCCGCGCTGGTCAAGGCCGGGTTCGAGACCCTGGTCGAGGCCGGCTACCAGCCGGAGATCGCGTACTTCGAGTGCCTCCACGAGCTGAAGCTGATCGTGGACCTCATGTACGAGGGCGGCCTGGAGAAGATGCGCTGGTCGATCTCCGAGACCGCCGAGTGGGGCGACTACGTCACCGGCCCGCGGATCATCACCGACCAGACCAAGGCCGAGATGAAGAAGGTCCTCGCCGAGATCCAGGACGGCAGCTTCGCCAAGAACTGGATGGCCGAGTACCACGCGGGTCTGCCGAAGTACAACGAGTACAAGAAGGCGGACGGCGACCACCTGCTGGAGACCACCGGCAAGGAGCTGCGCAAGCTGATGAGCTGGGTCGACGACGAGGCGTAAGCCCTCTGGGACCGGCCCCCCGAGCCCGCACCTCGGGGGGCCCGGTCCGCGACTTGTCCATCATGCAAGACCACGTGCGGGTGATCCCGCCGCTATGGCGCAAAACGCCTCCCGGACGCCACTACACTGCAGGGAATAAGCGCGTCAGGGCTCACAGCGTCGTGCGTCTTTCACGCGGCTGCCCCCCCTTCACGCCTGCGGCCGTCGGGACGGCCGTCCGCATAGGACTAGTGAGGACTGAAGACCACGTGAGCACTGCTTCCACGGGTAAACCCGTCGTACTCATCGCCGAAGAGCTCTCGCCCGCCACGGTCGAGGCCCTGGGCCCGGACTTCGAGATCCGCAGCTGCAACGGCGCGGACCGGGCCGAGCTGCTGCCCGCCATCGCCGACGTGGACGCCATCCTCGTGCGCAGCGCCACCAAGGTCGACGCCGAGGCCATCGCCGCGGCCAAGAACCTCAAGGTCGTCGCCCGCGCGGGCGTCGGCCTCGACAATGTGGACGTCTCCGCCGCCACCAAGGCCGGCGTCATGGTCGTCAACGCCCCGACGTCCAACATCGTCACCGCGGCCGAGCTGGCCTGCGGTCTGCTGGTCGCCACGGCCCGCAACATCCCGCAGGCGAACGCGGCGCTGAAGAACGGCGAGTGGAAGCGCAGCAAGTACACGGGCGTGGAGCTGAGCGAGAAGACCCTCGGCGTCGTCGGCCTCGGCCGTATCGGCGTGCTGGTCGCCCAGCGGATGTCCGCCTTCGGCATGAAGATCGTCGCGTACGACCCCTACGTCCAGCCCGCGCGCGCCGCCCAGATGGGCGTCAAGCTGCTGTCGCTCGACGAGCTGCTCGAGGTCTCCGACTTCATCACGGTCCACCTCCCCAAGACCCCCGAGACCGTCGGCCTGATCGGCGACGAGGCGCTGCACAAGGTCAAGCCCGAGGTCCGCATCGTCAACGCGGCGCGTGGCGGGATCGTCGACGAGGAAGCGCTGGCGGCGGCCCTCAAGGAGGGCCGGGTCGCTGCGGCCGGCCTGGACGTGTTCTCCAAGGAGCCGTGCACGGACTCCCCGCTCTTCGAGTTCGACAACGTGGTTGTCACCCCGCACCTGGGCGCCTCCACCGGCGAGGCCCAGGAGAAGGCGGGCATCGCGGTCGCCCGCTCGGTGCGCCTGGCCCTCGCGGGCGAGCTGGTCCCGGACGCGGTGAATGTGCAGGGCGGTGTCATCGCCGAGGAGGTACGGCCCGGGCTGCCGCTGGCCGAGAAGCTGGGGCGGATCTTCACCGCGCTCGCGGGCGAGGTCGCGGTCCGGCTGGACGTCGAGGTGTACGGCGAGATCACCCAGCACGACGTCAAGGTGCTCGAACTCTCCGCGCTCAAGGGTGTGTTCGAGGACATCGTCGACGAGACCGTGTCGTATGTGAACGCCCCGCTGTTCGCGCAGGAGCGCGGCGTCGAGGTCCGCCTCACCACCAGCTCGGAGTCCTCGGAGCACCGCAATGTGGTGACCGTGCGCGGCACCCTCTCCGGCGGTGACGAGGTCTCGATCTCCGGCACGCTGGCCGGTCCCAAGAACCAGCAGAAGATCGTCGCGGTCGGCGAGTACGACGTCGACCTGGCGCTCGCCGACCACATGGCCTTCCTGCGTTACACCGACCGCCCGGGTGTGGTCGGCACGCTCGGTCGCATCCTCGGCGAGGCGGAGATCAACATCGCCGGTATGCAGGTCTCGCGTTCGGCGGCGGGCGGGGCGGCGCTGGTGGCGCTGACCGTGGACGACACGATCCCGCAGCCGGTCCTCACCGAGATCGCCGAGGAGATCGGGGCGTCGTCGGCCCGCTCGGTCAACCTGGTGGACTGAGTGCCAGGAGCGTTCTGACCGCAGTACGGCGCGGTCTTACGGCGGTACGGAACAGCAGAGCAGCAGCACAGGGCCCGGCCCCCGCTTCGGCGGGGGCCGGGCTTTGCCGTGCGTACGCGTGCGTGTGTACGTGTCCGCGTTTGCGTTCGGGACCCGTCCGATCTTTTTCATCGCGTGTTGAATATCCTGACCGCAGTGGATACGCTGATATCACTAAGTGGAGAAAAACTCTCCACCTGGCTCTGCTGTGCTATGCCGCCCTGCTCGCGGGAGGTTCGCCGTGTCCACCATCACCCCCGACGCCGACGAGGCCGATCCGGCCGACGGCCCCGACGGCCCCGCGCCCCGGATGTCCCGGATGCGGGCCGACGCCCGGCAGAACCGCGAACAGATCCTGCACGCCGCCCGCGCGGTCTTCGCCGACCAGGGCCCCGAGGCCCCCCTCGACGAGATCGCCCGCCGGGCGGGCGTCGGCATCGCGACCCTCTACCGGCGGTTTCCCAAGCGCGCCGACCTGATCCGCGCGGTGGCGATCGACGTCTTCACCGCCCTGGTCGAGGCCGCGCACGAGGCGACCGAGGCGGAGCGCGACCCGATGGACGCACTGTGCCGCTTCATGCACGCGGCCCTCGACCTCAAGCTCGGCTCGGTGGTGCCCGCCCTCCTCGGCCGGGTCACCGTCGACGAGATCCTGGACGCCGTCCGCCAGGACGCCGCCGACCCCGTGGACGAACTGCTCAGCCGGGCCCACGAGGCCGGGCTGATCCGCCCCGACGCCGTCTTCGGCGACATCACCCTGATGATCATCCGGCTGTCCCGCCCGCTGCCCGGCGGGGTGATGCCGGACGACGAGGCGCTGGCGCACCGCCAGCTGGACGTATACATCGACGGCCTGCGCCCCGACGGCAGCGCCCGGCCCAACACCCGGCTGTCAGGACCGGCCCTGGACGCCGCCACGTTCAAGCGCCTCAGAGGAGGGGTGATGGGTGCCGGATCCGACTGACGGCTGACCCGTCCGGTCGCTTCCGGAGGAATCCCCCCGCCCGGCAAACCCGGACGGGGAAGGCCTCTCAAAGCCTGAAATCTCCAGATAAGCCTCAGAAAGGCACCATCATGGCCCAGCCCCTCGACACGCAGCCCGCGGTCAACCCCCGGCGCTGGTTGGCACTGCTCTTCATCGGCCTGGCCCAGCTGATGATCGTCCTCGATATCACTGTCGTGAACATCGCCCTGCCCTCGGCCCAGCAGGACCTCGGCATCTCCGACGGTGACCGGCAGTGGGTCATCACCGCCTACACCCTGGCGTTCGGCAGCCTGCTGCTCCTCGGCGGCCGGATTGCCGACTACACCGGCCGCCGGCGCTCCTTTCTCATCGGTCTGATCGGCTTCGCCGCGGCCTCCGCGCTCGGCGGCGCGGCCTCCGGCTTCGAGATGCTCCTCGCGGCCCGCGCGCTGCAGGGTGTGTTCGCCGCGCTGCTCGCCCCCACGGTGCTGTCCCTGCTCGCGGTGAACTTCACCGAGCCGCGCGAGCGCGCCAAGGCCTTCGGCGTCTTCGGCGCCATCGCGGCGGGCGGCGGCGCGATCGGCCTGGTCCTCGGCGGGCTGCTGACCGAGTATCTGGACTGGCGCTGGTGCCTGTATGTGAATGTGCCCGTCGCCGCCGTCGCGGTCTTCAGCTGGTACGTCCTGCCCGCCGATGAGCGCGCCGAGGGCGACCGCGTCCGCTTCGATCTGCCCGGCGTGCTGCTGGCCGTATCCGGGCTGGTCGCGGTGGTGTACGGATGCAGCGAGGCGGAGTCCGAGGGCTGGGACTCGCTGACCGTGACCGGGCTGCTCACCCTGGGCGTGGTCCTGCTGACGGCGTTCGTCCTGACCGAGCGCGTCGTCCCGCGCCCGCTGCTGCCCCTGCGGGTGATCACGGACCGCACACGCGGCGGCGCCTACCTCGCGGTCGGTCTTGCGGTGGTCGGCATGTTCGCGATGTTCCTCTTCCTCACGTACTACATGCAGCGCGTCAAGGGCTACTCGGCGCTGGTCAGCGGCGTGGCCTTCCTGCCGATGACCGCGGCCGTGCTGGTCTCGGCGGCCGGCGTCGGCACCCGGCTGCTCCCCAAGGTGCCACCCCGCGTCCTCATGGTCCCGGGCCTGCTCATCGCGGCCGTCGGCGTCGCGCTGCTGATTCCCCTGGAGCCCGGCAGCTCGTACGCGGGGGGCATCCTGCCCGCCGAACTCCTCGTCGGCTTCGGCATGGGCCTGACGATGGCGCCGTCGATGAACTACGCCACCCACGGCGTCCAGCCCCACGACGCGGGCATCGCCTCCGCGACGGTCAACACCGCCCAGCAGATCGGCGGCTCGGTCGGCACGGCGATGCTCAACACGATCGCCGCCAGTACGACCAAGGACTACCTGGCCCCGGCGGTCCGTGCCCATGAGGTGACCCCGCAACTGGCCAAGGAGGGGCTGGTCGAGGGCTTCTCTGAGGCGTTCGTCTGGTCCTCGGTGATCCTCGCGGCGGCGGCGGTCCTGGTCGGCCTGCTGATGAACACCCCACGCCCGAGCCGCCAGCCCGGCGCGGAGCAGACGGAGCCGCTTCCGGTGCACCTGGGCTAGCCCCACGCGCGACCGTCAACGCCGGAACCGCCCCTCCTCCGTGTGAGGGGCGGCTCCGGCGTTCGGGCCCGCCGAGTCCCGCATTCCGGATCCCCTGAGCACGCGATAGGCGTCCCGCCAGATGCCGGTCTCGTCGAGTTCAGGAGAGACCCAGGTCGTCGCCTTGGCCACGCCGCGGGTGCGGTACTTGCGCATGATCGCGACGTGGTCCGGGCGGGCCACGAATCCGTGTAGCGCCTCCTCACCGGTCCACACGGACACCGCGCCGCAGCGCCGGGCCCGTGGGGCCGTCCACAGCCAGAGGCCGACCGCCCCGTCGAGGGTGGGCCAGGTGCGGCGGAGGCCGATGGCCGCGCGGGCGATGCCGGGGAGGTCCAGGCGCTTGGTGAAGGCGAAGTCGGTGACGCTGACGAGCACGGGGCCGTCCGTGCCCGCCGCCGGGCCCGGGCGCCAGTGCGATCTCAGCACGGGCGGCCCGTCCAGGACGGGACGCGGCCGAGCAGGCTGAGCAGCCGGTGGTGCGGGGGTGCGTCGGCCGGAGGCGGGACGCGCCGTTCGAAGGCGGCGCCGGGGCCGCGGCCCTGGTCGGGGACCTGTTCGGCGACTCGTAGCGCGGCGGCGGTCAGCTCTTCGTCGGGCTCCCAGGGGACACCGATCGTGGCCGCGACGTCCCAGGCGTGGACGACGCAGTCGACGAAGTGGAAGCTGATCGCGAGGGGCGCGGGGAAGGCGCCGCCGTTGCGGACCTCCGGGAGGGCGAACCTCCGGTCGAGCACGCCGTCCTGCGCGAACGCGTCGTTGACCAGTGCCGCCGACGCGGCGAACGCGGCGCGTGCATCAGCGCCGAGGTCGCCGCCGCGCCAGTCGGACAGCGCTTCGCCTTCGCCGCGCGCCGCCGCGGCGAACCCCTCGTTCTGGCTGACGAGATGGCGGATCAGGCCGTGCAGGGTCCAGTCCGGGCACGGCGTCGGGAGACGTAGCTGATCGTCCTTGACTTGGGCGACGACATCGCCCAACAGCGCCAGCGACCGGCGGTCGAGCTCTTGGATGTCCAGCTCTCGAATATCCATGATCCGAAGCCTAGAAACGGGCAATGGCCCAACACCAGGTCCAATAACCCCGCATATGATTGAGCCAATATGGAGGTCCACGTCAGCCTCGACGGGCATCGCGACCTGTCCGGCCAGATCTACCGACAAGTCCGTGCCGCCATCCTCGACGGGCGGCTGCGCCCGGGCGATCCGCTGCCGCCGACCCGGGAGCTGGCCCGGCGGCTCGAGGTGGCCCGCAACACGGTCGGCGTCGCCTACGACCGGCTGGCGAGCGAGGGTTATCTGGAGAGCAGGGTCGGCGCGGGCACGTTCGTACGGGCGGTCGGCCGTACGCCGGGTGCCGCGAGCACCCGTTCAGCGCTCAAGCCGCGCGCCGTCTGGGACGGGGTGATCGCCCCATGGCTCGGCCCGATCGACGCCGAGCTGACCTCCGTCGCATACGACCTGCGGGTGGGCCTGCCGGACGCCCGGCTGTTCCCGTACCAGACATGGCGGCGGCTGGTCGCGCGCGAGCTGCGCCCTCCGGCCGCGATCGCGCGGGGCTCCGGCCATCCGGCGGGCCACCGCGGACTGCGCGCGGCGATCGCGCGCCATATCGGCCTGTTCAGAGGGGTGCGGGCCGCCACCGACGACGTGGTCGTGACCAACGGCATTCAGCAGGCCCTCGATCTGATCTGCCGTGTGATGCTCGAGCCGGGCGATGGCGTCGCGGTCGAGGACCCCGGCTATCCGCCGGCCCGGATGCTCTTCCGCTCGCTGGGTGCCACGGTCGTGGATGTTCCGGTGGACGACGAGGGCCTGTGTGTGGACGCCCTCCCGGACCACGTCCGCGTCGTCTATGTGACGCCCTCCCACCAGTTCCCGCTGGGCATGCCGATGTCGCTGCGGCGCCGGATGGCCCTCGTCGAATGGGCCGAACGTCACGGTGCCGTGGTGATCGAGGACGACTACGACAGCGAGTTCCGCTTCGGCGGCCGGCCGATCGATCCCCTGCAGAGCGTCGACCGGGCCGGCCATGTGATCTACGTGGGCTCCTTCTCCAAGGTCATGCTGCCCTCGCTGAGGATCGGCTTCCTCGTCGCGCCCACCCCGCTGCGGGACGCTCTGCGCGCGGCCAAGTACGTCACCGACTGGAGCACTCCCTTTCCCACTCAGGCGGCGCTGGCCAGGTTCATCGACGACGGTCTGCTCGCCCGCCACATCCGCCGGATGCGACAGGAGTACGCGGCCCGGCACGAGCTGATCAGGACCGGGCTCGCCGAACTCCCCCAGCTACCGCTGGGAGGTGCCCCCTTCGCGGACCGGCTCGACGTCATCCCGTCCTCGGCCGGTCTGCATATCACCGCCTACACGACCGGCGACCCGGCGGAGCTGGCGGCCCGGGCCCGGGCCTCGGGCGTGGCGCTCTACACCCTGTCCGAGGTCGCCATGAGCCGGTCCGTACGCCCGGGCCTCGTCTTCGGCTACGGCGCGATCGCAGCGCCGGACATCGGTCCGGCGCTGCGGCGGCTGGCGGCCGTCTGATCAGGCCGTCTGAACAGGTCGTCTGAACAGGCCGGCTGATCAGTCGGAGCCGGGGATGTCGAGGGCCGTTCCGTACAGGCGGGACACCCGGATCCTGATCACCACGCGCCGGTCCGCGACCATCTGCTCCAGGAACGCCGCCTCGTCCCGCGGATCGTCGAAGCCCGGCGTCAGGGAGAGCAGTTCCCGCCCGACCGCGTCCCCGGGCACCGTCGTCACCTCGGAGATCTCCGCTTCGCCCTCGGCGACGGCGAACGACCAGACGTTCGGGCCGTGGACGTGCAGGGCGGCATGCGGATCGCGGCGCAGCTGACGCACCTTGAGGCGGTCGGCCGTGGTGGAGATCCGAACCACGCGCTCCTCGGGGCTCCAGTGGTGGAGCACGGTCGACAGATGGGGGTGACCGCTGCGCTTGACCGTGGCGAGCACCGAAAACTGCTGCTCCCGCAGCAGCCGGGACAGCTCCTCGTCCGTCAGCGCCCGGGGCGCGGGTCCGGCGCCCGGCTTCTGCTGCTCTTCGTTCGCCACGTTCGTGTTCATGGGGCGGGCCTTTCGCTGGCGGTGATGGGGGAGGGGTCAGGCAACCGTGGCGGCGAGGTGGCCGGGTCGGCGTTCTTCCGTACGGTGGTGGTCGGCTTCGGCGCGGGCTGGGCGAGCACCGTGAACGCGACCACGAAGGCGGCGACCAGAAGCCCCGTGCCGACAGTGAAGGCCAGGTGGTATCCGCCGGTCAGCGCCTCGGCCCGGCTCTTGCCCTGCGCGAGCAGACCGTCGCTGCGGGAGGCGGCGAGGGTGGACAGCACCGCGACGCCCAGGCTCATGCCGATCTGCTGAGTGGTGTTGAACAGTCCGGAGGCGAGCCCGGCGTCGTCCTCCTTCGCACCGGACATGCCGAGAGTGGTCAGCGCGGGGAGCGCGAGACCGAAGCCGGCGGCGAGCAGCATCACGGGAAGGAGGTCGGTGAGGTAGTTGGCGTGCACCGGCACGCGGATGAGCAGCCCGAGGGTGCCGATCAGGAGCACGATTCCGGTGAGCAGCACCTTGCGCTCGCCGAAGCGGGCGTTGAGCCGGGCGGAGACACCGAGGGACACCGCGCCGATGACGGCGGCGGCCGGGAGCATGGCCAGGCCGGTCTTGGCGGCGCCGTATCCCAGGACCTTCTGCAGATAGAGGGCGACGAGGATCTGGAAGGAGAACAGGGCGGCCACCATGAGGACTTGGATCAGGTTGGCCCCCACGACGCTGCGCGACCGGAAGATCCGCAGCGGCATCAGCGGGGTACGGGCCGTGGCCTGGCGGGCGATGAACGCGGCGAGCAGGAGGAGCGAGAGGGCGCCGAAGCCGAGGGTGGGCGCCCCGGTCCAGCCGTATTCCTCGACCTTGACGACGGTGTAGATCCCCAGCATCAGCCCCGCCGTGACGAGGAGGGCGCCGATGACATCGGCTCCGGCGGCCAGGCCGAGCCCTCGGTCGGCGGGCAGGACGGGCACGGCGACGGCGAGGGCCGCGAGCCCGATCGGCAGGTTGATGAAGAAGATCCAGTGCCAGTTGAGTGCGTCGGTCAGCACACCGCCGAGCACCTGGCCGATCGACGCGCCGGCCGCTCCGGTGAAGCTGAACACGGCGATCGCCTTGGCGCGCTCCCGGGGCTCGGTGAACAGCGTCACCAAAATGCCCAGGCTGACCGCGGAGGCCATGGCGCTGCCGATCCCTTGCAGAAACCGGGCTGCGATCAGCACCGCGGGGGAGGTGGCGGCGGCTGCCAGCAGCGAGGCCGTGGTGAACACCGCGACACCGGCCAGGAACATGCGCTTACGGCCGATCAGGTCGCCGAGCCGCCCCGCGAGGAGGAGCAGGCTGCCGAACGCGATCAGGTAGGCGTTGACCACCCAGCTCAGGCCGACGGGGGAGAAGCCCAGATCGTCCTGGATGGCCGGCATGGCCACGGTCACGATGGAGCCGTCCAGGACGACCATCAGCATTCCCGTGGCGATGACGCCCAGGGCCAACCAGCGTGAGCGGGATGGGGCGGGTTTGGAACTGGCTATGACGGACATACGGGCTCTCCTGTCGGGCGGCCTACGGATGGCCTCAGGTGATGGCGACAGGAGAGACCGTAGCAGATAGTTCCGTTGCAGACGATCTCTTTCGGTTCTACTTGGTCTATTGACGCGCCCGCCGGGCCGGCCGGGGGCTCTCCGCCGGTGTGGCCAGATGTCCTTCGGTCAGCTGATTCAAGGCCTGCAGCAGGGTGGCCCGGTGGGGCTCGGAGAGTGACGTCAGCGCCTCCCGGTGTACCCGGTCGACGATCTCCTGGCTCTGCCCGGCGATCCGGGCGCCCTCCTCGGTGACCGCGATGATCCGGGCCCGCCGGTCCTGGCTGGAGGGACGGCGCTCAGCAAGCCCGGCCGCCTCCAGGGCGTCCACGGTCACCACCATCGTGGTCTTGTCCATATCGCCGAGCTCGGCGAGCTGGGCCTGGGTGCGCTCCTCCTCCAGGGCATGGACCAGCACGCAGTGCATACGCGCTGTCAGCCCGATCTCGGCGAGCGCCGCCGACATCTGGGTCCGCAGGATGTGGCTCGTGTGATCGAGCAGGAACGACAGGTCCGGTTCGTTGCGCTTGGGTGCCATGGCGGTCATGGGTGCCAGAGTAACAATTCGATCTGTGGCGGATTATCCGGAAGAGGACTTTCTCGGGCTCCGCTGCGCTGTGCATGGGCTTCGCTTCGCCCGCGCCTACGCGCCGTCTCGCGGCATTCGGCTCGTGCGGGTGCGGCTTTCGCCTCGGACCCTCCGGGTCCAAAGCGCCAGCAGGAAGGGGGGAAGGGGGGCGGCTGGTTCGTTGTCCTGGTTCCTCGGCCCGGCGGGTGGCTGGGCTTGAAGCAGGCTCCGCTCCCCTGACCGGACGGGCGTCTACCGCTCCGGGGGCGGCTCCCCCTCCCCCCTCCCTTTCCCGCTGCTGGCCGCTTTGCACGAAGGCGCGAGACGATGCCCGCTCTCGGCGGCCGGACCATGCCGTCCGGCGGCGTTGGCCCGTTCGTCGCGCTCCCGCGCCCCCGGTCCAGCGCACCGCTGGGCTGATCGACGCGTGGGACGGTTACGTGATCGGCGAGGAACTGTTCGGGATCGGCGGGAAGTTGATCTGGTTCGAGATCGTCGGGCCCGCTTCGCGCAGCACCGTACGTTTGACGGCTGCCGCCGACCGCAGTGGGCGGTAGCGGTAGACGTCGGCGGGGGACCAGCCGACGTCCGTGGTGAAGGTGCGGGTCGCCCACTCCGGGGGTTCGGTGCCCGACGACTGGGCCTCGTCCCGGGCCTTGGCCGCGGCGGTCTCGAAGGCGCGGCGCGCGAGGGCGTTCACATCGATTCGCCGACCCCGGTACCAGGAGCCCGTATCCGTGAACTGGTGGCCGTGGAAGTTGGCCAGCACGATGTCCGGGGAGGCGCCGGGGCCGGTGTGGTCGAAGGCGTTGTACTCGGAGACGAGCTTCGATTCGAGGCCCACGCCGAGGAAGTACGAGCTGCCGCCGAGCCCTGGGCCGCGCATGGGGTAGTCGGGGTCGTCGGTCGAGCCGCGGAAGTAGTTGTTGTACGTGTGGACCTGGCCGAAGCGCACGCGCGGGGAGCGCTGGGCGGTGTCGGCGAAGAGGTTGTGGTGGAAGGTGATCCGCAGATGGCCGCGGTCGCGGTCGCCCTTGCCGTCGCCGGAGCCGATGAGGACGGTCTTCTCGTGGTCGGTGAAGCGGCTGTAGGAGACGGTGACGAAATCGGTGGCGTCCTCCATGTCGAGCAGTCCGTCATGGCGTTCGACGGGCTTGCCGTGGAAGCCGGTGGGGGCTTGGCTGTTGGGGTAGCGGCCGTCGCCGAAGGCGCAGTGGTCGATCCAGAGGTTGCGGCCGGTGACCACCGACATGGCGTCGAAGCGCGCGTTCCAGGCACCTTGGTCGCCGTCGCCGGGGTCCCAGCTGGGGAAGTGGTCGATGGGCGCCTCGAAGACAAGGTTGCGGACGATGATGTTCTGGCCGGTGTTGACGGTGAGGTCGACGCCGAGGAGCGCCGCGCTGTCGGCGCCGAGGATCGTGGTGTTGCTGGGGACGGTCAGCTGGATCTGCTGCTTCTGGGCGTTCGAGCCGGTGATCCGGAGCGTACGCATGCGTTTGCACCACTCGTAGCGGTCATCGCTCCAGGCCGTGCCGTCGGGGCCGAAGCAGTCCATGTAGCGGGTCAGGTCCCAGCCGGGGGCGTAGTCCTGGGCGTCGAGGAGGCGGCCGTCGTCGGTCTGGTTGCCGTGGATGGTCCCACGGACGGTGATGACCTTGGGCGCGGTGGGGTCGCCGTGGTTGGCCAGGGCGGCCTTGAGCTCGGCCCGGGTGCGGACGGCATACGTGCTGTCGGGCGCGGCGCCCGCGCCGCCCGTCGTACCCGGACCCGCCGTGGCCCAGCCGGTGGCCGAGCTGGTGGGCCGGGCCTGGGACGACGCGGGCCCCGTCGCGGCGGCGGCCCCGCCGGGCGCGGACAGGAGCCCGCACAGCAGTGCCGCCGCCACGGCGTACGAGGTGCGTTCGCGCACGGCTAGCCCGCCAGCTCGTACGCGTAGTCAGGCGAGAAGCTGCCCGCGGCGCCCGCGCAGCCGTCCAGTTCGCCCGGCAGCTTGATCCACAGATAGGCGTCGATGGCCGGGTCGCCGGTGTTGGCGGTCGGGTTCTCGCCCAGCTTGCGGCCGTGCGGGTCGCACCAGGCGTTGTCGGGGGCGGGGCCGTTGCCGTTGCGGCTGGTGTCGATGACCGCGGTCAGGCCCGAGCCGCCGAGCTGGCTGAGCACGCTCTTGGCGAAGGCGACCTCGTTGGCGGTGCGGTTGTAGTTGGAGACATTGCTGTAGATGCCGTCGCCGCTGGTCAGCACGCCCGCCGAGCGCAGCCGCGAGGCCTGTACGGAGGCGCTGTTCCAGGCGGAGTGGCCGGCGTCGAAGTAGACCCGGGCCTTGGGGTTCGCGGCGTGGATGGCGCTCGCGGCCCGGGCGAGCGAGGCGTAGCGGGCGCTCAGTTCGCTGGATGACAGGCAGCTGATGAGCGCGATCGAGTCCGGTTCGAGGATGACGATCGAGGACCCGCTGCCCAGCCCGGCGGCGAAGTTGCGCGCCCAGGTGTCGTAGGCGGCGAGGTCGGGGGCGCCGCCCGCGGAGGCGCCGCCGCAGTCGCGGTTGGGGATCATGTATGCGACGAGGACGGGGACCTGGTTCTTGCCGGCGGCCGCGGAGGTCACTCTGCGGACGTCCGCGGTGACGGTGGAGGGGGAGTAGCGGGCGAACCACACGGCCTGCGGCTGGCTGCCTATGCGCGAGGCTATGCGTGGCTGGCGCGAGTCGCCGGGGTTGGCGGCGACCCACTTGTTGACCTGGGATTCGGAGTCGGTGAAGAACGCGGTGTCGCCGGGCAGTTCACCCGCGACGGCTTGGGGCGCATGGCCCGCCCCCACCAGGAACGCGGTGGCGAGCGCGGCGGTCACAAACGCTCGGGGGAGGCGCACGGTGCATCAGTCCTCTCGAGGGGATTAGGGGACTTTGGGGACTTCTGGTACCTCAGATGACAGTGCGAAACGAGTAGCGCTCTGTTGCTTCTGGTTGCCGCCGAGCGGGTCGAAGGTTGCCGTCGGACAGGCGAGAATTCGAGTCAAGTTCCAGAGATCTTCCGGTCGTTGGCGGCGCCCCGGCATGACGCGACCCCGCCCGTGTCCCGGGCGGGGTCGCATAGGCGAGGGGTGCGGGTCCGTCAGCGGCTCGCCACCGGCTCCGGCTGGACCTCGCCCGGTGCCGTCCCCGGCTCGGCGCCGATCCCGTACGGTCCGTCGGTCGGTCCAGCGGTCGGCTCCACGTCCGACTCCGCGTCCGCGCCGGCCTCTTCCGCCGCGGGGGCCTCGACCCGTACGTGGCGCAGGGCGACGGCCGCCAGGGCCGCGGCCGCGACCAGGACCAGCGCCCCGGCCACCGCGGCCACCTGCATGCCGTGGGTGAACGCCTCGCGAGCCGCGCCCAGCATCTCGTCGCCGGCCCGTCCGCTCAGCCGGTCCGCCACCGCCGCCGCGCCGCCCAGCGTCTCGCGAGCCGCGTCCAGCGCCTCGGCCGGGAGGCCGGACGGCAGGTCGGCGGGCAGCTTGTCGCTCATGTCGTGGCGGTAGACGGCGTTGCCGACGACGCCGAGCAGCGCCATCCCGAGCGCCCCGCCGAACTCCTGGCCGGTCTCCAGCAGGGAGGAGGCGGAACCGGCCTTCTCCGCCGGGGCGGTGCCCATGGCCATGTCGGTGACCAGCGACATCACGGTGACGATGCCGGAGGCGAGGACGCCCGCCGCGATCAGCACCAGCCACAGCGAGTCGGTGCCGGCGAGGGTCAGCAGCCCGAACCCGGCGGCCGCGACGAGGAATCCGCCGCCGATGACGTACGCACGGTTCACCTTCTGCGCGATCGCGGCCGACGCGGGGCCGGCGGCGCCCACCATGACGGACGGGAGCAGGCTCCACAGCGCGGCCTCCAGCGGGCCCTTGCCGAGCACCGACTGCAGGTACTGGGTGGTGAAGAGGGAGGAGCCCATCATGGCGAACGAGGCCATGAGGTTGAGCCCGATCGAGGAACCGAAGCCGCGGCTGCGGAAGAGCTCGGGGCTGATCATCGGGTGTGCGTGGGTGCGCTGACGGTGCACGAAGACGAGGCCGATCAGCAGCCCGGCCGCGATCCACAGCGCCCGCGGCCCGCTGAACCCGTGCGCCGCCGACTCCTTCAGACCGTAGATCACCGGCAGCACCGCGCCCATGGACAGCGGAACGCCCAGCAGGTCGAACTTCCCCGGGGCCGGGTCCTTGAACTCGGGCACCAGGACCGGGACGAGGATCAGCAGCAGCGCCATCACCGGGGTGTTGATGAGGAAGACCGAGCCCCACCAGAAGTGGGACAGCATGACCCCGCTCAGTACCGAGCCGAGCGCCACCCCGCCGGCCATGGCACCGGACCAGATGCCGATCGCGGTGGCGCGCTGCTTCGGGTCCTGGAACAGATTGCGGCTGAGCGCCATGGTCGAGGGCATCAGGGTGGCCCCTCCGATGCCCAGCAGCGCGCGGGCCGCGATCAGCATCTCGGCGCTGTCCGCGTACGCGGCGGCGACCGAGGCGGCGCCGAAGGCCGTGGCGCCCAGCATCAGCAGCTTCCGGCGCCCGATCCGGTCGCCGAGCGACCCCATCGTGATGAGCAGTCCGGCGAGGGCGAAGCCGTAGATGTCGAAGATCCACAGCTGCTGGGTGGAACTGGGGCGCAGCTCCGCGCTGATCTCCGGGAGCGCGAAGTACAGCACCGATACGTCCATGGACACCAGGAGCAGCGGAAGCATCAGGACCGCGAAGGCGGTCCATTCCTTGCGGCCGGCACGGGAATTGGCGGGAGTCGAAGTCATGCCGAGGACTATACGAACGTCTTAAACGCTTGTCTAGTACGACTGTGTAAGACGAGTGTGTTAGACGAGTGTCTTGGACGGTTGTATGGGCGCCGGGATAGGCTGACGCCATGGGACATCGCGAGGATCTGTTGGCGGGCGCCAAACGCTGCCTGCTGGAAAAGGGCTGGTCGCGCACCACCGCGCGGGACATCGTGGCCGCCTCGGGCGCCAATCTGGCGTCCATCGGCTACCACTACGGCTCCAAGGACGCCCTGATGAGAGAGGCCCTGTTCGCGGCCATGGGCGACTGGGCGGACGACGTCGAGCGGTCCTTGAGGGAAGAGGCCCGGAGCCGCGAGGGCTCGGGCGCAGCAGCCGGTTCCGCCACCGAGAGTTCGGCCGCCGAGGGGTCCGACCAGGACCAGGCGGCGCGGTTCGAGGCGGGGTGGACCCGGATGCTCGAACTGTTCGGCAAGCACCAGGCGCTGTGGCGGGTGCAGCTGGAGGCGGTCATGCGGGTCGAGGGCGACCCGGAGCTGCGCGCGGCGTACGGGCAGGCACAGCCGGAGGGGCGGAAGGGGCTGGTGGCCCTCTTCCACGGGATCCCGGAGGACGAGGTCGACGAGGAGAGCGCCCGGGTCCTGGGCTCGTTCTATATGACCCTGGTGGGCGGGATGGCCGTCCAGATGGCCATTGACCCCGACGCCACGCCCGTGGCCGGGGATCTGACCGAGGCGATGCGCCGCATCCTCACCGGCCCGACCCCCGCCCCGGCCGACTGACCCCGCGTCAGCGCTCCGCGGGCTGCGCTGGTCGGTGCCGATGGGCGTCGTGGGGCGGGCGCCGGCCGGCGATCCGGTCGGCGCCCCGACGGTCAGCTGCTGCGGTGCATGGCCAGGTCGACCAGCGACCGCAGACCGTGGGCAGCCTGCGGATCGAGGGTGACCTCGGCCAGCCGGTCCAGCGCCATGGACCGCTGCCGGGCCGCCTCCGCCAGGGCCCAGTCGCGCCCGCCGGCCTGCTCGACCAGCGTGGTCGCGCGGGCGACGCCGGTGGACTTCAAGGGACGTTCGTCGTGGTACAGCTCGGCCAGCCGCCGTCCGGCGGGCGTATTGCTGCGCAAGGCCGCGACGACCGGCAGGGACTTCTTGCGTCGGTGCAGATCGGCCCCGACCGGCTTCCCGGTCGCCCGGGTGTCCCCCCAGATGCCCAGCAAGTCGTCCACCAGCTGGAAGGCCAGGCCCAGGTGGTGTCCGAAGCCGCGTAGGGCCTCCACCTGGGCGGGGCCGCCGTCGGCGGCGAGCGCGCCCAGGCCGCAGGCCCCGGCGAACAGCGCGGCCGTCTTGCCGGCGGCCATGGCCAGGCACTCCTCGAGATCCACGTCGGCGCGCTCCTCGAAGGCGAGGTCGGAGCTCTGGCCGGCGACCAGCTCCAGCAGCGCCCGGCAGAGTTCCTGGGTGCTCGTGGAGTGCCGTACGGGGGACGGCGAGGAGGCCAGCTCCTCCATGGCCAGGACCAGCAGCGCGTCACCGGCCAGCAGCGCTTGGGCGGACCCGAACACGGTCCAGGCCGTGGGCCGGCCGCGGCGGGTGGCGTCCTGGTCCATGACGTCGTCGTGCAGCACCGAGAAGTTGTGCACCAGCTCCACCGCGGCCGCCGCGCCGAGCGCCCGCCCGGGCGTGGCGCCCAGGGCCTGCGCGCCGCCGAGCACCAGCGCGCCCCGCAGGCCCTTGCCCCACCCGTCGTCGGTGTGCCGCCCGGCCGCGTCGCACCACCCGAAGTGGTAGCGGGCGACCGTACGGACCGGCTCGGCCAGCCGGTCGAGGGCCTGGCGGATCCGGGGGCCGGTGAGTTTCCCGGCCCGGCGCAGCACCTGCCAGGATTCCGAGGTGTCCGGGGTCAGAGTGGTGGTCATCGGTCGGCCACCACCAGATCGGGCTCCAGGTACAGCGCGGGCTGGGGCGCCCTGCCGCCGGTCCGCGACTGGTACCGCTTGGTGCGGCTGGACCAGTCGAGATTGCCGCGGATCCAGGTGCGCATGCCCGCGAGGTAGGGGGTGAGCAGGTCCAAGCGGTCCGGGTGCCGGGCCAACAGCCGCTTCTCGAGGGCCAGATAGCGCCGGGTCTCGTCCGAGGTGGCCGCGCAGACATGGGCCATGGCCTGCTCCTGGTCCAGCTCCCGGTGGTGCTGTACGACGTACACCAGGTTGTGCACCTCTCCCAGGGACCGCTCTTTCTCCAGCGAGTAGATGTCGTTGGTCCAGCAGACGACGTTGCAGGCGGCGTCCAGCGCGTCCCGGAACTCCTCGCTCTCGTAGAGATCCACCGGCACATCGAGGCGCTCCACCACGTCGATGAGGTCCATGCACACGTAGATCGCCCCGGTGTGGCGCCGGTTCTCGATGTAGTCGTCCTCTTCGGGGACGATGCCGCGCACCCGGTTGCCCGCCTCCCAGACCGCCGCCGCCGTCAGACAGTCCTCCAGGTGGCGTACGAAGCGGCGCCGCCAGGCCGCGGTCATCCCGGTCGCGGTGCGCCGCCACAGGTCGGCGAGGGAGGAGACCGAGGTCGGCAGATCGGTGCGGCGGGCCGCGGCGGCACCGTGGTCCGCGCTCTCCAGGACCGCGCGCATCCCCGCGACCACCTGTCCGGCGTGCTGCGGATCGCGGCCGAAGTCACCGTCGTCCAGCTGGTCGTCGACGAGGAAGAGCCAGGCGAACCAGTCCGCCATCAGGAGGATCCGCTCCTCGTCGGCCGTCGGATAGACCACCGAGGCGAACCAGCCGAAGTCGGCGTGCTCGAAGCGCCGCCTGGCCGACTCCCGCTGGATGAGGCCCACCGTACGCACCCACTCGCTCAGCTGGCGGCGCGCCTGTTCGGCGCGCCGGTTCACCTGGTGCGGGAAGGGGCAGTAGAGCTCCGGTATCTGGTCGGCCGGTGTTGTGTCCGCCGGTTCTGCCGGTCCTGTCGGTGCCGTGGTCATCGGCGCTCCTCCAGCCGCAGGTGGATACCGCCCCCGGGGTGCAGGGTGATCATCGCCTCGGGGTGGACCTCGGTCGTCGCCTTGGGCAGCAGTAGCCGGTATCGGCGGGCCACCGTCGCCAGGACCAGGACCAGCTCGGTGAGGGCGAAGTGCTTGCCGATACAGATCCGGTGGCCGGCGCCGAAGGGCGTGTAGACGTGCTTGGGCCGGTCGGCGATCGCCTCGGGTGTGAACCGCTCGGGGACGAAGCGCTCCGGGTCGTCCCAGAAGTCCGGGTGCCGGTGCAGGAAGTAGCTGTTGATCAGGACGTTGGTGTTCGCCGGGACCCGGTACCCGTCGATCACGTCCTCCTCGCGCGCCCGGCGCATGAACTGGTAGGCGGGGGAGTAGATCCGCAGGGTCTCGTCGCACACCATCCGGGTGTACGTCAGCCGGGGAAGGTCCTCGAAGGACGGTACGGTCCGCTCGCCCAGCACGGCGTCCACCTCGGCGTGCAGCTTCTCCTCCACCTCGGGGTGCCGGGCGAGCAGGTAGAAGGCCCAGGAGAGGGTGTTGGTGGTGGTCTCGTAGGCCCCGATGCAGATGTTCAGCACCTCATGGTGCAGCTGCTCCAGGTCCATGCCCTTGCCGTCCTCCTCGTCCACGGAGTGGAGCAGCAGGGTCAGCAGATCGGCCTCGTCACCGGCGGGGACGTCCGCCCGCAGCTTCTCCTGGATGAACTCGGAGACGAAGGTGTCCATGTCGCCGATCGCCCGGTGCAGCCTGCGGTTGCGGGGCGTCGGGACGTTCAGCGGGGGGAAGGGGAAGCGGAAGAAGTCGCCGAGGATGGCGTTGGCCGTCTGGAAGGCCCGCTCGAACGCCTGCGCCGTCCCGCCGACGTCAGCGCTGAACAGCGACCGGTTGACGATGCGCAGCGCGAGTTGGCCGATCTCGTCGGTGACGTCCAGGACCTCATGGGTACGCGGCTCCCAGCGCTGGAGCATCTGGACGGCCTCGTCGGTCATGTTGCGGGCGAAGTGGCTGACCGTACGCGGGGTGAAGTGCGGCGCCATCATCCGCCGCTGCCGGCGCCACAGCTCCATATCGGCGTTGGCGATCAGGCCCTTGCGCAGCACCGGCCGGACCACGCGGAAGAGCATCGCGTCCTTGTCGTAGCTCTCGCCCTTGTCGACCAGGATGTGCCGGATGTAGTCCGGGTGGTTGACCAGCACGATGGGGATGCCCAATGGCCGGAAGCGGAAGATGTCCCCGTACCGGGCGAGGCCGGCTCCCAGGAAGCTCAGTTGGTCGTTGCGGAAGGCCAGCGCCCCTCCGATGCCGTCTTTGCGGCGGATCGTCGGTATCTCTCTGGTCTCTGGCCGTCGGCCCGCGTCGGGCACGGTCGGTGCTGAAGACATGGGTTATCCGTTCATCGGTGCGGTGACATCCCAGGACGGCGCTCATCCGCCGTCGGCTTTCAGGAGCCGTGGGCTTGAAGAGACGAGCCGTGGGTTTGAAGAGAGGAAAGGGGTCCGCTCGCGTGGGCGCGGTCGGTCACCGACGCGCCAGGCGCAGCTGGATGCCGCCCTTGGGGTGCAGGGTGACCAGCGGTGCGAACCCGACCGGCGGCTGCCCCGGAGGCACCGTCAGGGTGAAGGTCTGCGCGAGCATCGCGATGACGATCTGCATTTCGGTGAGGGCAAAGTATTTGCCGATGCAGTATCGAGGCCCGCTGCCGAACGGCTGGTAGACGTTGCGCGGCCGCTTCGCCGTGTTCTCCGGAGTGAAGCGCTCGGGGTCGAAGCGATCCGGGTCGGGCCAGAATTCCGGGTGCCGGTGGTAGGTGAGGAAGTTGAGATAGACACTGCATCCCTCGGGGATTCGATAGCCGCCGATCTCGTCCTCGTGAATGGCCCGGCGCATGGTCTGCCAGGCGGGGGTGTGCAGCCGCAGGGTCTCATCCATGACCATACGGGTGTAGGTCAGTTCGGACAGATCCTCCAGGGTCGGCACCCGTCCTTCGAGGACCTGGTCGACTTCCTCCTGTACTCGGCTCTGGATTTCCGGGTGCCGGGCCAGCCGATAGCAGACCCAGGCCATGGAATTGCTGGACGTCTCGTATCCGGAGACGATGGTGGAAAGGATTTCGCCGAGCAGCTCCTGCCGGGTGAGGTTCACCCCGCTCGTGGGGTGGGTCATGGTCAACAGCGCGGCGAAGAGGTCGCGCCGCTCGGCCGGGTCGGCCTCCCGGTCCGTCACGAGCCGGTCGACGAAGCCGTCCATGTCGCGGATGAGCGCCCGCAGCCGGGGGCGCCGGTTCAGCGGCGGGAAGGGGAAGCGGAAGAAGTTGCCGATGATGGTGTTGAGCTCGAGGAAGTTCTTCTCGAACGCGGCGACTTCGGCGCTCGCCGCCACGCCGAACAGGGAGCGGAGGGCGATCTTCAGGGCGAGGTCGCGGATGTCGGCGGAGATGTCGACCACCGCGTCTGGGTCGTCCCGGCCCGCCCATCTGTCCAGCAGCTCGCCGGTCAGCTCGGTCATACCGGGCGTCAGGTCGACGATGCTGCCCCGGTTGAAGGAGGGCTGCATCATCCGGCGCCGGGTGCGCCAGCGCTCTCCGCCCGGATTGGATACGAGTCCGCCCCGGAACACGGTCTGGACCGCACGGTAGAGGAAGTTGTCCTTGTCGTAGTTGGCGTGTGCGTCCACCAGCACATGCTGGAAGTGGTCCGGGTGGTTGATGAGAACCATCGGAAGGCCACCTAAGCGCAGGCGGACGATGTCCCCGCGGGTGGCGGCATGCGACACAAAACTCAACTGGTCACGACGGGCAGCGAGGATTCCCGACAGGTTTTCCCTCAGGCTGAGACTCGGGATCGATGAATGGTTGGATAACTCTTTGCTGCTGCGTGTCGGTGCGGTCATAAAATGCCCCCGATTCTGCAATAGCAGATCCTATGGCCCGAGAGTATGCCAGAGCTTGTTTTCCGGTGTCGACCCCTCAAATGATCAGCATTTGGTCGGAATTTATCGGGCTGTGCCATAGGGGTGGATTTGATTTCGTCGAGGATGCGCGGGTTTGAGCGCCGTTGCAACAGCAACAGCTGTCCGTCGACACCGGACGACCCGGCGAACGGCCATTCAGAACTTGCCCATCTGCTCCTCGGCGCTGTGCCCCAACTGCCTGGAGAACTCCGCGAGGAAGGCGTCGTCCAGCGGCGGCCACCCCCAGAAGTCGAACGCGAGCGCCCCGAGAGCGAAGCCGGAGCCGAACCGCCACTCGGTGACCGGGACGGCCGCCGCACACGCGGAACAGGCCACGCTTCCTCCCTCGCCCGTCTCCTTCCAGACCGCGATGGCCTCCCGGTACGGCCGCCAGACCTCGTCGTCCGCCTCGAACTCCTCCGGATAGTCGATGATCACGGTCGTGGCGTCGCAGCGCGGACAGCTCGCCGAGTCCGCCTCGTCCTGGCCCTGGCCCCCGACGTAGTAGTCCCGCCCGACCATGACCGCCACCGGGCCGGGCTGCCACGTCGTCTCCGCCGAACCCACCACGGCCCGGTCCCAGCGGGGGCCCGGCACATATCCCTCGTCGGCGGTCTGGCTGTAGACCCCTTCGCCGGACGTCTCGCGCGTGATCACGCCTTCGGAGACCAGCCAGTCGACCATCCGCCCGGCGAGCGGCCCGGCCTCCTGCTCGTCCGCCTCCACGTCCACGATCCGCTGAAAGTAGTCGCCCATGGCCGGCCCCTGTCGTTATCGCTCATCGTCCTCGGGTCCCCCGATCGCCTTCCCGACCGGCGGGGCCCACTGTGCCACCCGCCACCGACAACGGGCCGCGCCCAGGGTGCGGGCGCCGCTCACAGCCGCGCGGACTTGAGCGCCATGTGCAGCAGCAGACGGTCCTCGCCCGCGTCGAGGTCGAGTCCGGTCAGCTGCTCGACGCGGGAGAGCCGGTAGTAGAGCGTCTGCCGGTGGATGCCGAGCGTCTGGGCGGTGCGGCTCGCCTGCCCCGCGCAGTCCAGGAACGCCTCGGCGGTGCGGGCGAGTTCGGCGTGCGGGGGCTTCAACAGGGCTTGGACGACAGGGTCGGGGCCGGCCTGCGCGGGCAGCGCGGCCAGCAGCCGGTACGGCCCGATGGCCGCCCACTCCGCGACCGGCCCCAGCCGCGCATCCGCCCGGGCGGCCCGCGCGGCGGCCAGCGCCTCAAACCAGGCGGCGGGCAGGTCGTCCAGCCCGCGGCGCGGTGCGCTGACGCCCGCGGAGCCCCCGTCCCGTACGGTCCCGGGGCGCTCCGGAGCGCGGGCGGCGTCGCCCCGCGCGCTGACTGTGCCGCCCGGACCGGCCCCCGCGGAGCGCAGCAGCTGGTCGGCCGCGGTACGGGCCGGGTCCAGGGCCGTCGAGGCGCGCAGCCGGACCAGCGCGGCCAGGCCCGCCGCTGCGGAGCGCCCGTTCGCCGGACTCGTCGCCAGGCCCGTCGAGGGGCCCGCCGCCGGGCCCGGTCCGGGTGGCACCGGGAGTACGCAGACGGCGGCCACCCCGGGCGGGCTGGGCAGCCGGGTAGCGGGGTAGTCCTCGGCGTCATCGGCGTTCGCGGCGTCCCCTGGGGTCCACGGGGTCACCGCAACCAGTGCAAGCGGCCCGTCGGCCGCCCCGCGCAGCGCGGCGCGCAGGGCCGTACGCGCGGTGTCGCGGCCGCCCGGCGGCCCGGTCAGCAGATCGCGTAGCTGCCCGCCCAGCTCCTCGTCGGCCTGCGCCTCCGCCGCCAGCAGCGCTCCGATCCGGGCTGCCGTCTCCATCGCGCGGGCGAGCCGGGGGTCGGGCGGGCCGGACGGTCCGCCGAGCTCCAGGTCTGACAGATGGCCGTCGTCGAGCAGCCACACATAGCCGTGCACCACGCCCCGGTGGCGCACCGGCAGACAGATCCGGCCCATGAAAACTCCAGCCCCCGGGTCCGGCGGGATCCGCAGCGGGGCCTGGGCGCGGGCGATCCCGAAGCCCTCGAACCAGGCACGCACCGCCGCCGTGGACCGGCGCCGCAGGATGGAGCGGGTCCGCACCGGGTCGAGCGCCAGCTCGTCGGCCTCATCACCCTTGTCAGCCTCGTCGGCCTCGTCGGAGTATGCGCCGCTGTCGTGGGCGCCGAAGGCGATCAGCTCGAAGTCACGGTTCTCGAGCGTCGCGGGCGCGCCGAGCGCCGCCGAGATCTCGTCCACAAGCTGCTGATAGTCGTCGAGCACCGGCCGCCTCCTTTCCACGGCCTCCATTCTCATACATATGTCTGAGATCCCGGACACGGATGCGTGACAGCTGTCGATGGCCGGGGATGCGAGCGATCCTTAAGTTTCACGGTGAGTCAACAAAGCCGTCCGACGGCCGTCATCGTGGAGGTGCCCCGTGCTGGGTCCCGTGCTGCTCGCCGCTTCCCGCAGTGCCGCCATCCGCCGTATCGTCTCGGCCGCCCCGGTGACCCGCCCGACGGTGGACCGGTTCGTCGCCGGCGAGCGCCTGGCCGCGGCGATCCCGGTCGTCCGCGCCCTGACGGAACGCGGCCTGGAGGTCACGCTCGACCACTTGGGCGAGGACATCACCGACCCGGCCGAGGCGCTGCGCAACCGGGACGCCTATCTCGCGCTGACCGAGGCGCTGGCCGCCGGGGGCCTGGCCGGGCGGGCGGAGATGTCGGTGAAGCTGTCGGCCTTCGGGCAGGCGCTGCCCGGCGGCCACGATCTGGCCCTGGCCCATGTGACCCCGGTGGTGGAGGCGGCGGACGCGGCGGGCACCACCGTCACCCTGGACATGGAGGACCACACCACCGTGGACTCCACCCTCGCGATCCTCGCCGAGCTGCGCCGGCGGTTCCCGAGGACCGGCGCGGTCCTCCAGTCGTATCTCTTCCGCACCGAGGACGACTGCCGGGCGCTGGCCGGGGAAGGCTCGCGGGTGCGGCTGGTGAAGGGCGCGTACAAGGAGCCGGTGAGCGTCGCGTACCAGGACAAGCGCGAGGTCGATCTGGCCTATGTGCGCTGCTTGAAGATCCTCATGGCGGGCGAGGGCTACCCGATGATCGGCTCCCACGACCCCCGGATGGTCGCCATCACCCAGGAGCTGGCGCGCCGCTTCGGCCGCAAGCTCGACGAGTACGAGTTCCAGATGCTGTACGGGATCCGCCCGGCCGAGCAGGAGCGGCTTGCCGCCGAGGGGCACCGTATGCGGGTTTATGTCCCGTATGGAACAGACTGGTATGGGTACTTCATGCGGCGCCTAGCGGAGCGCCCCGCGAACCTGGCGTTCTTCCTGCGCTCGCTGGTCGGCCGCGGCTGACCGGCCGGAACGCTCCTCCCCCCGCCCCCTCGCGTACACGACGATCGACCCCGACGCTCGAAGGAGACAAAGGCCACTATGGACGCCGTGACCCAGGTCCCCGTGCCGGTGAACGAGCCGGTGCACACCTACGCCCCCGGCACCCCCGAGCGCGCACGCCTCGAGACCAAGCTCAAGGAGCTCGCCCAGAACCCCGTCGACCTGCCGATGACCATCGGCGGCGAGAAGCGGATGGGCGGGGGGACGCGCTTCGACGTGGTGCAGCCGCATAACCACGCGGCGCGCCTGGGCACCTACGCCAACGCCACCCAGGCCGATGCGCGGGACGCGATCGACGCCGCCCTGGCCGCCGCCCCGGCGTGGCGCGCGCTCAGTTTCAACGACCGGGCCGCGATCATCCTCAAGGCCGCAGATCTGCTCGCCGGCCCGTGGCGCGAGACGCTGGCCGCCTCTACCATGCTCGGCCAGTCCAAGACCGTGCAGCAGGCCGAGATCGACACCCCCTGTGAGCTGGTCGACTTCTGGCGCTTCAATGTCCACTTCGCCCGCCAGATCCTGGCCGAGCAGCCGATGACCAACTCCCCGGGGGTCTGGAACCGCAGCGACCACCGGCCGCTGGAGGGGTTCGTCTACGCGATCACGCCCTTCAACTTCACCGCCATCGCGGGCAACCTCCCGACCGCCCCCGCCCTGATGGGCAATGTGGTGGTCTGGAAGCCGTCCCCGACGCAGACCCACGCCGCCGTGCTGCTGATGGAGCTGCTGGAGGAGGCGGGGCTGCCCAAGGGCGTGATCAACCTGGTCACGGGCGACGGCAAGGACGTCTCCGAGGTGGCCCTGGCCCACCCGGACCTCGCGGGCATCCACTTCACCGGTTCGACCCGGACCTTCCAGTACCTGTGGAAGACGGTCGGCGCCAACATCGAGACGTACAAGACCTACCCGCGCCTGGTCGGCGAGACCGGCGGCAAGGACTTCATCGTCGCCCACCCGTCGGCCGACCCCAAGGTGCTGAAGACGGCGATGACCCGCGGCGCCTTCGAGTACCAGGGCCAGAAGTGCTCCGCCGCCTCGCGCGCCTATGTCCCGCGCTCGCTGTGGGAGAGCGGCTTCAAGGAGGAGTTCGCCGCCGAGGTGGAGAGCCTGGCGATGGGCGATGTGACGGACCTGTCCCACTTCATCGGCGCCGTCATCGACGAGCGCGCCTTCGCCAAGTCCAAGGCGGCCATCGACCGGGCGAAGTCCGATCCGACCATCGAGATCGTGGCCGGCGGCACGTACGACGACAGCGAGGGCTACTTCGTCCGCCCGACGGTCCTCGTCTCCACCGACGCGGACAACGAGATCTTCAAGGACGAGTACTTCGGCCCGATCCTCGGGGTGTTCGTCTACGAGGACGCCGAGTACGACGCGATGCTGGAGCAGATGGAGTCGGCGTCGCCGTACGGCCTCACCGGCTGCGTCATCGCCCAGGACCGCGCCGCGGCCGCCGCCACCTGCGAGGCGCTGCGCTTCGCGGCCGGCAACTTCTACATCAACGACAAGCCGACCGGGGCCGTCGTCGGCCAGCAGCCGTTCGGCGGCGGGCGGGCCTCCGGCACCAACGACAAGGCGGGCGCCAAGCAGAACCTGATGCGCTGGACCTCCACCCGCTCCATCAAGGAGACCCTGGTCCCGCCGACCGACTACCGCTATCCGCATATGGGCTGAGACCCCCGCTGAGCCCTGGGGCCCGACCCCCGACGGGCCCCCGACGGCCGCCGTACGCGCCAAGGCGCGTACGGCGGCCATTTGCCGTATGCGGGGCGCGTGTGGCAAGCCGAAAAGTCGTGGACGGCGGAGGCGCGGCGGTGCTAGCGTCTGACAGCCAAGTAGTCGTTATTCACGGCAGTTTACGAAGCTAACCAACGAGTAAGCACCTTCTGAACGGCGCGAATACTGGTTGGTCGAGGCCGAACGGGGGTTGGCCTCGACCAGCCCATGCGCGTTTCTGCGTCTCAGATAGTAGGACGTCCGAGTAATTGTGCGGACAGTCCGCCTCCGAAGCCTTATTTTTGTGGAAGCCGAACGTCTCGCTCGATCGAGCGACGGCGGCCGCGGCCGGTGCGCATGCGCAGGTGACCCCTGCCGCACTTAAGGCCCCCGCCCCTCCGGCATCTTCCGCAGCACCTCTCGGGACACAGGGAGACGCGATCATGGCTGAGACGGTTGTCCGCAGGACCCGCCGCAAGACCGACAACACCGACCGCAAGAACGCCGCCGCCGCGCTGCAGCGCGCCCTCGACCGCCGCGACAACGGCGGCGCCACCGGCCACTGACGCGAGCGCTGACGCAAGCGACAGCCGACACAAGGGATAGCCGGCACAAGCGAAAAAGGCGCCGGTCACCTCCCGGGCGTGCGTACCACCTCGAAGTGGTCCACGCGCTCGCCCGATTCGGCCAGCGTCGTGACCGTCAGCTTCGGGCTCGGGCCCGGCCGCACCTCCACCGCGAGGAACGAGAAGCCGGTGTAGCGCACCCGCGACCACTCCACCGTGTCCTTGTTCTTCGATCCGTCCTTCGCCCAGTGGAAGGTCTTCACCTCGTCGAGGTCCTTCACATGGCCCTCGTAGCTGTCGGGCACCGGGAACTCGTACAGATGCGCCCCGGCCCCGCCCGCCGTCGCGTAGACGATGCCGTCGCGCACCGCGTCGGCGCTGCCGCCGACCGGCACCCGCTTGGCGACCCGGCCGCCCCGGATGGCGTCGGTGCGCTCGTAGACGTGGTTGTGGCCGTTGATGACCAGGTCCACCTGGTGCTTCTCGAACAGCGGCACCCAGGCGTCGCGCACCCCGCCGTCCGAGGCGTGGGCGCTGGTGGTCGAGAAGGCGCAGTGGTGGAAGAAGACCACGATGAAGTCGATACCGGGCTGGGCGCGCAGCTGTCCGAGGCGCCGGTCCAGCCAGCGCGTCTGCTCCCCGCCGGTGTATCCGGTGTTGGCGGTGATCTCGTAGCTGACGTCGTTGGCGTCCAGTGCGACGACCGCCACATTGGCGTAGGTGAAGGAGTAGACGCCGGGTGCCTTGCGCGGATCGGGGCCGTTGCCGGGGAGGGACCAGCGGGCCAGCTGACCGCCGTAGCCGTCGGGGGAGTACCAGGCCTCCATGTCGTGGTTGCCGGTGGTCACCATCCACGGCACGCTCGCCGCGACCGAGGCGGTCTGGGCGAGGAAGGAGTCCCACACCCGGGCGTCGAAGACGTCCGTCTTCTGGCCGTGGCCGGTGGTGTCGGCATAGCACAGATCCCCGGCGTGCAGATGGAAGGCGGGGTGCTGGCCGAGCAGCAGCTGGTCGTTGGCGAGCGCGTCGTAGCTGACGCCCTGGTCGCCGAAGGCCGTGAAGACGAAGGACTCGGCCTTTTGGGGCGCCGTACGGAACGTGCCCAGGGCGGAGAAGTGGCGCGGGTCGGCCGGGTCGAAGCCGTCGTGGCCGACGCCGTAGTAATAGGTGACGCCGGGGCGCAAGCCCTCGAGCGCGGCGTGGAGGTAGTACTGGTCGACGGCCGGGAGCTTGTCGCTGAGCGAGGGCGTGTGCAGATGGCGGACCTCGGCCTCGATCTTCCGGCTCAGCTCCCAGGGCTTGAGGCCGATCCGCACATACGGCGCCTTGACGGCGAAGGGGACCTGCCAGGAGATCCGCATCTGGGTCCTGGGGTCGGCGCCGAAGGCGAGATGGCGGCCGAAGGGCGCGACCAGCGCGCCGTTCACCTTCCGCGAGGCCGGGCCGGTGAGCAGCGTCGGCGACGGACCGGTGAACAGCGCCGGGGACGGGGTCGCCTCCACGGCGCCCGCCGAACCGGTGAGCAGGCCGGCCCCCGCCACCGTCCCCACCCCCGCGGCGCCGCCGCGCAGCACCCCGCGCCGGGAGAGCTTCGTCCGCAGATACTCGTGCTGCTCGGCCATGGTCATCCGGCGCGCCAGGCGCTCGGGAATGCCGACTCGTGGGACATCGGAGGAGTCGCGGGGCGTGCCCCGGGAGAAGTCAGCCATGTGCCGGAATCTGCCCCCAGAAGGCGACTTCACGCGGTACTCCGGGTGAACGTGAGCCATCCGGATGAGCCTCCGTCCATATGTCGGACGGCGAATGTCATTCAGTGGGACGAGGGGTAGGGTCCCGGTATGTCTCGCAGCATTCGTCTCGCAGTGATCCCCGGTGACGGTATCGGCCAGGAAGTCGTGCCGCAGGGTCTCAAGGTCCTCTCGGCCGTCCTTCCGCAGGACGTGAAGCTCGAGACCCAGGAGTACGACCTCGGCGCCCGGCGCTGGCACGCGACCGGCGAGACCCTGCCGGACGCGGAGCTCGAATCGCTGAAGAACCATGACGCGATCCTGCTCGGCGCCATCGGCGACCCGTCCGTGCCCTCGGGTGTGCTGGAGCGCGGGCTGCTGCTCAAGCTGCGCTTCGTCTTCGACCACTACGTCAACCTGCGTCCGTCGAAGCTGTTCCCGAACACCGCCACCCCGCTGGCCGGCCGCCCCGACATCGACTTCGTCGTCGTCCGCGAGGGCACCGAGGGCCCGTACACGGGCAACGGCGGATCGCTGCGCACCGGCACCCCGGCCGAGGTGGCCACCGAGGTCAGCGTGAACACCGCGTACGGCGTCGAGCGCGTGGTGCGCGACGCGTACGCCCGGGCCGCCGCCCGGCCGCGCAAGAAGCTCACCCTCGTGCACAAGACCAATGTCCTGGCGCACGCGGGCCACCTGTGGAAGAACATCTTCGACCGGGTCGGCGCGGAGTTCCCCGAGGTCACCACCGACTATCTGCACGTCGACGCCGCGACGATCTTCTTCGTCACCCAGCCCGAGCGGTTCGACGTCATCGTCACCGACAACCTCTTCGGTGACATCCTCACGGACCTGGCCGCCGCCGTCACCGGTGGCATCGGGCTCGCCGCGAGCGGCAACATCAACCCCTCCGGCACCTTCCCGTCGATGTTCGAGCCGGTCCACGGCTCCGCGCCGGACATCGCGGGCACCGGCAAGGCCGACCCGACCGCGACCGTGCTGTCGGTGGCCCTGCTGCTTCAGCACCTGGGATACGAGGCCGAGGCGGCCCGTGTCGAGACCGCCGTCGCCCAGGACCTCGCGGAGCGCAGCGGCGACACGCCGCGCACCACCGACGAGATCGGCGACGCGCTCGCGGCGCGAGTATCCGGCTGACCCCAGCCTGTGCCGACGCGCGGCTGGGTGCGACCATCGACCTGGGCCGCGTAAGCGCACGCACGCATCTCTACCCCGGCCCCACTCCGAGCGATAATCGGACGTGGGGCCGTCGTATGAGAGGAAGCTCGGACGTCCTAGTACCCCTCGGGGGCCGGGACGGCGCGGGCGCGGTCCGCTACAACCAACGGTGAAGGACTACCACTCATGACGACGCCCACGATCGAGCTCAAGCCCTCCGCCCATCCCCTCTCCGACGAGGAGCGGGAGCGGATCCTGGCCAACCCCGGCTTCGGCCGCCACTTCACCGACCACATGGTGACCATCAAGTGGACCGAGGGCCGCGGTTGGCACGACGCCCAGCTCGTGCCGTACGCGCCCCTCTCGCTCGACCCGGCGAACATGACCCTCCACTACGCCCAGACGATCTTCGAAGGGCTCAAGGCGTACCGGCAGCCCGACGGCGGCGTGGCCACCTTCCGCCCCGAGGAGAACGCCGAGCGCTTCCGCGCCTCCGCGCGCCGCATGGGCATGCCGGAGCTGCCGGTCGAGACCTTCATCGCGGCCTGCGACGCGCTGGTCACCCAGGACAAGGCGTGGGTGCCGGGCAGCGGTGAGGAGTCCCTGTATCTGCGGCCCTTCATGTTCGCGACCGAGGTCGGCCTCGGTGTGCGGCCCGCGAACGAATACCTCTTCATCGTCATCGCCTCCCCGGCCGGCGCCTATTTCCCCGGCGGGGTCAAGCCGGTCTCCGTGTGGCTCTCCGAGGAGTATGTGCGCGCCGCCCCCGGTGGCACCGGCGCCGCCAAGACGGGCGGCAACTACGCCGCTTCGCTGGTCGCCCAGGCGCAGGCCGCCGAGCAGGGCTGCGACCAGGTGGTCTGGCTGGACGCGATCGAGCGCCGCTGGATCGAGGAGATGGGCGGTATGAACCTGTACTTCGTGTACGGGGACCGCATCGTGACCCCCGAGCTGTCCGGTTCGCTGCTGCCGGGCATCACCCGCGCCTCGCTGCTGCGGATCGCCGCCGACCTGGGCCATGAGGTCTCCGAGGGCCGTATCAGCGTCGACGACTGGCGCGAGGGCAACGCGGACGGCAGCCTCACCGAGGTCTTCGCCTGCGGCACCGCCGCCGTGATCACCCCCGTCGGCTCGGTCAAGTCCGCCCGGGCCGACTGGACCGTGGCGGACGGGCAGCCGGGCGAGGTGACGATGAAGCTGCGCAAGGCGCTGCTGGACATCCAGACGGGCGCCGCCCCGGACACCCACGGCTGGATGCACCGCCTGGGCTGACGGATGGACGGACGGCCGGACGGACGGACGGCCGGACGGACCGACGGCCGGACGGACCGACGGCCGGACGGGGTCGACCTGACCGGTGCCGGCCGCCCCTCCGAACGTGACTGCGATATCGCTCCGCGCGGCGGTTCGCATCCTGAGACGGATGGGAGCGCGGAGGCGGGATGTGCTTGACTGCCTCCGTGCTCTCGTTCGCCATGATTATTGGCAGCAGGCGCGCCGGTCCGCAGTGACCGCCCCGTACGACCCGAGTACGGCGCGGCCACCGTGCCCCAGACCCGCGCGCAGACCTCTCGCACCCGCGAGGGGTCTTTTCGTTTTCCGGACCACCCCGCCGGACGCGGAGCGCGAGGGATCATAGGAGGGCGCGGAACCGGTTATTCCGGTAGACCGAGATCGATCCCACAGGAGCCAGACCACCATGAAGGACCTACCCGACGACGGCTTCCACGTCTTCGACACCACGCTGCGCGACGGCGCGCAGCGCGAGGGCATCAACCTCACCGTCGCGGACAAGCTGACCATCGCCCGTCACCTCGACGACTTCGGCGTGGGCTTCATCGAGGGCGGCTGGCCCGGTGCCAACCCGCGCGACACGGAGTTCTTCGCCCGGGCCCGCGCCGAGATCGACTTCAAACACGCCCAGTTGGTCGCGTTCGGCGCCACCCGCAAGGCCGGCGTACAGGCGAAGGACGACCCCCAGGTCCAGGCGCTCCTCGACTCCGGTGCCCCGGTGATCACGCTGGTGGCCAAGTCCCACGACCGCCATGTGGAACTCGCCCTGCGCACCACGCTGGACGAGAACCTGGAGATGGTCCGGGACACCGTCTCCCATCTGCGCGCCCAGGGCCGCCGGGTCTTCGTCGACTGCGAGCACTTCTTCGACGGCTACCGCGCCAACCCCGGCTACGCCAAGCAGGTCGTCAGCGCCGCCCACGAGGCGGGCGCCGATGTCGTCGTGCTGTGTGACACCAACGGCGGCATGCTCCCGGCCCAGATCGACGCGGTGGTGCGCACCGTCCTCGCCGACACCGGGGCCCGTCTTGGCATCCACGCCCAGGACGACACCGGCTGCGCCGTCGCCAACACCCTGGCCGCCGTGGACGCGGGCGCCACCCATGTCCAGTGCACCGCCAACGGCTACGGCGAGCGGGTCGGCAACGCCAACCTCTTCCCGGTCGCCGCCGCCCTGGAGCTCAAGTACGGCCGTAAGGTCCTGCCCAACGGCGCGCTCGCCGAGATGACGCGCATCTCGCACGCCATCGCCGAGGTGGTCAACCTCACACCCTCGACCCACCAGCCCTACGTCGGCCTCTCGGCCTTCGCACACAAGGCCGGGCTGCACGCCTCCGCGATCAAGGTGGACCCCGACCTCTACCAGCACATCGACCCCGAGCTGGTCGGCAACACCATGCGCATGCTGGTGTCCGACATGGCGGGCCGGGCCTCGGTCGAGCTCAAGGGCAAGGAGCTGGGCGTCGACCTCGGTGGCGACCGGGAGCTGGTCGGCCGCGTCGTCGAGCGGGTCAAGGAGCGCGAGCTCGCGGGCTACACCTACGAGGCCGCCGACGCGTCCTTCGAACTGCTGCTGCGCGAGGAGGTCGAGGGGCGGCCCCGCCGCTACTTCCAGGTCGAGTCCTGGCGGGCCATCGTCGAGGACCGCCCCGACGGCACCCACGCCAACGAGGCCACGGTCAAGCTCTGGGCCAAGGGTGAGCGCATCGTCTCCACGGCGGAGGGCAACGGCCCGGTCAACGCCCTGGACCGGGCGCTGCGGCTGGGCCTGGAGCGGATCTACCCGCAGCTGGCCGCGATGGAGCTGGTGGACTACAAGGTGCGCATCCTGGAGGGCAAGCACGGTACGGAGTCCACGACGCGGGTGCTGGTCTCAACGGCGGACGGCAAGGGCGAGTGGTCGACGGTGGGCGTCGGGGGGAATGTGATCGCGGCCTCGTGGCAGGCGCTGGACGACGCGTACGTCTATGGGCTGCTGCGGGCCGGCGTGGAGCCGCAGGAGTAGGCCGGGACGCTCAGGGCCGTGGGCGCGGTTGGCGACCACGGCCCCGGCGGAGCCTAGGGGGGGTGTAGCTCCGCCGGGACTGGTCTGTCGAAGTTCCGTTGAATCTTCAACGTCGCCTAGCATAACTCCATTCCGCGCGCACACAAAATCTCCGGATAATCACCTAAGGGTTCACCAAAAAAGGTGGCCGACGCGCGTAGAAGTTCGCCATCATCCTGCTGTCGCCCCCCACCTGCACCGCCGCACGGTTCCCAGCACGGTCCCACGGTCCACAGCAGGAGGTCCCATGAAGCTCCGCACCGTCGGCAGCGCCGCCGTCACGGCCCTCGTCCTCGTCCTCGGTGTGCTGTTCGCCCCCGGAGTCGGGGTGATCAGCAGCGCCGGTGAGGCGTTCGCGGTCACCAAGATCAGCCACTCCCAGGCCACCTCGATGTTCCGGACCAGCGGCATCACCTGGTCCTCCTCCGGCGGCTGCTCCGATCGGAACAACGCCACCTGCACCTCGTTCGAACAGCTCAACCTGGCCACCGCACAGGGCGCCCAGACCCTCAAGAGCGCCAGTGGCTGCGCCCTGAACATCACCGGCGGCACCGAGACCGGGCACGCCGGCGGCACCTACAGCCACTGGAACGGCTACAAGCTCGACTACGGCCTCAACAGTTGCGTCAGCAACTACATCACCGGCCACTTCGCCTACATCGGCGAGCGCGGTGACGGCGCCAAGCAGTACAAGGCCAACTCCGGCAACATCTATGCCCTCGAGGGCAACCACTGGGACGTCGTCTACTACAACTGCGGCGGCTGCTGACCCCGGCCGGGCGCGCCCATACGGGTGGTCATGTCCGCCGGTCCTGGGCGCGCCACGTCGGGGTTTGTGGGGTGCCGACAGCGCCGTTCGCCGGGTGGCCCATGCGGTGGCAAGAAATCCGCTGTCCAGTTCTGTTCTGCCTACCCACCAAAACGCGCCCGACGTTGTATGGAATTGACATGCGTCCCGGGGGGTCCGGGAACGTACCGTCATTGCATGACCAATCTCGAAGGTGCGCCCGCTGAGGCGAGCGACGTCCGCGGGCGTGTCGCCGAGCTGCACGCGATCCGCGAGCAGGCTCGGCGCGGGCCGAGCGAGCGGGCGACCGAGGCCCAGAAGGCCAAGGGGAAGCTGACGGCCCGCGAACGGATCGATCTGCTCCTGGACGAGGGGTCCTTCAACGAGGTCGAGCCGCTGCGGCGGCACCGCGCGAGCGGGTTCGGGCTCGAGGCGAAGCGGCCCTACACCGACGGTGTCGTCACCGGCTGGGGGACCGTACACGGGCGGACCGTGTTCGTGTACGCACACGACTTCCGGATCTTCGGCGGGGCGCTCGGGGAAGCCCACGCCACGAAGATCCACAAGATCATGGACATGGCCATCTCGGCCGGGTCGCCGCTGGTGTCGCTCAACGACGGTGCCGGCGCCCGTATCCAGGAGGGCGTCTCGGCGCTCGCCGGCTACGGCGGCATCTTCCAGCGCAACACCAAGGCGTCCGGCGTCATCCCGCAGATCAGCGTGATGCTCGGCCCGTGCGCGGGCGGGGCCGCCTACTCCCCGGCGCTCACCGACTTCGTCTTCATGGTCCGCGAGACCTCGCAGATGTTCATCACCGGACCGGACGTGGTCCAGGCGGTGACCGGCGAGAAGGTCACCCAGAACGGACTGGGCGGCGCGGATGTGCACGCCGAGACCTCGGGCGTGTGCCACTTCGCGTACGACGACGAGGAGAGTTGCCTGGAGGAGGTGCGCTACCTCCTGTCGCTGCTCCCGCAGAACAACCGCGAGAACCCGCCGACCGTCGAGTCCGACGACCCGGCCGAGCGGCGCGGCGAGGCGTTGCTCGACCTCGTCCCGGCCGACGGCAACCGCCCGTACGACATGCGCAAGGTCATCGAGGAGATCGTCGACGACGGCGACTACCTGGAGGTCCACGAGCGCTGGGCGACCAACATCATCTGCGCCCTGAGCCGGTTGGACGGCCAGGTGGTGGGCATCATTGCCAACCAGCCGCAGTCGCTGGCCGGGGTGCTGGACATCGAGGCGTCGGAGAAGTCCGCCCGCTTCATCCAGATGTGCGACGCCTTCAACATCCCCCTGATCACGCTGCTGGACGTGCCCGGCTTCCTGCCCGGCGTGGACCAGGAGCACGGCGGGATCATCCGGCACGGCGCCAAGATGCTGTACGCGTACTGCAACGCCACCGTGCCGCGGATCTCGGTCATCCTGCGCAAGGCGTACGGCGGCGCCTACATCGTCATGGACTCCCAGTCCATCGGCGCCGACCTGACCTACGCCTGGCCGACGAACGAGATCGCGGTGATGGGCGCCGAGGGCGCGGCCAACGTGATCTTCCGCCGGCAGATCGCCGGAGCCGACGACCCCGAGGCCATGCGCGCCCGCATGGTCAAGGAGTACAAGTCCGAGCTGATGCACCCGTACTACGCCGCCGAGCGCGGCCTGGTCGACGACGTCATCGACCCCGTGGAGACCCGCGAGGTCCTGATCCGGTCCCTGGCGATGCTGCGCAACAAGCACGCCGACCTGCCGTCCCGCAAGCACGGCAACCCGCCGCAGTAACGCGAGCATTGACGCGAGCATTGACGCGAGTATTGGAGACGAAGCCATCGTGAGCACCGCACAGGATACCGCCGACAACCCCGCCGATACCGCGGCCGCCGTCGGCGCCGCCACTCTCGTCCGCGTCGAGAAGGGCCACGCCGACGCCGAGGAGCTCGCCGCGGTCACCGCGGTCCTCCTCGCCCGCGCGGCCGCCAACGCAGGCTACCGGCGCCCCTCGGGGCGCACCGGCCGCAGCGCGGCGGGCTGGCGCCGGCTGGAGCGCCAGCGGGGCTTCCGCGCCCCGCACAGCTGGCAGGGCTGAGGCTGCGTAGCCGAAACCGGAAACGCTGGCCTGAAGCGCACAAATCCCCCGCTCTCCCGGAGAGCGGGGGATTTGTGCGTTCGGCGGCGGGCGCCGCCGACGCTGTCCGTCGCTATCGCAAACGCGCCATCAGGGCGTGCTCGACGAGCGTGATGAGCGCGCTCTTCGCCTCGCTGCGGTGGCGGGCGTCGGTGATGATGATGGGCGCGTCCGGGCCGATCTGCAGCGCCTCGCGGACTTCTTCGGGGGTGTAGGGCTGGTGTCCGTCGAAGCCGTTGAGGGCGATGACGAAGGGCAGTCCGGAGTTCTCGAAGTAGTCGACCGCGGGGAAGCAGTCGGCGAGACGGCGGGTGTCGACGAGGACGACGGCGCCGATGGCGCCGCGGACCAGGTCGTCCCACATGAACCAGAACCGGTCCTGTCCGGGCGTGCCGAACAGGTAGAGGATCAGGTCCTGGTCGAGCGTGATGCGACCGAAGTCCATGGCCACCGTGGTGGTGGTCTTGTCCGGCGCGTGGGTGAGATCGTCGATCCCGGCCGAGGCGGAGGTCATCACGGCTTCGGTGCGCAGCGGGTTGATCTCCGAGACCGCGCCGACGAACGTGGTCTTGCCCACGCCGAAGCCGCCCGCCACCACGATTTTCGCGGAGGTGGTGGAGCGGGCTGCACCGCTAGAGCTTGCGAAGTCCACTGAGCACCCTTTCGAGCAATGTCACGTCAGGCTGGCCGCCGGCGGACTCGTCGCCGCCGGGCTGATGGATGGCGACGAGCCCGGCCTCGGCCAGGTCGGCTACGAGGATCCGGGAGACGCCGAGGGGAATGGTCAGGAGTGCGGAGATCTCGGCGACCGACTTGATCTCACGGCACAGGTGGCAGATCCGCTGGTGCTCGGGCAGCTGGCCCTGGAGCTGAGCGGGGTCCGCCGTGGTGGACACCAGCGCCTCGATGGCGAGCTGGTAGCGAGGCCGGGTCCGGCCTCCGGTCATGGCGTACGGCCGCACCAGCGGGTTGTGTCCGGAGGCCGGGGAGGACGGCTCCGGAGTGTGCCGCACGGGCGGCGGCGCGGGCCGGCTGGGGGGCGGCTGATGCGACGTCGGCTCCGATGAGAGCCCCGACAGCCCTGCCGGGCCGCCCTGTGGCGCGTAGGAGGGCGCGTACGGCTGCTGGAGGGGCTGCGTATGCAGGGGCGGGGTCGGGGCCTCATGGGGCTGCTGAACGGGCTCCTGAGGCGCCGCAGGGGGCTGCTGGGCCGAGCGGACCTGACGGCTTGGGGTGGAGGGGAAGTTGAAGCGCTTCAACGGGGCATCTCCGTGCGGCTCGGCCTGCTGCCCATGGCCGTACGGATATCCACTGGGGGGCGTTGCCACGTTTCCTCCTCCAACTCGCCTGTCTGCCGGTCGCGCCACCGCACCCTAACGGCGCGGTGGCGCGAAACGCATCTTTGTGTTTGCTAGTTGAGAAGACTGCCTTGCAGTTCGGCGCGCAGGTCCGGGGTGAGGACGCCGCCCGCGCGGTCGACGAGCAGGGCCATCTCGTAGCCGACGAGGCCGATGTCGCACTCGGGGTGGGCGAGTACGGCGAGGGAGGAGCCGTCGGAGATGGACATGATGAACAGGAAGCCTCGTTCCATCTCGACGACGGTCTGGTTGACCGCGCCGCCTTCGAAGATGCGGGAGGCTCCGGCGGTGAGCGAGGTCAGACCGGAGGCGACGGCCGCCAGCTGGTCGGCTCGGTCACGGGGAAAGCCTTCGGACATCGCCAGAAGGAGTCCGTCGGCGGAGACCACCACCGTGTGCGACACCCCGGGGGTGTTGTCCACGAAGTTGGTGATCAACCAGTTCAGGTTCTGCGCCGCCTGGCTCATCGGGCTCACACTAACGCTCCTGATCGTAGCTGCTGCCGGGGCCGTAGCCCTGTTGGTCATGCTGGTCACGCTGTTGGCGCCCCTTCTGGACGCCGCGGCGCAGGTTGCTCAACCTGCCGCGGATGTCCTCCGGCGCGCGGGAGACCTGGGGGCCGCCCGCTCCGGTCGACTCCGCGGTGCCCTCGACCAGGTTGGCCTTGGGCACTCGCCGGGGCAGACCGGAAGAGGTGATCCCGCCGGCCTTCGGCTCACGCAGCTGTTCGGCTCGGTGCCAGCGCTGGTCGTTCTCCGGGTGCCACGTGAAGGTGTCCGAGAAAGTGTGCTCCCCCGAGTCCTGACCGGGCAGCTCCGGCGCCGCGGGCGCCACCGGTTCCGCGGTCGGCTGCTGGGTCCCTGAGTCCTCCGACGGCTGCCACTGCTTCTCGCGGCGGGGGAGACCGGCGTCGGCCAGGGAGCTGGTGGTGCTCGGGGAGGGTCCCGGACGGTGGAACTCTACGCTTTCCGAGGCAACTTCGGGAGCGCTTGGCGCAGATTCCGTTTGTACTGGGTAGTTTGATGCAAAGGGCGACTCAAACGAACCGGTGTCGCTCCAATTTCCCTGGTGGGAAGCGGACGTGAAGTCGGCGTACGGCGGCGGTGCGGATTCCGTCGGAGTCCTGTATTCCGATTCCGGTTCGGAATACGGCGCAGAAGACGGGAACGGCATGGCCGGTCCGGTCGGCGCTGCGGGGGCGGATGCCCCGGTTTGTGACATCGGCCCGAACAGCGGATCGCCGCCGTATGCCGAGTCGTCGAAGCCGAAGTCGGCGGCGGTGCGCGGTGCGGCGGGCTCCTGGGCGGTCTGCGGCTGGACGGTCTGCGGCGTCTGCGGCGCCACAGGGGCCTGCGAGGCCGTAGGGACGGCCTGCGGGGCCTGGGGCGCCTGCGGGGCCTGCTGGGCCTGTTCCTGGCCGATCCGGGGGGAGACCGTGAAGTCCTGGTTTCCGGGCAGCTCCTCGCCGCCTCCGCCGTGCGTGATCGCGTCCGGCAGCATCACCAGCGAGGTGGTGCCCGCCTGCTCGCCCGACGGGCGCAGCTGGCACCGGATGTGGTGCCGGTCGGCGAGGCGGCCGACCACGTACAGGCCCATGCGCTGCGAGACGGCGGCGTCGACGGTGGGCGGATTGGCCAGCTTGTGGTTGATGTCCGCGAAGTCCTCGGCGGTCAGGCCGATGCCCTTGTCATGGATCTCGATCATGACGCGGCCGTCGGGCAGCCGGGTCGCGGTCACCCGCACCTTGGTGTGCGGCGAGGAGAAGGTGGTGGCGTTCTCTAGGAGCTCGGCGAGCAGGTGCACCAGGTCGGTCACGGCGTTGCCGTGGATCTCGGTCTCCGGGACGCCGGCCAGCTCGATCCGCTCGTACGACTCCACCTCGGAGGAGGCGGCGCGCAACACGTCGATCAGCGGCACCGGCTGGTTCCAGCGGCGGCCTGGCTCCTCGCCCGCGAGGATCAGCAGGTTCTCGCCGTTGCGCCGCATACGGGTCGCCAGGTGGTCCAGCCGGAAAAGGTGCTCGAGCTGGTCCGGGTCGGCCTCGCGGTTCTCCAGCTCGGAGATCAGCGAGAGCTGGCGCTCGATGAGGCCCTGGTTGCGGCTGGAAAGGTTGGTGAAGATCGCGTTGACGTTGCCGCGCAGCATCGCCTGCTCGGCGGCGAGCCGGATCGCCTCGCGGTGCACCTGGTCGAAGGCCCGGGCCACCTCGCCGATCTCGTCCCGTGTGGTGATCGGGATCGGGGTCACCCGGGTGTCGATCCGGCCCGGGTCGGCCTTGGAGAGCTGGTCGACCAGCATGGGCAGCCGCTGTTCGGCGACGTCGAAGGCGGTGTTGCGCAGCTGTCGCATGCTGCGGCTCATGGAGCGGGCCATCCGGCCCGCCACGATGAAGGCCAGCAGAAGGGCGAGCAGCACGATGGCGGAGTTCACAAACGCGTCGCGCTTTGCGTTCGCGGAGATTTGCGAAGCCTCGTTCACCGCCTTGTCGACGAGGTCCTTCTCGATCTCGCGATAGGCGTCGAACTTGGCCGTGGAAGCGGCGAACCACGACTCCGGGGTGATGCCGCGCTCCTTGAGGTCCGCCGGCCTTTCGCCGCTGCCGATGGCCTCGATCATCTGCTCCATCGAGGGCGGCACCACGAACTGCCGGTCCTCGGCGGCGGCCTTCCGCCGGGCCTCCTTGACCTGCGCCTCGCTCTTCTTCTTCCCCTCAGCCATGGCCTGCTTCAGCCGGGCCACGTCCTCGGGGAGGCCGGCCGACTGGAACTCGGTGAGGGCGATGTTCTCCAGGTAGACGTACGAGCCGAAGGCGGTGAGCTGGGTCTTACGGTCGACGGCCGAGGGGCCGGGTTTGACCAGCAGATGGCTGCCAATGGAGCGTTGGAGCGATTCAGCTCCCTTGGCCAGTGAGACCGCGTAGACGGTGCGGCCGTAGGAGGTGATGTTGCCGGTGCCCAGACCCAGTTCGTTTGCGAACTCCAACAGTGAGTGCTCGACCGCGACATAGCCCTCTTCGGTCTTCACCCCGTTCAGCCGGTCGGTGTAGGCGTAGCGGCGCAGATTGGCCAGCTGCGGCTCCACCGCCTGAAAAGCCTTGAGGCGACGCTTGAGGCTCGCGGTGTTCGGCATGTCCGCGGCGTACTTGTCGAACTCGGCCTTCGCGGCGTCGGTCGCCGCCCGGGCCTTTTTGACCTCGTCCTCGGCGGAACCGGTCAGCAGTGGAACCGCGGTGCGGTCGCGCTCGTCCACCAGAGCGTGGCTGTAGGAAGCGGCCGCGCGGACCAGCCGGGCGGTGCGCTCGGCGTCCTCGGCCGCGTTCCAGGTGGAAACGGAGGACTGGACGCGGAAGCCGCCGAAGAGCAGGGCGACCAGGACGGGGATGAGCATGATCGCGTTCAGGCGGGCCGGCACCCGCCAGTTCCGCGGCGACAGGCGCCCGCCGGTCGCGACAGGGAGCTCCGTCGCACCGGCGGGTGGCGCCGCTGTGCGCGGCGGCGGGGTGAAGTTCCCCCGCACCTGTTTCGCGGAGTCCGGCATGCTTCGCCTCACTCGACCAACAACCTCTCGGCGTCGGCACCTGTGTCGTGCCGTTCCCAGCTGAGCCCGTACCGCCCAGTTCAGCGAATTCCAGCATGCTGCGTCGGTGCTTTCCAAACAGTCGGCCAACCATCCGACCAGTTGTCTGGACCAGAGATAAAAGGGGCGTTACGGGTGAGACATGTCAAACAGCTAACTAATTGAGCGCGCAACGGAGCTGTCCGAACGCGCTCCGTATCGAATCCCATCTATTTCTCTGTCGAAACGTTATGAACGCCCGAGCGGGCCGTGTCATAGGACACAGCCCGCTCCGGTCAACGGATTTCGGACAACTTCCGGGATTTTACGCCTACTTCAGCCGAGCCATCAGGGCATGCTCCACGAGTGTGATAAGCGCGCTCTTCGCCTCGCTGCGGTGGCGGGCGTCGGTGATGATGATCGGGGTGTCCGGGCCGATCTGCAGCGCCTCGCGGACTTCTTCGGGGGTGTAGGGCTGGTGTCCGTCGAAGCCGTTGAGGGCGATGACGAAGGGGAGCCCGGAGTTCTCGAAGTAGTCGACCGCGGGAAAGCAGTCGGAGAGACGGCGGGTGTCGACGAGGACGACGGCGCCGATGGCGCCGCGGACCAGGTCGTCCCACATGAACCAGAACCGGTCCTGTCCGGGCGTGCCGAACAGATACAGGATCAGGTCGTCGTCCAGCGTGATGCGGCCGAAGTCCATCGCCACGGTCGTCGTGGTCTTGTCCTGCACATGGCTCAGATCGTCGATCCCGGCCGAGGCGGAGGTCATCACGGCTTCGGTGCGCAGCGGGTTGATCTCCGAGACCGCGCCGACGAACGTGGTCTTGCCCACGCCGAAGCCGCCCGCCACCACGATCTTGGCCGAAGTGGTCGCACGGGCCGGCGGGGCACCGCCGCTAGAGCTTGCGAAGTCCACTGAGCACCCTTTCGAGCAGTGTCACATCCGGGGTCCCGCCCGCGTCCGAGTTACCGCCGGGCTGATGGATCGCCACCATCCCCGCCTCGGCCAGGTCGGCGACCAGGATCCGGGCCACCCCCAGCGGCATGTTGAGCAGTGCGGACACCTCGGCGACCGACTTGACCTCCCGGCACAGATGACAGATCCGCTGGTGCTCGGGGAGCAGCCCCTGTAGATGCGCGGGGTCCGCCGTGGTGGAGACCAGCGCCTCGATGGCGAGCTGGTAGCGAGGCCGGGTCCGGCCACCGGTCATCGCGTACGGGCGCACCAACGGCTGGTCGCCTTCACTCCCGTACGGCGAATGATGATGGCCGCCGTACGGGCCGGGCGAGGCAGGGGGCGGGGTCATGGGTCCTCCGGTCGGGACAGGAAGGTGACGGTGTTGCCGTCGGTCGGTGCCGTTTGGGGGGCGTTCGGCCTGTCAGCCGAGCGGGTGGGCGGCGGGTGGTCGGTCAGTTCAGCAAGCTGCCTTGCAGTTCGGCGCGCAGGTCCGGGGTGAGGACACTGCCCGCGCGGTCGACGAGCAGGGCCATCTCGTAGCCGACGAGGCCGATGTCGCACTCGGGGTGGGCGAGTACGGCGAGGGAGGAGCCGTCGGAGATGGACATGATGAACAGGAAGCCTCGTTCCATCTCGACGACGGTCTGGTTGACCGCGCCGCCTTCGAAGATGCGGGAGGCTCCGGCGGTGAGCGAGGTCAGACCGGAGGCGACGGCCGCCAGCTGGTCGGCCCGGTCACGGGGAAAGCCTTCGGACATCGCCAGAAGGAGTCCGTCGGCGGAGACCACCACCGTGTGCGACACCCCGGGGGTGTTGTCCACGAAGTTCGTGATCAACCAGTTCAGATTCTGCGCCGCCTGGCTCATCGGGCTCAACTAACGCTCCTGCTGGTAAGTCGGGCCTACGCCGCGATCGTGATTGCCGCTCGGGCCGGTTCCGGCCCGGCGGCCCTGCTGGATCCCCCGGCGGAGGTTGGTCAGCCTCCCGCGCACATCATCGGGCGCGCGCGAGACCTGCGGTCCGGTCGGACGGGACTGCTGCTGCTGTGCGGCGCCTTCCACGAGATTCGCGCGCGGTACGCGGCGTGGCAACCCGGAAGACGTCACACCGCCCGCCGCGGGTCCCTCCTCCCGAAGCTGCCCGGCGCGGCGCCAGCTGTCGTCGTTCGGCGAGGTACGCCAGTTGGACGCCGGGCCGCTGCCGTTCGCCCCGGGGCCGAAGCCGTTCGTCCCCGACGCCCCGAAGGCGTTGGTTCCGAGGCCGGATCCGTTCGTACCGGATCCGTTCGTACCCGAGCCGTTCGTACCGGAGCCGTTGGCGCCCGGTCCGGCGCCGACTCCGGCGGCCTCGCCGGTGCCCCGGGAGGTCGGTTGCGGGTCGCGGGGCGGGGTGGGGGGCACGGCGGACGCCGGGCGGCCGGATCCCGGCGGCTCAGTGGTCAGCCGCTGGCCGTCGCCCAGGGTTCCGCCGTCCTGCGAGCGGAACCAGTTCGACTCGATCGTGTCGAAGATCGGCGTCCGGCCGTCGCCGGGCCCTGCGGGCGGGAGCGAGCCGGGCCCCGGGGCGCCGCCGCCACCCGGGCCCTGCGGCAGCGGGAACTCCCCGGTGCCGGAGTTCTGATCGCGCCCGACGCCCGGGCCGCCCTGGCGGTAGGAGCCGGTGTCGGCCTCCGGCCGCGGGGCGTTGAAGTCGGGCCGGGCGAACTCGGAGGTGTCACCGGGCCCACGGCCCCCCTGCCCGGCGGGCTCGCCGAACCGGGGCTGGGGGAACTCTCCGGTGTCGTCAGGACGCCGGCCGAACTGAGGCCGGGCGAACTGGCCGGTGTCGCCGGGACCCTGGCCCAACTGGGGCTGCGGGAACTCCCCGGTGTCGCCGGGGCGCCGGCCCAGCTGCGGCTGGGGGAACTCACCGGTATCGCCGGGACCGCGGCCGAACTGGGGCTGCGGGAACTCGCCGGTGTCGCCGGGACCCTGGCCCAGCTCGGGCCGGGCGAACTGGCCGGTGTCACCTGGGCCGCGGCCCGCCAGCGGGTCGCGGCCGCCGTTGCCCTGGCCCGGCAGCGCGAACTCGCCCGTGTCACCGGGGCCGCGCCGTGGCTCGAACACGCTCGCCGACTGGCCCAGCTGGGGCCGGGCGAACGGACCGGTGGTGTCGTTCTCCTCGTGCCCGCGGGGCGCGTCCATCGCCTCGCGCGTGGTCGGCCAATCGTCCTCGCCCGACCGGCGCGCACCCCAGCTGGTGCCCGGCTCCTGAGGGCCGGGGAGCTCGGGCGCCGCGCCGCGCGACGGCAGCTGCGGACGGCCGCCCTGGTCGTCGCCGGAGTCCGCGCGTATCGGAGCACCGGTCGGCGGGGCCACGGTCGGGCCGTCGCCGCGCGCATCGCCGCGAGAGGGGAGCGGGGGACGCCCGGCGAAGTCTCCGGGCGGGCCCGCCGGGGCGTTCTTCTGGCCGGGCGGCCGGTTGTTGCCGCCCTCGAAGAAGTTGGGGCCGGCGGGAGCGGCGCCCGAAGCGCCCGCGCCCGCGCCGACGGGGCGGGTGGGCAGCCCGCTGCCGGGCAGCGCGGCCCGCGAACCGGAGCCGGGGACCTGCCGCCGCGACGGCAGGGAGCCCAGCATTCCGGCCGAGCCGCCACTGGGGGCGCCGGGACCGCCGGGACCGCCGGGACCGCCGGGGCCACTGGGGCCGCCCGGACCACCCTGGCCCGCATTGCCCGGCGTCGGAGCGCCCGGCTTGCGGCCGCCCTGGGCGACGTCCACCGGCAGCATGACCAGCGCCGTGGTGCCGCCCGAGTCGGACGGCCGCAGCTGGATGCGGATTCCGTGGCGCAGCGACAGCCGGCCGACCACGAACAGGCCCATGCGCCGGGAGACCGACACATCGACCGTGGGCGGGCTGGCCAGCCGTTCGTTGATCGCCGCCAGGTCCTCGGGGGAGAGCCCGATGCCGGTGTCGTGGATCTCGACCAGCACCCGGCCGTCGGGCAGCGCGTGACCGGTGACCTTGACCTTGGTCTGCGGGGAGGAGAACGAGGTGGCGTTCTCCAGCAGCTCGGCGAGCAGGTGCACCAGGTCGTTGACGACCCGTCCGGCCACCTCGTTGGTGGGCACGGAGCTGAGCTCGATGCGCTCGTACTGCTCCACCTCGGACGCCGCCGCGCGCAACACGTCGACCAGCGGGACCGGTCGGGTCCACCGGCGGCCGGGCTCCTCGCCCGCGAGGACCAGCAGGTTCTCGCCGTTACGGCGCATACGGGTCGCGAGGTGGTCCAGCTTGAAGAGCGAGGACAGCTGGTCCGGGTCGGCCTCGCGGCTCTCCAGCTCGGAGATCAGCGAGAGCTGGCGCTGGATGAGGCCCTGGCTGCGGCGCGAGAGGTTGGTGAACATCGCGTTGACGTTGCCCCGCAGCAGCGCCTGCTCGGCGGCCAGTCGGACCGCCTCGCGGTGCACGTCGTCGAAGGCCGTGGCCACCTTGCCGATCTCGTCCCGGCTGTGCACGCCGACGGACTCGACGGAGATGTCCACGTCCTGCGGGTCGGACTCGGACAGCTGCTTGACCAGCTCCGGCAGCCGCTTCTGAGCGACTTCCTGGGCGGTGTCCTGCAGCCGGCGCAGCGAGCGGACCATGGACCGGGCGACGACGAACGCGCCGACCAGCGTGACGCCGAGGACGAGCAGGATCAGGGCGCCGTTGAGGATCGCGTCCTGCTGGGCTTCCGCGCGTAGATCGCGCGCCTTCTGCTTCATCTCGCCCAGCAGCGTCTGCTCGATCCGGGCCATCTCATCGATCTTGATGGAGTCCTGGTCGTACCAGTCGATGGCGGAGCGCTTCTCGGCCTGGAGCCCTCGGGGGTCGCGTACGGCGCGGTCGGCGTACAGGGTCGCCGACTTGATGTCCGCGCGGCTGTCCAGCGGCTCCAGCAGATCCTCGGAGTCGCCGTCGCGGATCTGGTTGAACCGCCGCAGCGCCTCCTCCTCCTTGTCGACCGCGGTCCTGGCGAAGCGGCGGTCGTTGGCGGAGAACTCGGGGCCCTTGGGGTCGGCGAGCGCGGCGCTGATGAGCGCGCGCTGGATCGAGGCGTACTCCTTGGCGGAGGAGAAGGTGGCCAGCGCACGGGTATTGTTGATCATGTCGCTGTTGCTGGTGGCCTGGGCCATGTCCTGGGACAGCAGCAGCAGTGAGTCGATCAGTTCGTTGTAGTCCTGGGCGGTCAGCGAGTAGTACTGATCGTCCTGATATGCGGAGTCGCGGATCTGGCTGATATTGCCGAGCTGTTTGCTGATGTCCACGAGCGTGGACTGCACGCCCGCCAGCGCCTTGTCCCCGGGATCGAGGTCCTGGGTGGCCCGGTTGAACGCCGCCACCTCGCGGTCGGTCTTCTCGCGGGTCGCGACGACGCGGTCGTCCTTGGCGTTGCCCTTGCCCGCCAGCGGCGCCGCCGACTTGTCGCGCTCCTCCTGGAGGGCGTTAGCCAGCTGGGTGGCCTGCTGGGTCATCTCGGTCAGCAGCTTCATGCGGTCGAGCTGCTCGATGTTGTCCAGCGAGCTGTTGATCCGCAGCGCGCCCAGGGTGGTCGCGGCGACCACGGGGAGGGCCAGCAGCGAGACCAGCCGGGTGCTGATGCGCCAGTTGCGCAGGGCGAGCCTGTTACCAGGTCCGCTGGGGCTCTTCGACTTGGGCTGGGCGGCCGGTGCGGCACCGCCGGTCTGTGTAGCGGACTCCGGACCCTGATGGTCGGCCGGGGCCCGTCCCGTGACTTGGGCGCGCGGGGGTGAGGAGCCGCGGTCGGTCCCACCGCGCGGCCCCGGGTCCGCCGAGCCATCCCCTCGGCCCTGGAGGGCCTGGGGAGACCCCTTACCTTCCCTCTTGAAACGTCCCTGCACTAGTGTCGCAACCTCTGGACCAGGCGCTTCACCGGATATGCGGTGAAGCGGTGTCGAGTCATGGGGGACGGTGTCAGGCCCCCCTGGCGGTCGTGAGTGACCGGCGCGCATCCTTCCGTAGTCGAGAAGAGGAGCCACCGCCGCTCGGCGTCTCCTTCTCCTGGCACCCCCTGCGCGCCGGCTGTGTCTGCGGCGGTTCCGGGAATTCCAGCACAGTGCCGGATGCTGCAACAAGGGCAAGCGAAAATGCTGTGACGGGTGTGACGCTCAGTACGGGATTTATTACCGGACGTAGAAAGCCATCTCGGCGATAACGGACTTTTTCCTGCGAGTTGCCCGCAAACAGCGCGTGTCCGGGTGGCGATGATCAAGATCGGAACGTCAGCTTCGGGGCGGAAATATCCGTTTCGGGAGCTTGGGGTGACTGCCTTTAATGTGGCATTTGCCCGAGGAGTCGTGAGGAAACTCACAAGCCGATCGCGACTTCTTTCCCGGAACGGTGGGCAAAGGGGCCTCTAGCCTGACGCTTTACGCAGCCGGTCAAAACGACAACAACACGAGGCATGACTCACGTGAAGACGACGATGATGTTCCGCACCATAGCCAACCCGCGGCGCACCACGCTGGCGCATCTGAAGGACGCCGACGAGCTGCAGACCGCGGCCGAGGAGCGCCCGGAGCACCCCGTCGAACTCCCGACGCAGACCGCCAACCCCAAGCGCACCATCCTGACCAAGGCGCCCAACAGCTGAGCCGGGGGCCGGAGGGGATCAAGGGGGCCTGCGGGCATCGGAGAACCACTTCGCGGACGAGCGGACAAAATGGGCAGAGGCGCGCGGGTCGCGGAGCGATAGCCTGGAGCGTCAGTCTCCAGCGAGTCCAGTGAAGAGGCAGCAGCTTCCCGTGCGCATTGCCAGGTTCTCCATCGACGGCAACGTCGCCTTCGGCGTGGTCGAGGACGGACCGTCCGCCCAGGACGGCCCTGTGATCGACATCATCAAAGGCCACCCCTTCGCCGAATTCGAGCGTTCGGGCCGGACGGTCCCGCTGAGCGAGGTCCGGCTGCTGCCGCCCGTCCTGCCCAACAAGATCGTCGCAATCGGCCGCAATTACGCCGAGCACGCCGCCGAACTGGGCAATGAGGTCCCCGACGTCCCGGTCGCCTTCTTCAAGCCGTCCACCTCCGTGGTCGGCCCCGGCGACCCGATCGTCTACCCCTCCTTCTCCCAGGAGGTGCACCACGAGGCCGAGCTGGCCGTGGTCATCGGCCGGCTGTGCAAGGAGGTGCCCAGGGAGCGCGTCAAGGACGTGATCCTCGGCTACACCTGCGCCAACGACATCACCGCGCGCGATGTCCAGAAGCGCGAGAAGCAGTGGGCCCGGGCCAAGGGCTTCGACACCTCCTGCCCGCTCGGACCCTGGGTGGAGACCGGCATCGACCCCGCCGACATCAGCGCGGGCCTGGGCATCGGCTGCACCGTCAACGGCCAACAGCGCCAGCTGGGCCGTACGAGTGAGATGGTGCGCCCGATCGAGGACCTGATCGTGCACATCACCGAGGCGATGACGCTGCTCCCAGGCGACGTCGTCCTCACCGGCACCCCGGCGGGCGTCGGACCGCTCAGCGTCGGCGACGAGGTCGCCGTCACCATCGAAGGCATCGGCACTCTCACCAACAAGGTGATCAAGCGTGGCTAGCGCAACCCCCTCCGCTCCCGTGCGGGTACGTTTCTGTCCCTCGCCGACCGGCAACCCTCATGTCGGCCTGGTCCGCACCGCCCTGTTCAACTGGGCCTTCGCCCGGCACCACGGCGGCACCCTGGTCTTCCGTATCGAGGACACCGACGCCGCGCGCGACTCCGAGGAGTCGTACCAGCAGCTCTTGGACGCGATGCGCTGGCTGGGCCTCGACTGGGACGAGGGCCCGGAGATCGGCGGCCCGCACGCTCCGTACCGCCAGTCGCAGCGCATGGACCTCTACCGCGACGTCGCGGAGCGGCTGCAGGAGAGCGGCCACGCGTACCGCTGCTACTGCACCGCCGAGGAGTTGGAGGAGCGCCGCGAGGAGGCCCGCAAGGCCGGCCGGCCCTCCGGCTACGACGGCAAGTGCCGCACCCTGACCGCCGAGCAGCGCACCGCGTACGAGGCCGAGGGCCGCTCGTCCATCGTGCGCTTCCGGATGCCCGACGAGCCGATCACCTTCACCGACCTGGTGCGCGGCGAGCTCACCTTCACGCCGGAGAACGTGACGGACTACGGGATCGTGCGGGCCAACGGCGCCCCTCTCTATACGCTCGTCAACCCGGTTGACGACGCGCTGATGGAGATCACCCATGTGCTGCGCGGCGAGGACCTGCTGTCCTCCACCCCGCGTCAGATCGCGCTCTACCGCGCCCTCGCCGAGATCGGCGTCGGAGGCGGCACCGTGCCCGCCTTCGGCCATCTGCCGTATGTGATGGGCGAGGGCAACAAGAAGCTCTCCAAGCGCGACCCGCAGGCCTCGCTCAACCTCTACCGCGAGCGCGGCTTCCTCCCCGAGGGCCTGCTCAACTACCTCTCCCTGCTGGGCTGGTCGCTGGCGCCCGACCGGGACGTCTTCTCGATGGACGAGCTGGTCGCCGCGTTCGACATCGCCCAGGTGAACGCCAACCCGGCGCGCTTCGACCTCAAGAAGGCCGAGGCGATCAACGCCGACCACATCCGGCAGCTGGATGTGAAGGCGTTCATCGAGGCGTGCGGGCCCTGGCTCAAGGCGCCGCACGCGCCCTGGGCCCCGGATGCCTTCGACTCGGCCGCCTTCGAGGCGCTGGCCCCGCTGGCCCAGACCCGGCTGACGGTCCTGTCCGACATCACCGCGAACGTGGACTTCCTCTTCCTCGCCGAGCCGGTGGAGGACGAGGCGTCCTGGACGAAGGCGATGAAGCCAGGCGCGGACGCCCTGCTCGCCTCGGTCCGTACCCGGCTCGCCGAGGCCGAGTGGGACGCCGAGACCCTGAAGGCCGCGGTCCTGGCGGCCGGTGAGGAGCACGGCCTCAAGCTGGGCAAGGCCCAGGCGCCGGTGCGCGTCGCCGTCACCGGCCGCACGGTCGGTTTGCCGCTGTTCGAGTCCCTGGAGGTGCTGGGCCGCGAGCGCACGCTGGCCCGCGTCGACGCGGCGCTGGCGAAGCTGACGGCGTAGCCGACTCCTCGCGCTCTTCATGCGCGTACGGGGGCGGCCACCGGGTCCCGGTGGCCGCCTCTGCCGTCTGTGGCACGGCGATACTCGTTTTGGTGGCCCGTCCACCATCGGGTAATGTTCTTCCTGCGCCGCTCGGGCGGGCCGACAGGCCGGACCGGGGCGCAAGCCAGACAAAACCCCCAAAAGGGTGGCGTTTTGGTGGGGTATGGTGTAATTGGCAGCACGAGTGATTCTGGTTCACTTAGTCTAGGTTCGAGTCCTGGTACCCCAGCAAGGGATTCTTCGGTTTCTCCCGGAAATCCCTTGATCAGCAGGATCAAGCCCCCGTTGTGTAGCGGCCTAGCACGCTGCCCTCTCAAGGCAGTAGCGCCGGTTCGAATCCGGTCGGGGGTACGGATCTCTTTCGTCTTTCCGAAGATGGAGATCGCTAGGGCCCCCGTTGTGTAGCGGCCTAGCACGCCGCCCTCTCAAGGCGGTAGCGCCGGTTCGAATCCGGTCGGGGGTACTGGTCTATACCATGGGCTATGGTGTAATTGGCAGCACGAGTGATTCTGGTTCATTTAGTCTAGGTTCGAGTCCTGGTAGCCCAGCGCAGTGCTCAAGCCCCCGTTGTGTAGCGGCCTAGCACGCCGCCCTCTCAAGGCGGTAGCGCCGGTTCGAATCCGGTCGGGGGTACATTTCCGAAAGCCCTCCGTGTTTTTCACGGGGGGCTTTCTCTTGCCCGGAATCAGCCCTCGAAGCGGCGGCCGGACTCCTCGGTCTCGGCGAGCCGCCGCAGGGCCAGCAGCACCGGCTCGTACAGCACCGTCAGCGCGACGACCGCCTCGATCCGCTCCGTGGGGGAGCCGCCGTACTTCTCGACCAGATCCAGGTCCGCGACGGCCAGTTCGGCGGCCAGGCGGGCGTGCAGCAGCAGATGGTCGGTCTCGTGCGGATAGCCGAGCCGGGCGAGTGAGGCGATGGCCGCCACCAGCATTCCGTACGCGGGGGAGGTGTCGCCGAGCTCCTGGCCGTACGTCCAACCCAGCCGCTCCAGCAGGGCGTCGACCTGGCGGCGGGCCTCCTCGGTCTCGGGATCGTCCTCGGCGGGCTCGGGGCCGTGCGGCAGCGCCCAGACCGCGGCCCCCATCCGGGTGTTCTGGGACAGCGACTCGTCCTCGGCGGTCTCCAGTACCTCGCGGGCCGTGGCCACCGGCACCCGGCCCACCTGGATCAGCGCCCGCACCAGCCGCAGTCTGCGCAGATGCTCCTCGCCGTACTCGGCCTGGGTGGCGCTGACGCGCTCGCCCGGCGGCAGCAGCCGCTCGCGCAGGTAGTACTTGATCGTCGCGGTGGACACCCCGCTGCGCTCGCTCAACTCCTTGAGACGCATCCACTTGCCTTCCTGGTTGGAGAGTGGCACTATCCAATCATTGGGTAGCGCCGCTATCCAAGATTACGCCTTACGAGGGATGAGGGGATCACCATGGGTGCCAAGCCGATAGCCGGGCGCATGACCGCCGAAGCCGAGGGCGGGGTGACCGTGTTCATGATTGGTATGCGGATCAACCGCCTCCGGGCGCTGCGCAGCTGGTGGCCGGTGTTCCGGGCGATGCCGCGGATGCTGCGCGAGCTGTCGCGGGACAAGGAGAGCGGCATGATGGGCTACCACCTGCTGTTCGGCCCGCCCCGGGTGATCTACCTGGTCCAGTACTGGGAGTCGCACGAGAAGCTGCTGGCATACGCCGTGGACCAGGACAAGGAGCACCGGCCGGCCTGGGCCGCGTTCAACCGGCGGCTGCGGGAGGGCCGGGGCAAGGTCGGCTTCTGGCACGAGACCTTCGTCGTCCCGGCCGGTGCGCACGAGTCCGTCTACATCAACATGCCGGAGTTCGGCCTGGCCAAGGCGCTCGGTGTCATCCCGGTCGGCCGCCGCGGCGACCGGGCGGCCGACCGGCTGGACCTGAAGGGCGCATGACCGCGCGTGCCCCCTCTTTTTCGGCTCGGTTCTCCCTCGGCTACCGCTGGGAGGTGCCCCCGGCCGGGCTTCAGGCGCCGCGGCGCAGTGCGTCCGTCAGGCGTGCGGCCGCGTCGATGACCGCCTGGGCGTGCATCCGCCCCGGGTGCCGGGTCAGCCGCTCGATCGGGCCGGACACCGAGACCGCCGCGACGACGCGGTTGGAGGGGCCTCGTACGGGCGCGGAGACCGAGGCCACGCCGGGCTCCCGCTCGCCGATCGACTGGGCCCAGCCGCGCCGCCGTACGCCCGACAGTGCGGTCGCCGTGAAGCGGGCCCCCTGGAGCCCGCGGTGCAGCCGCTCCGGCTCCTCCCAGGCCATCAGGATCTGGGCCGCGGAGCCGGCCTTCATGGGCAGGGTCGAGCCCACGGGCACGGTGTCCCGCAGTCCGGACAGCCGCTCCGCCGCGGCGACGCAGATGCGCATATCGCCCTGGCGCCGGTAGAGCTGCGCGCTCTCCCCGGTCACGTCCCGCAGATGCGTGAGCACCGGGCCCGCGGTGGCGAGCAGGCGGTCCTCGCCCGCCGAAGCGGCCAGTTCGGCCAGGCGCGGGCCGAGAATGAAGCGTCCCTGCATGTCACGGGCCACCATCCGGTGGTGTTCGAGTGCTACCGCGAGCCGGTGCGCCGTGGGGCGCGCGAGACCGGTCGCCCCGACCAGCCCGGCGAGGGTGGCCGGACCGGACTCCAGAGCGCTCAATACCAGAGCCGCCTTGTCGAGAACGCCGACGCCACTAGAGTTGTCCATGAAACGATATTCGCGTCTCACACTGTGAAACGCAAGTTCATTTTACGAGGCGACGCGCCACTCTGTAATGGCGGGCCCACATACCAGGGCACGCAGTACACACGAGCAGGGCCGGCGACGTTGCCGGCCGGAGGGAAAGCGATGGGACGGACACTCGCGGAGAAGGTCTGGGACGACCACGTCGTCCGGCGCGCCGAAGGCGAGCCCGATCTCCTCTTCATCGATCTGCACCTGCTGCACGAGGTGACCAGCCCGCAGGCCTTCGACGGCCTCCGCAAGGCCGGCCGCCGGGTCCGTCGCACCGACCTCACCATCGCGACCGAGGACCACAACACCCCCACCCTGGACATCGACAAGCCGATCGCCGACCCCGTCTCCCGGGCCCAGTTGGAGACGCTGCGCAAGAACTGCGCGGAGTTCGGCGTGCGGCTGCACCCGCTCGGCGATGTCGAGCAGGGCGTCGTCCACGTGGTGGGCCCCCAGCTGGGACTGACCCAGCCCGGCACCACCGTCGTCTGCGGTGACAGCCACACCTCCACCCATGGAGCCTTCGGCGCGCTCGCGTTCGGCATCGGCACCAGCCAGGTCGAGCATGTGCTGGCCACCCAGACGCTGCCGCTCGCGCCCTTCAAGACCATGGCGATCACGGTCGAGGGCGAGCTGCCCGAGGACGTCACGGCCAAGGACCTGATCCTGGCGATCATCGCGAAGATCGGCACCGGCGGCGGCCAGGGCTATGTGATCGAGTACCGGGGCTCCGCCGTCGAGAAGCTGTCGATGGAAGCCCGGATGACCGTCTGCAACATGTCCATCGAGGCCGGCGCCCGGGCGGGCATGATCGCCCCGGACGAGACCACCTTCGCGTACCTGAAGGGCCGCGCCCACGCCCCCCAGGGCGCCGACTGGGACGCCGCCGTGGAGTACTGGCGCACGCTGCGCACCGACGACGACGCGGTCTTCGACCGCGAGGTGGTCATCGACGCCGCAGAGCTCGCGCCGTTCGTCACCTGGGGCACCAACCCGGGCCAGGGCGCGCCGCTGTCGGCCGCCGTTCCCGACCCCGCCGCCTTCGAGGACGCCAGCGAGAAGTTCGCCGCTGAGAAGGCCCTGGAGTACATGGGTCTGACGGCTGGTCAGGCGCTGCGGGACATCAAGGTCGACACCGTTTTCGTCGGCTCCTGCACCAACGGCCGCATCGAGGACCTGCGCTCCGCCGCCTCGATCCTGTCGGGCCGTTCGGTGGCCGACGGGGTGCGGATGCTGGTCGTCCCCGGCTCCGTACGGGTCGCCCTGCAGGCCGTGGAGGAGGGGCTGGACAAGGTGTTCACCGCGGCCGGCGCCGAGTGGCGGCACGCGGGCTGTTCGATGTGTCTGGGCATGAACCCGGACCAGCTGGCGCCCGGTGAGCGGTCGGCGTCCACCTCCAACCGCAACTTCGAGGGCCGGCAGGGCAAGGGCGGCCGCACCCACCTGGTCTCCCCGCAGGTGGCCGCCGCCACCGCGGTCCTCGGCCATCTGGCCTCGCCCGCCGATCTGTCCGACGCCGACGCAACCGTTCCCGTGGGGGCCTGAGCAGACATGGAAGCATTCACCACGCACACCGGCCGGGCCGTTCCGCTGCGCCGCAGCAACGTGGACACCGACCAGATCATCCCCGCGCACTGGCTCAAGAAGGTCACCCGCGACGGCTTCGAGGACGGGCTGTTCGAGGCCTGGCGCAAGGACGCGGACTTCGTGCTCAACCGGCCCGAGCACAAGGGCGCGACCGTGCTGGTCGCCGGGCCCGACTTCGGCACCGGCTCCTCGCGGGAACACGCGGTGTGGGCGCTGCAGAACTACGGCTTCAAGGCCGTGATCTCCTCGCGTTTCGCCGATATCTTCCGCGGCAACTCCCTCAAGAACGGCCTGCTGACGGTGGTGCTGCCGCAGGAGACCGTGGACCGGCTGTGGAAGCTGATCGAGACCGACCCGTCGGCCGAGGTCACCGTGGACCTGGTCGAGCGCCAGGTTCGGGCCGAGGGCATCACGGCTGATTTTGAGCTTGACGAGAACGCCCGATGGAGGCTTCTGGAAGGGCTGGACGACATCAGTCTCACCCTCCGGCAGGAGGCCGACATCGCCGCGTACGAGGCGCTGCGGCCGACCTTCAAGCCGAGCACGGTTGAGGTCTGAGCCCCCCGGGTCTTCCCTGTACAGAGCATGTTTGACACGATGCGTCGCCGGTCCTCGGGCCGGCGGCGCATCGGCATGTTGAGGCCCCCTGAAGCGACAACTCGCCTCAGATGGCACAATCAGTGCATGGAACGCGACGGCCAACTCGAGCTCTACGGGCTTGTCGCGGACCGGCTCAAGGAAGCGCACACAAGGGTGCGCTCACTGCAAGTCCCGGAGGGCGTACGGATGGCGCTGTCCCGGAAGCTGCTGGTCATCACGGCTGCGGCGAAACACGATCTCGCGGACGCGGCAAGGCGTCTGGAGCGGTTGATGAACGACCTCGACGAGGGACGTTTCCCCCAAGATCCCGACTCCGACGGAAGTCCATGACATCCGAGTGCGTTGCGGCACAAGGGTGATAAGCCCGTTTCGTGTTTGATTTGCGGTATATATCTGCCTAACGTGCGAAAAAGCTTGAACACATTCGTTCTGGCAATGTCTCTGAAGGGGAAGACGTGAACAAGGCGCAGCTCGTAGAAGCGATTGCCGACAAGCTCGGCGGCCGTCAGCAGGCCGCCGAAGCGGTCGACGCGGTACTGGACGCGATGGTCCGTGCGGTCGTCGCCGGGGAGCGAGTTTCGGTCACCGGATTCGGCTCGTTCGAGAAGGTCGAGCGTCCGGCCCGCTACGCCCGCAACCCGCAGACCGGGGAGCGGGTCCGGGTCAAGAAGACCTCGGTGCCCCGTTTCCGCGCGGGTCAGGGGTTCAAGGACCTGGTGAGCGGGTCGAAGAAGCTCCCCCGGGGCGGCGAGGTGGCCGTGAAGAAGGCCCCCAAGGGCAGCCTCCAGGTGGCCGCGAAGAAGGCGGCGGCCAAGAAGGCCGCGGCGAAGAAGGCGGCCCCCGCGGCGAAGAAGGCGGCGGCCAAGAAGGCTCCCGCGAAGGCGGCGGCAGCGAAGAAGGCACCCGCGAAGGCCGCGGCCAAGAAGGTGACGGCGAAGAAGGCGACGGCGAAGAAGGCTCCGGCGAAGAAGGCCCCGGCGCGCAAGACCACCGCCAAGAAGACCACCGCCCGCAAGCGCTGACCAGATGGTCAGCGGCTTACAGCGGCGGTGTCACGCGTCGGGCCGGGCTCCCTGGACGGGCCCGGCCCGCGGTGCGTTCACCCGCGGTGCGTTCAGAAGGTCTGCAGGGTCACCAGCACGATGCGGCGCCCCTCGGGAGTCCCTTCGAGACCTTCCACCTCGATCCGCACCCGCTGCCCGGGCCGCAGCAGCCGCAGCCCCCCGGCGTCGAAGGCCGCCGCGTCGAAGGGCAACGGGGTCCCGTCGTCCAGCAGCACGCTGCCGGCGCGGGTCTCGGGGTCGTACGTGTATGCGGTCGCCTGCATGGGCCCAGCCTAGGGCCTGTCGTCAAAGGGGGCGCCCTGCTCCCGACGCCGCAGTGACATCAGCCGCTACCGCGGCGGGCGGCGCCTCGCCGCGTTGTCGCATCGCCCAAGTACGCCCGGTACGAGGGCGACGCTCCGCCTTGCGAGGTACCGCACCAGACGCCGTTCGCGGCCGGACGCCCCCTTTGACGACAGACCCTGGCGCCGACGTGCGGCGCTCAGTTCTGGGGCGACGGCACGGGCGGCTGGGGCAGGCCCGGGAACGGGTGGCGGAGGGTGTGAGGGCCCACGCCCAAGGCGAGCGCGGCGCGCAGGTCCTCGCCCGTGTCCACGTCGCGCCGTACCGAATCGACGCCCCGCAGCCGTATCTCCCGCGCCCCCGACGCCCGGTGCCGGGCCCGGGAGGGCCCGCCGAACGCGGGGGACAGCTCCACGCCGGGCGCGGCGGCCAGCAGCGTCGTGCCCACTCCCGCCGCATCCGCCAGAAACGCCCGTGGAGCGGCCGAGGCGGCCTCGAGCACCTGCTCGAGCTCCGTCGGCCGCAGGGCCGGGAGATCGGCGTTCAGGGCCGCCACAGCGGCCGTAGGGAGCTGCTGCCGCACGGCCAGGGCGCCCTGCGCGAGCGCCGCGTTCAGACCGCCGCCCGGCGGGTCCGGGAGGATCCGGGCGCCGAGAGCCGAAAGCTTCCGCGCCGCGAGGGGGTCGTCCGTGACGACCGTCACGCCCCGCACGGCCCGGCACGCCAGCGCCGCACCCACCGTGTCCTGCGCGAACGCGAGGGCGAGCCCCGGCCGCAGATCGTCCCCCGCGGTGTCGGCGAGCCTGCTCTTGGCCCGCGACAGGGGCTTCAGCGGCACCACCAGCGTCCACGCCACACGGGCTCCATCGCTTCCCACGGGCCTCATTCTCGCCTGCTGCCTAAGGCGCCGGGCAGGTGCGGGGTTACGGTGTCCTCGACAGACCGGGTACCTGGGGCGACACTTGTGCGGCTGCCAGGACGGCAGCAAAGCCAGCAGGTCAGCGGGTCCAAGAGGAGGATGTTCCGAGTGTCCGGCCGCAGAATCGGCTTCTGGTACCGCATGGCGGCGGTCCTGGTGAAACCGCCGCTCGTGGTCCTCTTCAAGCGGGACTGGCGCGGAATGGAGCACATTCCCGCCCAGGGCGGATTTATCACCGCCATCAACCACAACTCACATCTCGATCCCTTCTCGTACGCCCACTTCCAGTACAACACCGGGCGTATGCCGCGCTTCCTCATCAAGGCCGGCGTCTTCAAGGGCGGCTTCGTCGGCGCCTTCCTGCGCGGGACCTCCCAGATCCCGGTCTACCGGGACTCCACCAACGCGGCCAACGCCTTCCGGGCCGCCGTGGACGCGGTCAACAGGGGCGAATGCGTGGCCTTCTACCCCGAGGGCACCCTCACCCGCGACCCCGCGCTGTGGCCCATGCGCGGCAAGACCGGCGCGGCGCGCGTCGCACTGCTCACCAAGGCGCCGGTGATCCCCGTCGCGCAGTGGGGCGCCAACGAGGCGCTGCCGCCGTACACCAAGAAGCCCCGGTTCTTCCCCCGCAAGACGCTCACGGTGCACGCGGGCCCGCCCGTGGACCTGTCCGCGTACTACGGCAAGGAGCCCACCGCCGAAGTGCTGCGGGCGGCCACCGACGACATCATGGCCGCGGTCGCCGAACTCCTCTCCGAGGTTCGCGGGGAGCCCGCGCCCACCGAGCGCTACGAGTACCGGTCCGGCACGTCCCGCGCCGCCGGGGAACCCCCCGCGGCCGATGAGGAGAGCAAGTGACGCGCTGCGCCGTCTACGGCACCGGCTCCTGGGGCACCGCGTACGCGATGGTGCTCGCCGACGCGGGCTGCGAGGTGACGCTGTGGGGCCGCAGGACCGGCCCCGTGGAGGCCATCAACACCACCCGCACCAACCCCGACTATCTGCCGGGGACCGAGCTCCCGCGGTCGGTGCGGGCCACCACCGACCCGGCGGAGGCGGCCCGCGGCGCCGAGTTCACCGTGCTCGCCGTGCCCTCCCAGACACTGCGCGGCAACCTCGCCGAGTGGGCGCCGCTGCTGCCCGCCGATACCGTGCTCGTCTCGCTGATGAAGGGCGTGGAACTGGGCACCGCCAAGCGGATGAGCGAGGTGATCGAGGAGGTCGCCAAGGCGTCCCCGGAGCGGGTCGCCGTGCTCACCGGGCCCAACCTGGCCAAGGAGATCGCCGCCCGCCAGCCCGCCGCCTCGGTCGTCGCCTGCCGCGACGAGGACGTGGCGCGCCGCCTCCAGGCCGCCTGCCACACCCCGTACTTCCGCCCGTACACCAACACCGACGTGGTCGGCTGCGAGCTCGGCGGCGCGGTCAAGAACGTCATCGCGCTCGCCGTGGGCATCGCCGACGGCATGGGGCTCGGCGACAACACCAAGGCGTCGCTGATCACCCGGGGCCTGGCCGAAACGACCCGGCTGGGGCTGGCCATGGGCGCCGACGCGCACACCTTCGCGGGCCTGGCGGGCATGGGCGACCTGGTCGCCACCTGCTCCTCGCCGCTGTCCCGCAACCACACCTTCGGCACCAACCTCGGCCGCGGCATGACCCTGGAAGAGACCATCGCGGCCACCAAGCAGACCGCGGAGGGCGTCAAGTCGTGTGAGTCCGTGCTCGATCTCGCCCGGCGGCACGACGTCGACATGCCGATCACCGAGACGGTGGTGAGCATCGTCCACGACGGCAAACCGCCCCTGGTGGCGCTGAAAGAGCTGATGTCGCGCAGCGCCAAGCCCGAGCGGCACTGACGGGCGCCGGACCGCAAGGTAACCTCAACGCGTTATGAGCAGCCAGAGCCCCGCCCCCAGCCCTGTCCCGCCCCCCTCCGAAGGGGAGCCGAGGAAGCTGCGCGTCGCCGTCGTCTTCGGCGGCCGCAGCTCCGAGCACACCATCTCGGTGGTCACCGCAGGCGCGGTGCTGCGCGCCATCGACCGCGAGAAGTACGACGTGCTGCCGATCGGGATCACAGGGGACGGGCGTTGGGCGCTGACCGCCGACGAGCCCGACCGGATGGCCATCGAGGGCCGGGAGCTGCCCAGCGTCGAGGGCCTCGCCGAGTCCGACGAGGGCTCGGTCCTGCTCCCGGTCGACCAGGGCAACCGCGAGGTCGTCTACACCGAGCCGGGCGGGGTGCCCAAGGCGCTCGGCGAGGTCGACGTGGTCTTCCCCATGCTGCACGGCCCCTATGGCGAGGACGGCACCCTTCAGGGGCTGCTCGAACTGTCCGGCGTGCCCTATGTGGGCGCGGGCGTACTCGCCTCCGCCGTCGGCATGGACAAGGAGTACATGAAGCGGGTGTTCGTCTCCTTCGGGCTTCCCGTCGGCCCGTACGAGGTGATCCGCCCCCGCGAATGGGACAAGGACCCGGCCGCCGCCCGGAAGAAGATCGTCGATTTCGCCGGCGAGCACGGCTGGCCGGTCTTCGTGAAGCCCGCGCGCGCGGGCTCGTCCATCGGCATCTCCAAGGTCGACGACATCTCCGGCCTGGAGGAGGCGATCGAGGAGGCGCGGCGTCACGACCCGAAGATCGTCGTCGAGGCGCTGCTGCGCGGCCGCGAGATCGAATGCGGGGTGCTGGAGTTCGAGGACGGCCCGCGGGCCAGCGTGCCGGCCGAGATCCCGCCGGTCTCCACCCACGACTTCTACGACTTCGAGGCGAAGTACATCGACTCGGCGGACGGTGTGGTGCCCGCGCCGCTCACCGAGGAGCAGACCGAGCGAGTGCGGGAGCTGGCGGTGCGGGCGTTCGAGGCGACGTCCTGCGAGGGCCTGGTCCGCGCGGACTTCTTCCTGCTGGACAGCGGCGAATTCGTGATCAACGAGATCAACACCATGCCCGGCTTCACGCCCATCTCGATGTACCCGCGGATGTGGCAGGAGAGCGGGGTCAGCTACCCCGAACTGGTGGACCGGCTCATCCAGGCCGCCCTGCGCCGCCCGACGGGGCTGCGCTAGAGCCGGCCGACGGTGCCATGGCCCCGGGCGGCGCGCCCGGGGCGGGTCTCACATCGGTGGGTCTCACATCGGTGGGTCTCAGACCACGCCTTCCGGCACGGTCTTCTTGACGGCGCTCGCCAGATCGACAAGCGGGTTGACCTCCGGCGCGTACTTTCCGGGCACCGTCACCTCGACGTATGCCTTGCGCAGCACGGTCGTGAAGCGATAGCCGTCGTCCTGCTGCTCGGGAAGCCACCGTACGCCGTTGATGTCGGCCGAGGGCGTGTAGGGGTTGTAGTGCTCGGTACCGGGCGTGAGAACCGCGGGCTTGGCGACCCCGCAGCGCAGCTTTATGGCGGGGTCGCCCCAGGCGGCGGTCAGCTCCGAGGCGGGCTTGGGGGTGCGGTGCTCCAGCCCCTCCACGGTCTTGGGGAGTTCCTTGTGCAGCGCCCGGCACAGCGTGGCCATCTCCGCGGGCGGCTTGGGAACCGTGAGCGAGAGCGAGCCGTCCGAACCTCCGATGAAGGAGCACCCGGCCGCCGACAGCACGAGCAGCGCCGCGGCGGCGGACGTGGAGACGATCCTTCGGGTGGGGCTACGGTGTGCGGAATTCACGGGCTGAGCATACGGGGAGTCACAGATGGACGACGGGGCAGGTCAGGGTCCGCGTGATGCCGTCCACTTGCTGGACTTTCGCGACCACCATGCGGCCGAGTTCATCGACCGTCTCGGCCTGAGCGCGCACGATGACGTCGTACGGGCCGGTGACGTCCTCTGCCTGTATCACTCCAGGGATCTTGGCGATGACGTCGGCGACGGTCGACGCCTTGCCGACCTCGGTTTGGATCAGGATGTACGCCTGTACCACGGAACCTCCAGGGCGGCTACGAGGATCATGTGGGGAGAAGGGACGCCACGGTACCGCGTCGCCGAGCGGCGCGGGGAGACCCGCGCGGCGTGCGCGGCGCGGCGGGCAGCGAGCGACAAGTACGAAGGGGCAATGGGATGAAGGGCACCGTGGGCGAGTTGGGGGAGTTCGGGCTCATCAGAGAGCTCACCTCCCGGCTCACCACCACCCCGGCCGTGCGGCTGGGGCCCGGCGATGACGCCGCGGTCGTGGCCGCGCCGGACCGGCGGGTCGTGGCCAGTACGGACGTACTGCTGGAGGGACGGCACTTCCGCCGCGACTGGTCCACCGCCTATGACGTCGGCCGCAAGGCCGCCGCCCAGAACCTCGCGGACATCGCGGCGATGGGCGCGGTGCCGACCGCGCTGCTGCTGGGCCTGGTGGTGCCCGCCGAACTCCCGGTGACGTGGCCCGCCGAGCTGATGGACGGCATCCGCGACGAGTGCCAGGTGGCGGGCGCGGCCGTGGTGGGCGGCGATGTGGTGCGCGGCGAGACCATCACCGTGGCGATCACCGCCCTGGGCGATCTGCGCAACAACGAACCGGTCACCCGGTCCGGCGCCCAGCCGGGCGACGTGGTCGCGGTCACGGGCTGGCTCGGCTGGTCGGCGGCCGGCCACGCGGTGCTCTCCCGCGGCTTCCGCTCGCCGCGCGCCTTTGTCGAGGCACACCGCAGGCCGGAGCCGCCCTACCACGCGGGGCCTGCGGCCGCCGGGCTCGGCGCGACCGCCATGACCGACGTCAGCGACGGACTGGTCGCCGACCTCGGGCATATCGCGGAGGCCAGCAAGGTCCGTATCGATCTGCGCTCGGGGGACATCGACATCCCGTCCCAGATGTCCGACATCGGGCAGGCGGTGGGCGTCGATCCGCTGCAGTGGGTGCTCAACGGGGGCGAGGACCACGCCATCGTGGCGACCTTCCCGCCCGATGTGAAGCTGCCCGCGCGCTGGAAGGTGATCGGCGAAGTGCTCAACCCCTCGGCGCTGCCGCAGGTGACCGTGGACGGCGCGCCCTGGCCGCACGCGGGCTGGGACCACTTCGGCAAGGACAAGAACGCCGACTAGAGGCGCCGACTGGAAGCGTTGACTGGAAGCGCCTGTCAGCCCCGTGTGGATCGCCGAGTAGATTCGGCGACATGGCGACTCTCCCCGCATCCCCGCCGCACCCACCCGTGGCTCCGCCACGCGTGCTCACCGTCGCCGGATCCGACTCCGGCGGCGGTGCCGGTATCCAGGCCGACCTGAAGGCGATGCTGGCCCTCGGCGTACACGGCATGAGCGTGATCACGGCCGTGACGGCACAGAACTCGCTGGGCGTGAGCGGCGCGTGGGAGCTGCCCGCCGAGGCCGTACGGGCCCAGTTCCGCGGCGTCGTCGACGACATCGGGGTACAGGCGGTCAAAACCGGGATGCTGGCGTCCGCCGAGCTCGTCGAGACCGTCGCCGGGCTGCTCGCGGACGTCTCCGCCCCGGTCGTGGTCGACCCGGTCGGGGTCTCCAAGCACGGCGACGCCCTGCTGGCCACCGAAGCCCTCGACACGGTCCGTGCGCGGCTGCTGCCGGTCGCGACGGTGGCCACGCCCAACCTGGACGAGGTCGCCCAGCTGACGGGCGTGGAAGTGGCGGCGGAGCGGGATCTGCGGCGGGCCGCCGACGCGATCCTGGAATTCGGCCCGCGGTGGGCGCTGATCAAGGGCGGCCACTTGGACGGCGACGCGGTCGATCTGCTCACCGACGGCGCCGAGGAACACTGGCTGCGCGCCACCCGGCACGACAACCGCCATACGCACGGCACGGGCTGCACCCTCGCCAGTGCCATCGCCTCGTATCTGGCGCTGGGGGCGGACGTGCCGCGGGCCGTTACGGCGGCCAAGGAGTACGTCACGGGCGCGATCGCGGCCGGGTTCCCGCTGGGCCGGGGGATCGGCCCGGTGGATCACGGCTGGCGGTGGCGCTGATCCCGGAACTCAGGGCATGCGAAAAGCCGGCCCACCTGAAAGGTGGACCGGCTCGGCAACCGGAAAGGTCGCACTCGACACACGCTCGGGGTCGCCCCCGAGCGCGTGGGAAGTCAGCGCGAAACCTTGCCGGCCTTGATGCACGAGGTGCAGACGTTGAGCCGCTTCGGGGTCCGACCGACCACAGCGCGCACCGTCTGGATGTTGGGGTTCCAACGACGGCGGGTGCGGCGGTGCGAGTGCGAGATGTTGTTGCCGAAGCCCGGCCCCTTGCCGCAGACGTCGCAGTTGGCAGCCACGGGTTACTCCAAAGACGGGTCAACCCCGCTGGCGCGAGGAGACAGACACTTACGGTGAGCCCCGGCTCGCCGGGATCGTGAACGATCGGCGGTGCCAGGGGAACGGCCCGATTCGCATCGGGCAACCGGAGCAGCATACAACGGCCGATCCGCTACCTCGAAATTACCATGGCCCCCCGGGCCAGCGGCGCGGGTGGCGACTACCCTGCGATGACGGTCCCGCCCCCTGCCCTCCCGAGGAGGACGTACGTGCCGCACACGCTCGACGCCGATGCGGTACGCACCTGGTGCGGTCTGGCGCTGGACGCGCTCGGCCGCGCCCGCGAGGAGATCGACGCGATCAACGTCTACCCGGTCGCGGACGCGGACACCGGCACCAACCTCTACCTGACCGTCGAATCCGCCACCCAGGCCGTGACCGCCGCCTTCGACGGCCACGCCGCCGCCCCGGGGCCCGCCCCCGGCCCGAGCCTGCCCGAAGCGGTGCGCGCCATGGCCCACGGCGCCCTGATCGGCGCACGCGGTAACTCCGGCACGATCCTGGCGCAGCTGCTGCGCGGCATGGCGGACGTCCTCGCGGACGGCGATGGCGGGGTTGGTGGGGCCGCAGGCCCTTATGGCGATGCGGACGGCCTGCGCCGGGCCCTGCGACGCGCGGCCGAACTGGCCTACCGGGGCGTGGCCCACCCGGTCGAGGGCACCGTACTGACCGTCGCGCGGGCCGCGGCCGACGCCGCCGCCCGCACCGAGGGCGGGCCGGCCGCGGTGGCCCGCGCCGCGTACGAGGGCGCCCGCGCCGCCCTGGAGGCCACCCCCACCCAGCTCGGGGTGCTCGCCCGCGCGGGCGTCGTGGACGCGGGCGGCTACGGCCTGGTGGTGGTCCTCGGCGCGCTCGCCGAGGCCGTATCGGGCCGACCGCCGACCGCCGCGGGCCGACCGCCCGCCGGGCCCGTCGCCGCCGGGCCCGTCACGGCCCCCGACGGCTGCCCGGCCGCCGGGCACGCGGCCGGCGCCCACGGCTCCGTGGGCGAAGGGCCGGGCGGCGGACCCGCCTTCGAGGTGATCTATCTGCTGGAGGCGGACGGGACGGCCGTCGCCCGGCTCCGTGACCGGCTGGACGCGCTCGGCGACTCCCTGGTGGTCGTCGGCGGCGACGGACTGTGGAATGTGCACGTCCATGTGGACGACGCGGGCGCGGCCGTGGAGGCGGGCATCGAGGCGGGCCGCCCGCACCGCATCCGCATCACCCACTTCGGCACGGCCGCCGCCCGCCGGGCCCACGCCGACGAGCCCTACCCCCGTCCCCGTACGGAAGACACCGGTCAGCGGCCGGACCGGCCGGGCGCCCAGGAGCCCCCGGGCGCCCGCGCGGACCGCGCGGCGCGCGCCGTGGTCGCGGTGGTCCCCGGCGAGGGCTTGGCCGCGCTGTGCGCCGAGGCCGGCGCGACCACGGTCGCCGCACGCCCCGGGGAGCGTCTGGCCGCGGGCGAGCTGGCCCAGGCCGTACGCCGGGCCCGTGCCCGGGAGGTCGTCCTGCTGCCCAACGACGCCGAACTGCGCCACACGGCCGCTGCCGCCGCCGCCCAGGCCCGTGCCGAGGGCGTACGGGTGGCGGTCATCCCCACCCGCTCCCCGGTCCAGGGCCTGGCCGCGCTCGCCGTGCACGAGCCGGGCCGCAGCTTCGACGAGGACGTCGTGGCCATGACCTCCGCCGCGGGCGCCACCCGCTACGCCGAACTGGCCGTCGCCGAGCGCCAGTCCTGGACCATGGCCGGGGTGTGTCAGGCGGGAGACGTGCTCGGGCTGATCGACGGCGACGTGGCGGTGATCGGCGACGGTATCGCGGGCACCGCCGAGACCGTGCTGGACCGGATGCTGGCCGCGGGCGGCGAACTGGTCACGCTGGTGGTCGGCGCGGACGTCCCCGACGGCGTCGCCGAGCACCTGGAGCGCCACGTACGGGACGGGCACTTCGCGGTCGACACGGTGATCTACCACGGCGGCCAGCCGGGCGTGCCGCTGATCATAGGCATCGAATAGGCAGCGCATAGGCAGCGAACAGATCGAAAAGTCAGCGCCGCCCGCGCATCCTGGGGCGGGATGGCCCCGCTTGTCAGTGCGGTGGTGTGCAATGGACAGCGTGCCCGCGCTGGATGAACCTCTGAAGAAAGTGCTCGGCGGCAACACCGCGAAGGTGATGGCCGACCATCTCGACCTGCACACGGTCGGCGATCTGCTGCACCACTACCCGAGGCGGTACGCCGAGCGCGGCGAGCTGACCCGGCTGTCCGACCTGCCCCTCGACGAGCATGTGACGGTCGTCGCGCAGGTCGCCGACGCCCGCGTGCACAAATTCGACCGCGGCACCAAACAGCGCCTGGAGGTCACCCTCACCGACGGCAGCGGCCGCCTCCAGCTGGTCTTCTTCGGCCGCGGGGTCTTCGCGGCGCAGAAGGAGCTGCTGCCCGGCCGCCGGGGCATGTTCGCGGGCAAGGTCGGTGTCTTCCGCAATGTGCGCCAGCTGGCCCACCCCGCGTACGAAATGCTCGGCAAGGACGACGGCGCGGCGGCCGTGGAGGCGTGGGCCAACCAACTGCGGCCGCTGTACCCCGCCTGCGCCCAGCTGGAGTCCTGGAAGATCGAGAAGGCCGTCGGGACGCTGCTCGACAGCCTGGAGGCCACCGGCTGGGACGGCCTGGTCGACGCGCTGCCCGAGAGCCTGCGGCTCGGCCGCGGGCTGGCCGAGCTCCCCGAGGCGCTGCTGAAGATCCACCGGCCGCGCACCAAGACGGATATCGCGGTGGCCCGGGACCGCCTCAAGTGGGACGAGGCCTTCGTGCTCCAGGTGGCCCTCGCCCGGCGGCGCCACGCCGACGCCCAACTGCCCGCCGTGCCACGCGCCCCGGCCGAGGGCGGCCTGCTGGACGCCTTCGACGAGCGGCTGCCGTTCACCCTCACCGAGGGCCAGCAGAGCGTCAGCCGGGAGATCTTCGCCGACCTCGCCACCGACCACCCCATGCACCGGCTGCTGCAGGGCGAAGTCGGATCGGGCAAGACCATGGTCGCGCTGCGCGCGATGCTGGGCGTCGTGGACAGCGGGGGACAGGCCGCGATGCTCGCGCCCACCGAGGTGCTGGCCCAGCAGCACCACCGCTCGATCACCGAGATGATGGGCGATCTGGCCGAGGGCGGCATGCTGGGCGGCTCGGAACAGGGCACCAAGGTCGTGCTGTTGACCGGTTCCATGGGTGCCGCGGCCCGGCGCCAGGCGCTGCTCGACCTGGTCACCGGCGAGGCCGGGATCGTGGTCGGGACCCATGCGCTGATCGAGGACAAGGTCCAGTTCCACGATCTGGGCCTGGTCGTGGTCGACGAGCAGCACCGCTTCGGCGTGGAGCAGCGCGACGCCCTGCGCTCCAAGGGCAAGCAGCCGCCGCATCTGCTGGTGATGACGGCCACGCCCATCCCGCGGACCGTCGCCATGACCGTATTCGGCGATCTGGAGACCTCCGTGCTGGACCAGCTGCCGGCCGGACGCTCCCCGATCGCCTCCCATGTGGTGCCCGCGAAGGACAAGCCGCACTTCCTGGCGCGGGCGTGGGAGCGGGTGCGCGAGGAGGTGGCGGCCGGCCACCAGGCGTATGTGGTGTGCCCGCGGATCGGCGACGAGATGGGCGAGGAAAACGGGGTTGAGGGGGCCGAATCCAAGGGCGCGGCGCGCAAGTCGGCCAAGCCGCCAGGCAAGTCTTCTGCCAAGTCTCCGGCCAAATCCCCCGAGGACGAGGCCGAGAAGCGGCCGCCGCTCGCGGTCCTCGACATCGCCGAGCAGCTGGCCAAGGGCCCGCTGCGGGATCTGCGCGTGGAGGTGTTGCACGGCCGGATGCAGCCGGAGGCCAAGGACGAGGTGATGCGCCGCTTCGCCGCGGCCGAGGTGGACGTCCTGGTCGCCACGACGGTCATCGAGGTCGGTGTCAACGTCCCCAATGCCACCGCCATGGTGATCATGGACGCCGACCGCTTCGGGGTCTCGCAGCTGCACCAGCTGCGCGGCCGTGTCGGCCGCGGCTCGGCCGCCGGGCTGTGCCTGTTGGTGAGCGAGATGCCGGAGGGCAGCCCGGCCCGCGCCCGGCTGGGCGCGGTCGCGGCCACGCTGGACGGCTTCGAGCTGTCCCGGATCGACCTGGAGCAGCGGCGCGAGGGCGATGTGCTGGGGCAGGCCCAGTCCGGGGCGCGCTCCTCGCTGCGGGTGCTCGCGGTCATCGACGACGAGGAGGTCATCGCGGCGGCCCGGGAGGAGGCGACGGCGATCGTCGCGGCCGACCCCGAACTGGCCGGATACCCGGAGCTGCGTACGGCGCTGGACGCGTTCCTGGACGAGGAGCGCGAGGAGTATCTGGATAAGGGCTGATAAGGGCTGAAGGGTGATCGGCGGCAGCCGGCCGGAACCTGCGGCCGGAAGCACGGGCCGGGACGCCATATTGTGGAGGGCAGCGGCCTCGTATCGCTGGCCGCTGCTCCCTCCCACCGCGAAGGACTGCGTCACCGATGACCCGCGTGATCGCCGGAGCCGCCGGCGGCCGCCGCCTGGCAGTGCCGCCGGGAAACGGCACCCGACCGACCTCGGACCGGGCGCGCGAAGGTCTCTTCTCCACCTGGGAGTCGCTGCTGGGCTCGCTGCGCGGGGCCAGGGTGCTCGACCTCTACGGCGGCTCGGGCGCGGTAGGCCTGGAAGCGCTCTCGCGCGGCGCGGAGCATGTGCTGCTGGTGGAGTCCGACGCGCGCGCCGCCCGCACCATCCGGGCGAACATCCGGGCGCTCGGCCTGCCCGGTGCCGAGCTGCGCACGGGCCGGGCCGAGCAGGCCATCGCCGGACCGGCCCCCGCGAGCGGCCCGTACGACGTGGTGTTCCTGGACCCGCCGTACGCGGTCGCCGACGAGGAGCTGCGGGAGATACTGCTCACACTCGCCGGTAACCGGTGGCTCGCGCCCGACGCGCTGGCCACGGTGGAGCGGAGCACGCGAGGCGGAGATTTCGGGTGGCCTGCCGGTTTCGAGGGCTTGCGGGCCCGTCGCTACGGCGAGGGCACGCTTTGGTACGGTCGCGCCGCCTCGACGTGCGACAACGCGTCATGACCGGACCCGAGAGCGAGGAACCACCAGTGCGCCGCGCAGTCTGTCCGGGGTCCTTCGACCCCGTCACCAATGGGCACCTCGACATCATCGCCCGTGCGTCCAAGCTGTACGACGTCGTCTACGTCGCCGTAATGATCAACAAGTCCAAACAAGGCATGTTCACCGTGGACGAGCGGATGGACCTGCTCCGCCAGGTCACCGCCGAGTACGGGAACGTTCAGGTGGAGGCCTTCCACGGCCTCCTCGTGGACTTCTGCAAGGAGCGCGAGATCCCAGCCATCGTCAAGGGGCTGCGGGCGGTCAGCGACTTCGACTACGAGTTGCAGATGGCCCAGATGAACAACGGCCTCTCGGGGGTGGAGACGCTGTTCGTGCCCACCAACCCCACTTACAGCTTCCTCTCCTCCAGCCTGGTCAAGGAGGTCGCGACCTGGGGCGGGGACGTCTCCCATCTGGTGCCCCCGGTGGTGCTCGATGCCCTGACCGAGCGGCTCGGCCGGCGCTGACCCGCTGACGGCCGGGCCGACGGGTGTCGGGCGGGGCCCGCTGGCCGTACAGTCGTGCCCGGCCGTTCCAGGCCGCCCTGTTCGTTGCGTCAAGTTCCCTCCAGTTCCGTCAAGTCCGTCAAGAGAGAGTGGCGAGCACCCAAGGTGGACGTGCAGAAGAAGCTCGACGAGATCGTCGACACCGTCGGCAACGCCCGGTCCATGCCCATGTCGGCCTCGTGCGTGATCAACCGCGCCGAGCTGCTCGCCATGCTCGAAGAGGTGCGCGCCGCTCTCCCCGACTCCCTCGCCCAGGCGCAGGACGTGATCGGCGGCCGTGAGCGGATGGTCGAGGAGGCCCGCCAGGAGGCAGAGCGGATCATCCAGTCCGCGCACGCCCACCGGGGTTCGCTGGTCTCGGACACCGAAGTCGCCAGGAAGTCCCAGGAGGAGGCCGACCGGATCCTGGAGGAGGCCCGCCGGGAGGCCGAGGAGATCCGTGCCGAGGCCGACGACTACGTCGACTCCAAACTCGCCAACTTCGAGGTCGTGCTGACCAAGACCATCGGCTCCGTCGACCGCGGCCGCGAGAAGATGCTGGGCCGCGCCGTGAGCGGGGAGCAGGACGGGGCGGCGGGGCAGTTGGAGGACGGCCCGGAGCGCAGCGCCGACCCGCAGATGCTGCAGCAGCGCGCCGACGAATACGTGGACACCAAGCTCGGCGCGGTCTCGGCGGTGCTCAGCAAGACGCTGGAGGCGGTCGGCCGGGGCCGGCAGAAGCTGCTCGGGGCCCGGGCGATCGACGAGCTGGGCGCTCATCTGGCCGCCCAGGACGCCGCCACCCCGCTGGGCCACCAGACCAGCGACGACGACTACCTCGCGGATCTCGCCCAGTCCCAGGCGCAGCTGTCCACGGCGCGGCCCGAAGCGGCGCCGGACGCCTCGTACTACGCGGCCACGGCCGGATATCAGCAGCAGGACGCGTACGGCTATCAGCAGCAGGGTTACGTCCAGCAGCAGGACCCGTACGCGGCCCAGGGCGGCTACCAGCAGCAGGACGCGTACGGCTGGCAGCAGCAGGCCCAGGGCTACGACCCGAGCGGCTACGCCCCCGAACAGCAGTCCCCGCTCCAGCCTCAGCAGCAGCTCGAGCACCAGCCGCAACAGCCTCAGCAGCAGCCCCAGCTGCCGGCCGCGGCCCTCGACGAGACCAGCCTGTTCGACACCAGCATGATCGACCTGGACCAGCTGCGTCAGTACGAGCAGGGCCGCTGAGCCCGGCCGGACCTTATGCACAGCCCCGAGGGCGGATTGGGTCTATGGCGGCCGGTCCAGTATCCTGGCTGTTCGGTCGCGCGTACGTCCGCGATCTCGGCTGCCCGTTTCGTCGTACCAGCGTCGGGTGGCCTGCCGCAGCCGTAGAAAGCAGGAAGCCCTGAACGCCCGCCTCGACCACCGTGCCCCTCTCGTGTTCGACACACGCGAACTGGGCCGTCGTCCTGGTGCGCTCAAAAGGCTCTCCCGTTCGGTCCCGGCCCCCAAGGACCTCGGTATCGAGGTCATCGGGGTACGGGAGGGCTCGACCGTGGAGCTCGACCTCCGCCTGGAGTCGGTCATGGAGGGTGTGCTTGTCACAGGCACCGCCCGTGCACCGCTGACAGGGGAGTGCGTAAGGTGTCTGGAGCCGCTGGAGCGGGAGCTCGAAGCGGACTTCCAGGAGATGTACTCCTACCCCGACGCCGACGACCGGAGCCGCCACGCGGACACCGGCGACGACGCCGAGGAGGAGGACACGCTCTTCCTCGAGGGCGACCTGTTCGACCTCGAACCCGTGCTGCGGGACGCGGTGGTGCTGGCACTGCCGCTGCAGCCGGTGTGCCGGGAGGACTGCCCCGGGCTGTGCGCCGAGTGCGGAGCGCGGCTCGCGGAGGACCCCGACCACCATCACGACGCCGTCGACATCCGTTGGGCGGCACTGCAGGGACTCGCCGAGGCCACCTCGGACGGCGAGAAGGACAACGCACCCCGCCCGCGCGGGGATGACTCACAGGAGAAGTAGCCGTGGCTGTTCCGAAGCGGAAGATGTCGCGCAGCAACACGCGCCACCGCCGGTCGCAGTGGAAGGCTGCGGTCCCCACCCTGGTGGCGTGCGAGCGCTGCCACGAGCCGAAGCTGCAGCACATCGCGTGCCCGAGCTGCGGCACCTACAACCGCCGCCAGGTCCTCGAGGTCTGATCGGCGGGTGACAGGCTCTATGTCGGACGCCAACACGACTCCCCGCAAGCGAGCGGGAGAAACGGCCCAGGCGGACACGGCCTCGTCCCACACGATTCTGGAAGGGCGGCTCGGGTATCAGCTCGAGTCCGCCCTTCTGGTGCGTGCGCTGACCCACCGCTCCTTCGCGTACGAGAACGGCGGGCTGCCCACCAACGAGCGCCTGGAGTTCCTGGGCGACTCCGTGCTCGGCCTGGTGGTCACCGACACGCTGTACCGCATCCACCCCGACCTGCCCGAAGGCCAGCTGGCCAAGTTGCGGGCCGCCGTGGTCAACTCGCGTGCGCTGGCCGAGGTGGGGCGCGGCCTCGACCTCGGCGCCTTCATCCGGCTCGGCCGGGGCGAAGAGGGCACCGGGGGACGGGACAAGGCATCCATCCTCGCCGACACCCTCGAAGCGGTGATCGGCGCCGTCTACCTCGACAAGGGGCTGGACGCCGCCGCGGAGCTGGTCCACCGGCTCTTCGACCCGCTGATCGACAGGTCCTCGAACCTGGGCGCGGGCCTGGACTGGAAGACCAGCCTCCAGGAGCTGACCGCCACCGAGGGCCTCGGGGTGCCGGAGTATCTGGTCTCCGAGACCGGACCCGACCACGAGAAGACCTTCACGGCTGCCGCCCGCGTCGGTGGTGTCGCGTACGGCACCGGCACCGGCCGCAGCAAGAAGGAAGCCGAGCAGCAGGCGGCGGAGGCCGCCTGGCGCGCGATCCGCGCCGCGGCGGACGAGGCCAAGGCCAAGGCCGAAGCGGCCACGGCCGAGGGCACCGCCGCGGCCTCGGACGGCGAGGCCGCCGATACGGCCCCGACGGCACACTGATCAACCCTCCTCGCCCTCCCCGCGACCGGGCTCCGGTCGCGGGGAGGGCGAGGGCGTCGGCCAAGGAGGCCCCCGTTGCCCGAGCTGCCTGAGGTCGAGGTGGTCCGCCGTGGCCTGGAGCGCTGGATCAGCGGCCGTACGGTCGCCGAGGTGCAGGTGCTGCACCCGCGCGCGGTGCGCCGCCACCTCGGGGGCGGGGAGGACTTCGCCGCCCGGCTGAAGGGCCGCCGGGCCGGGGTGGCCCGCCGCCGCGGCAAGTATCTGTGGCTGCCGTTGGAGGACGCCGACGAGTCGGTGCTGGCGCACCTCGGCATGAGCGGCCAGCTGCTCGTCCAGCCGCACGGCGCCGCGGACGAGAAGCATCTGCGCATCCGGGTGCGGTTCGCCGACTCCATCGGCACCGAACTGCGCTTCGTCGACCAGCGCACCTTCGGCGGCCTATCACTGCACGAGACGGTGGAGGGCGCCGCGGACGGGCTGCCGGCCGCGATCGCGCATATCGCCCGCGACCCGTTGGACCCGGCGTTCGACGAGGCCGCCTTCCACACCGCGCTGCGCCGCCGCCGCACCACCCTCAAGCGGGCGCTGCTCGACCAGTCGTTGATCAGCGGGGTGGGCAACATCTACGCCGACGAGGCGCTGTGGCGCGCCCGGCTGCACTACGATCGGCCGACGGCCACCCTCACCCGCCCGCGCAGCGTCGAACTCCTCGACCATGTGCGCGATGTCATGAACGCCGCGCTGGCGGTCGGCGGCACCAGCTTCGACTCCCTCTACGTCAATGTGAACGGCGAGTCGGGCTATTTCGAGCGCTCCCTGGACGCGTACGGTCGGGAGAACGAGCCGTGCCGCCGCTGTGCCACGCCGATGCGCCGCCGCCCGTGGATGAACCGCTCCAGCTACTTCTGCCCGCGCTGTCAGCGTCCGCCGCGCCCGGCGGCCCCGGCGCTTCCGGCCGTGGCGCCCCGTACCGCGGTGCCGCGCTCCTCGTCGTAGCGCGCCCGGGCGGTCAGCACCTCCGGCATGCGCTCCTCGACGAGGGAGATCAGCGCCAGCAGCCGCTCGGCGACGGCGTGGCCCAGCGGGGTCAGCTCGTAGTCCACGCGCGGGGGGTTGGTCGGCTGCGCCTCGCGGTGCACCAGGCCGTCGCGCTCCAGCGCGTGCAGCGTCTGGGACAGCATCTTCTCGCTGACGCCGTCGACCCGGCGGCGCAGTTCGTTGAACCGGAAGCTGCCCTCCTTGAGCGCCCCCAGGGTCAGGCCGCCCCACTTGCCGGTGATGTGCTCCAGCGTGCCGCGGGAGGGGCAGGCGCGGGCGAACACGTTGAAGGCCAGGTCGTCGCTTGCCGTTTCGGTGCTCGTCGGTGTGGCGCAGTCGCTCTCCATGTCATGAGCATACTTGAGCACAGCGCTCACCGGCGGGTTGCGCTTTCCAAAAGTTAGTGCTTTCCTGGTCCGGACATTCCACCGTGCACGAAACATTCCACCGTGCACGAACGCCCGATCTCAGGAGCTCATACCGTGACCACCCCCGTCATCGCCGTCGCCTACCACTCCGGCCATGGGCACACCGCCGTCCTCGCCGAGGCCGTCCGCGCCGGAGCGGACGCCGCGGGCGCCACCGTTCACCTGATCAAGGTCGATGAGATCACCGAGGAGCAGTGGGGCCTGCTCGACGCCGCGGACGCGATCGTCTTCGGCTCGCCCACCTACATGGGCACCGCGTCCGGCGCCTTCCACACCTTCGCCGAGCAGTCCTCCCAGCGCTGGTTCACCCAGGCGTGGAAGGACAAGCTCGCGGCCGGCTTCACCAACTCGGGGTCCAAGAGCGGCGACAAGGTGCACACCCTGCAGTTCTTCACCGTGCTCGCCGCCCAGCACGGGATGAACTGGGTGAACCTCGGTCTGCACCCGGGCTGGAACAGCTCGGCCGCCTCCGAGAACGACCTCAACCGCCTCGGGGTCTTCCTGGGTGCCGCCGCCCAGACGAACGTGGACGAGGGCCCGGAGGCGGTGCACAAGGCCGACGTGGCCACCGCCGAGCACCTCGGCCGCCGGATCGCCGAGAGCGCGAAGATCGCCGTCGCGGGGCGCGCCGCCCTCGCCGCCTGACCCGGTGGGTGAGGCGGGGCCGGCGCGGGCCGGTGGCTCGGCGGTGGCCCGGGGATCAGGACCGGCTCAGTAGCCGAAGTCCTGCGTCCACCAGGGGCCGTCCCCGTCCCCGAAGTTCACACCGACGCCGAGGGTCTTGTAGGTGCAGTTGAGGATGTTGGCGCGGTGGCCGGCGCTGTTCATCCAGGAATCCATCACGGCCTGCGCGTCCTGCTGGCCGCGGGCGATGTTCTCCCCGCCCAGGTTCAGGATGCCGACCTGCTCCGCCCGCTCCCAGGGGGAGTCGCCGTCCGGGTCGAGGTGGTCGAAGAAGCCCCGCAGGGCCATGTCGTCGGTGAAGTCCTGGGCCAGCTGGGACAGTTTCCGGTCCGCGGTCACCGGCTCGCAGCCGACCTTCGACCGCTCCTGGTTGACCAGCGCCAGGACCTCCTGTGCGGCGGTCTTCTCGGCCTTGCCGGGGTTCTCCGGTGTGTTGGGGTCCTCGCTCTGGCCGGGGGGCGTGGTGGGCTTCTGGGACGAGGAGGAGCCCTTGCCGCCCGAACCTCCGTTCCCCTTGCCGTTCCCGTGGCCGTTCGCCTTCCCGTTTCCGTTCCCGTTGCCCTTTCCGTTCCCGTTCGCCTGGCCGGAGCCCGAGGAGCCCGGCTGCTTCGAGGGGGTGGAGGGCGTGGCGGAGGGCTTGCCCGGGGTCTTCGAGGGGGTGGTGGACGGCGCTTGTGGCCGGTCGTTGCCACGGTCCGCGGGGGTCGTACCGCGGTCCACCGGCGATGTCGAGGGGGAGCCCTGCGTCTCCAGGGCGGAGCCCGGCGGGGCGTCGGCGCGCACGCCTCCGGCCGGGTCGTTGCTTCCGCTAAGGGTCGGACCTCCCGGCAGCAGCCCGGTGGCCATGGCAACCGCGCCTACCGCGACGGCGGCGGAAACACTCAGCAATCCGGTCCGCACCGGTGCCAGATGGCTTCGGCGGGCTCCTCGGTGGCGCCCTGCGCCGGGAGCGGGGGGTGTCGGCGCGGATCCGAGGGCAGATCGTCGATGGCGGCCCATCTCCTGCCTTCCTTGCAAGATCGGGGTCACATGCGTCACTCGTACGAGTGAGTACTGCGTTGAGCCGGGACTGTACGCCATCGCGGGGGTGGCTGAGGTGTCCGGGGAGCAAATTGCTCCGCTAGCGTGCCAGCCATGAACGAGAGAGTGCGCCTCACCGCGTGGGTCCGCGGTCGGGTCCAGGGGGTCGGTTTTCGCTGGTTCACCAGGGCAAACGCGTTGCGCATCGGAGGGCTGGCCGGGTTCGCCTCCAATCTGTCCGACGGACGGGTCCAGATCGTCGCCGAAGGCGAACGTATGAACTGCGAACAGCTGCTCGACTGGCTGCGGAGCGACGACACGCCCGGCCGCGTCGACGGTGTGACCGAGATCTGGGACACACCCAAGGGCGGCTACGAGACCTTCGAGATCCGCTGAGCCACCTCGCCGCACCCGCCCGCCGCGACCCCGCGCCGGGCGGGCTTTTTACACCGCGCGTGAGCGGAAAGAGGCTGATGGTTGCCAATGCGGCCGGTCCGTGGAAGGCTGCCGCGTAAGGGATGATCCCTTCGCTTCGACGGCCTGATCAATGCGGGCTCGGCGCTTCTCGCCGCTCGATATGCCCCCGGCCGCAGGGGCCCCGTCGGCCTGTGATCGTGTTGACCCTCAAACCATTTGGTGAGACGCTGGAAGCCCCGCGCACCTTAACTGTTTGCCACTCAGCACGGTAGTAACGGCAAGCATCGCGGGTGCGAAATCCCTCACGACCCACCACCGCTTCGGTCGCGGTCACTCAGTGTGGAGGACCATCCATCATGGCAAAGGCGCTTCTCGGTTACGTCGGCGGCTCCGACCCCCGAGTCCTCGCCGAGATGCGACGGCTTCAGCAGCGCGTCCAGGACCTCGAATCCGAGCTCATTCGGATCCAGGCCGAGAACGACGCTCTGTCCGCCGCCGCTCACCACGGCGACTCGCTGCTCGAAAGCATCGACGTACCCCAGGCGGAGCCTGCGCTCGCCTGACCCGGCTTCCGGGCCGGTCGGGCTGCACCGTCAGCCGCTTGAGAATCTGCAAGGGACGCCGACGGCGTCCCTTCGTCGTTTCCGCGGCGGCCGGCCGCGCTTCCCTTACCGTCTGATGTGCCCCACCCCCTGAGCGGCGAAACCGAGAAGAAACCGCGAGAACGCGAAGAACCGAGAAACACTGAGAAACACCGAGAGAAGCTCAGAGAAGCCGAGAGAAGCCAAGGGCGACCTCGTGGCGCCACGGCCGATGGGCGGTGCCGGGTGAGACACGGGAGGTAGAGTCCAAAGGCGTGCATCTCAAGAGCCTGACCCTCCGAGGCTTCAAATCCTTCGCCTCCGCCACGACGCTCCGCTTCGAGCCGGGTATCACCTGCGTCGTCGGCCCCAACGGTTCGGGCAAGTCCAATGTCGTGGACGCGCTTTCCTGGGTCATGGGGGAACAGGGCGCCAAGTCGCTGCGCGGCGGAAAGATGGAAGACGTCATCTTCGCCGGGACGACCGGCCGCCCCCCGCTCGGCCGCGCCGAGGTCTCCCTCACCATCGACAACTCCGACGGCGCCCTGCCCATCGAATACGCCGAAGTCACCATTACGCGGATCATGTTCCGCAACGGCGGCAGCGAATACCAGATCAACGGGGACACCTGCCGCCTCCTGGACATCCAGGAGCTGCTCTCCGACTCCGGCATCGGCCGCGAGATGCACGTCATCGTCGGCCAGGGCCAACTCGACTCCGTCCTGCACGCCGACCCGACCGGACGCCGCGCCTTCATCGAAGAGGCCGCGGGCGTACTCAAGCACCGCAAGCGCAAAGAGAAGGCGCTGCGGAAGCTCGACGCCATGCAGGCCAATCTCGCCCGGGTCCAGGACCTCACCGACGAGCTGCGGCGCCAGCTCAAACCGCTCGGGCGGCAGGCCGCGGTCGCCCGGCGGGCCGCCGTCATCCAGGCCGATCTGCGCGACGCCCGGCTGCGGCTGCTCGCCGACGACCTGGTGACCATGCGCGAGGCGCTGCGCACCGAGATCGCCGACGAGGCCGCGCTCAAGCAGCGCAAGGAGACCGCCGAGGCCGAGCTGCGCACCGCGCAGCAGCGGGAGGCGGCGCTGGAGGAGCAGGTCCGGCAGCTGGCACCGCGGCTGCGGGACGCCCAGCAGACCTGGTACGAGCTCTCCCAGCTAGCCGAGCGGGTGCGCGGCACGATCAGCCTGGCCGACGCCCGGGTCAAAAGCGCCACCTCCGCCCCCGGCGAGGAGCGGCGCGGCCGCGACCCGGAGGACATGGAGCGCGAGGCGGCCCGGATCCGCGAGCAGGAGGCGGAGCTGGAGGCCGCACTGGAGGCGGCGAGCCGGGCGCTGGACGACACCGTCACACACCGGGCCGAACTGGAGCGCGAGCTGGCCATCGAGGAGCGCCGGCTGAAGGACGCGGCCCGCGCCATCGCCGACCGCCGCGAGGGGCTGGCCCGGCTACAGGGGCAGGTCAACGCTGCCCGGGGCCGGGCGGGTTCGGCCCAGGCCGAGATCGAACGGCTGGCCGTCGCCCGCGACGAGGCGCGGCAGCGGGCGGCCGCCGCGCAGGAGGAGTACGAACAGCTCCAGGCCGAGGTGGACGGACTGGACGCGGGCGACGCGGAACTGGCGGAGCGCCATGAGGCCGCCAAACAGGAGCTGTCCGAGGCGGAGACCGCGCACCGGGCGGCCCGCGAGGCCCTGACCGCGGCCGAACGCGAACGCGCCGCGACCGCCGCCCGCCATGACGCGCTGGCCCTGGGCCTGCGCCGAAAGGACGGTACGGGCGCCCTGCTCGGCTCCGCCGACCGGCTGACCGGCATCCTCGGCCCGGCCGCCGAACTCCTCACGGTCGCCCCCGGCTTCGAGGTCCCCGTGGCCGCCGCCCTCGGCGCCGCGGCCGACGCGATCGCCGTCGAGGACCCCCGGACCGCGGCGGAGGCCATCCGCCTCCTCCGTAAACAGGACGCGGGCCGCGCGGCGCTCCTCCTCGGCGCCCCGGCGGCGGCCGCACTGGCCGGGCACGCCCGGGCCGCGGTGCCGGCGGCCGGCGGACCGGTCGGGACGAACGGCTCGGGACCGGGCCACGGCGGCCCCGGCGAGCACCCGACGGACGGCGCGGCGGCCGGGGCCGGCGCGCTGGGCGGTCCGGGTGTCGCGGCCGGTCCGGGCGTCGCGGGCGTTCCGGAGCGTCCAGGTGTCGCAGCCGGTCCGGACGGTCCGGGTGTCCCGGGCGCCTCGTCCGCGCCCGGGGCTGCGGCGCCGGACGCGCCCAACGGCCCGACGGTCGGCCGGCTCGGCTCCGTACGCCTGCCGCACCCCGCCGAAGGCGGCACGGACGGCCAGGGGGCGCGTGCGGACGCCACCGCGGCGGTCGGCGGTGACTCGTTCGTCGGCCCAGGCCCCTCGGGTCCACCGCCCGCGCCCGAGCCCGGCGCGGCGGCGGCCGTCCGGGCGGCCGACTCCCCGGCGGGCGGTGGGGCTTCCGCCGACGCGGGCATCACGGTTCCGGGCGCCAGACCCGGGGAGCCCGGGGACGGGACGGCGTACGGGCCCGACGGGGGCCGGGCGGCGTCGGCGGCCGATACAGCCGGGCCGGACGATGACCTTGGGGCGCCGCGTGCGGCGGAGCTCGTGAGTGGGCCCGGGGGGCTGTTGTCGGCCGTGCGGTGGCTGCTGCGGGGCGTCGTGGTGGTCGGGACGCTGGAGGACGCCGAGGAACTGGTCGAGCGGCGGCCGGAGTTGACGGCGGTGACCGCCGAGGGCGATCTGCTCGGGGCGCACTTCGCCCAGGGCGGCTCCGCGGGGGCGCCGAGTCTGCTGGAGGTGCAGGCCTCGGTCGACGAGGCGGCGGCGGAGCTGAAGGAGCTCGCCGTACGGTGCGAGGAGCTGACCGACGGGCAGCGGGCGGCGGCGGAGCGGCGGGCCGAGTGCGCGGCGCGGGTCGAGGAGCTGGCGGCCCGGCGTAGCGCGGCCGATCGGGAGAAGTCGCAGGTCGCCCAGTCGCTGGGGCGGCTGGCCGGGCAGGCGCGGGCCGCGGCGGGCGAGGCCGAGCGGATGACCGCGGCCGCGGCCAAGGCGGAGGAGGCGCTGGCCAGGGCGATGGAGGAGGCCGAGGAGCTGGCCGAGCGGCTGATCGTGGCGGAGGAGGAAGCCACCTTTGGTGAAGGAGGGGCTGAGGAGCCGGACACCTCCGTACGGGATCGGCTGGCGGCCGATGGGGCGAACGCCCGGCAGACCGAGATGGAGGCGCGGCTCCAGGTCCGTACGCATGAGGAGAGGGTCAAGGGGCTCGCGGGGCGGGCGGACGCGCTCGATCGGGGCGCGCGCGCCGAGCGCGAGGCGCGGGCGCGCGCGGAGCAGCGCCGGGCGCGGCTGCGGCATGAGGCGACCGTGGCCTCGGCGGTGGCCTCGGGCGCCCGGCAGCTGCTGGCGCATGTGGAGGTCTCGCTGGTGCGGGCCGAGCAGGAGCGGGACGCGGCCGAGCGGGCGAAGGCGGAGCGGGAGCGCGAACTGGTCGCCGAGCGCAACCATGGGCGTGAGCTGAAGGGCGAGCTGGACAAGCTGACCGACTCGGTGCACCGGGGCGAGGTGCTGGGCGCCGAGAAGCGGCTGCGGATCGAGCAGCTGGAGACGAAGGCGCTGGAGGAGCTGGGCGTCGAGCCGGCCGGGCTGATCGCCGAGTACGGCCCGGACCAGCTGGTGCCGCCGTCCCCGCCCGCCGAGGGCGAGGTGCTGCCCGAGGACCCGGAGCATCCGCGCAACCAGCCGGTGCGTTACGTCAGGGCGCAGCAGGAGAAGCGGCTGAGGGCCGCCGAGCGCGCGTACCAGCAGCTGGGCAAGGTCAACCCGCTGGCGCTCGAGGAGTTCGCGGCGCTGGAGGAGCGGCATCAGTTCCTGAGTGAGCAGCTGGAGGACCTGAAGAAGACGCGGGCGGATCTGCTGCAGGTGGTCAAGGAGGTGGACGAGCGCGTCGAGCAGGTGTTCACGGAGGCATACCGGGACACGGCGCGCGAGTTCGAGGGCGTCTTCTCACGGCTGTTCCCGGGCGGCGAGGGCCGGTTGCTGCTCACCGACCCGGAGAACATGCTGACCACGGGCGTGGACGTGGAGGCCAGGCCGCCGGGCAAGAAGGTCAAGCGGCTGTCGCTGCTGTCCGGCGGGGAGCGGTCGCTGACCGCCGTGGCGCTGCTGGTGTCGATCTTCAAGGCGCGGCCGAGCCCGTTCTACGTCATGGACGAGGTCGAGGCGGCGCTGGACGACACCAATCTGCAGCGGCTGATCCGGATCATGGAGGAGCTGCAGGAGAGCTCCCAGCTGATCGTGATCACCCACCAGAAGCGGACGATGGAGGTCGCCGACGCGCTGTACGGGGTCTCCATGCAGGGCGACGGGGTCTCGAAGGTCATCAGCCAGAGGCTGCGGTAAGCACTTCAACACTTGAAGTCATTCGATCAAGTGCGTCCGTGAGCCCCCAATTCACCTGTGATGACTACTGCGTCACATCCCATTGACTTCGAAACTTGAAGGCATAGTCTCTGCAACGTCGCTTTTACCTTCAAGTGGTGGCCGACCGGTCGGCCGAGCCCCCTCTGGAAGGCCCCCCACGTCCGGCAGCGCTGCCGGACGGCCACAGGAGTTCACGTTGACCACCACCGTGCAGGCACCGGGGTCCGCGGGCCGCCAGGCCCGGCCGGCCCCCCTTGGCCGTGTCATCTTCATCACCGCCGCCGCCGCGATGGGCGGCTTTCTCTTCGGCTACGACAGCTCGGTGATCAACGGAGCGGTCGAGGCCATCCGTGGCCGCTACGACATCGGCTCCGCCGCGCTCGCCCAGGTCGTGGCCATCGCCCTGATCGGCTCGGCCATCGGCGCCGCCATCGCCGGCCGGGTCGCCGACCGCATCGGCCGGATCCGCGTCATGCAGATCGCCGCCGTGCTCTTCACCGTCAGCGCCGTCGGCTCGGCCCTGCCCTTCGACCTGTGGGACCTGGCCGTATGGCGGGTGCTCGGCGGTATCGGCATCGGCATGGCCTCCGTGATCGGCCCGGCCTACATAGCCGAGGTCGCCCCGCCCGCGTACCGGGGCCGTCTGGCCTCCTTCCAGCAGGCCGCGATCGTCGTCGGCATCGCCCTGTCCCAGCTCGTCAACTGGGGCATCCTCCACCTCGCCGACGGCGACCAGCGCGGCAAGATCGGCGGCATCGAGGCCTGGCAGTGGATGCTCGGCGTGATGGTCGTCCCGGCCGTGGTGTACGGACTGCTGTCCTTCGCCATCCCCGAGTCGCCCCGCTTCCTGATCTCCGTCGGCAAGGCCGACCGCGCCAAGGAGGTCCTGGCCCAGGTCGAGGGTGACGGCAGCCACCTCGACGCGCGCGTCGCCGAGATCGAGCAGGCCATGCGCAGTGAGCACAAGTCCACCTTCAAGGACCTGCTCGGCGGCCGGTTCGGGCTGCTGCCGGTGGTCTGGATCGGTATCGGTCTCTCGGTCTTCCAGCAGCTCGTCGGCATCAACGTGGCGTTCTACTACTCCTCGACGCTGTGGCAGTCCGTCGGCGTCGACCCGAGCGGTTCGTTCTTCTACTCGTTCACCACGTCGATCATCAACATCATCGGCACCGTCATCGCGATGGTCTTCGTCGACAAGATCGGCCGTAAGCCGCTCGCGCTGATCGGCTCGGCCGGTATGGCGGTCTCGCTCGGCCTGGTGGCCTGGGCCTTCTCGGCACACCTGGTCGACGGCAAGCTTCCGCACGCCCAGGGCGTCCTGGCCCTGATCGCGGCCCACGCCTTCGTCCTCTTCTTCGCCCTCTCCTGGGGCGTGGTGGTCTGGGTGCTGCTCGGCGAGATGTTCCCGAACAAGATCCGCGCCGCCGCGCTGGGCGTCGCCGCCTCCGCGCAGTGGATCGCCAACTGGGCCATCACCGCCAGCTTCCCGAGCCTGTCCGACTGGAACCTGTCGGCGACGTACATCATGTACACCGTCTTCGCCGCGCTCTCGATCCCCTTCATCCTCAAGTGGGTGCCGGAGACCAAGGGCAAGGCGTTGGAGGAGATGGGCTAACCCCCCCCGCCAGCCCCCTCCTCACCTTTCAAGGGTTCTGCCCCGCCTCACTCCTTGAGGCGGGGCAGAACGCGTTCCGCGAACAGCCGCAGCGAGCGCCAGCCCTCCTCCACGGGCATCCCGCCGCACAGCGGATGCAGCACCAGACTCGCCGTCTCCCCGCCCTCCTTGGCCAGCGCCACGCACTCCTCGGGCGTGACGATGCGGTACACGCCCTCGCCGCGCAGCGCCGCCACGTCCTCGGCGTGGGAGCGGACGGCCGAGTGCACAGCCCCGCCCGACTGCCAGGAGCCGTACATCCGCGCCTCGTGCAGCAGATGCGGGCCGAACTCCGCCCAGGCCCGCTCCGGGTCCTCGGCCACATGCAGCAGGGATGTCCGCGCGGTGGGCATCACGCACCAGCCCGGCGTCCCGTACTCCGCCCGGCGGGCGTGGTAGTACGCCTCCAGCTCCGGCAGATGGGCGCTGGGGAAGAACGGCAGCCCCAGCCGCGCGGCCCGGCGCGCGGCGGCCTTGGAGCTGCCGCCGACCAGCAGCGTCGGATGCGGCCGGGTGTACGGGCGCGGGGTGACCCGCACCGTACGGCCCCGGTACTCGAAGGGCTCGCCGGTCCAGGCCGCGAGCAGGGTCTCCAGCGCCTCGTCCTGGAGCGCGCCGCGCCGCTTCCACTCTCTGCCGAGCCCCGCGTACTCCTCGGGCCGGTAGCCGATGCCCGCCACCGCGACCAGGCGCCCGCCGCTCACCAGGTCGAGTACGGCGATGTCCTCGGCCAGCCGCAGCGGGTCGTAGAGCGGGACGATCAGCGCGGAGACGGTGACCGCGATCCGCCGGGTGGCGCCCAGTACGGCGCCCGCGAAGGTCAGCGGGGAGGGAAGCCAGCCGTTCGCGGCGCCGTGGTGCTCCTCGGTCTGAACGGTGTCGATGCCCTGCTCATCGGCGAAGGCGGCCATCTCGACGGCCGTCCGGTAGCGCCGGGACAGGGATTCGGGTGTGGCGTCGGGATCGACCAGGTTGAGCCGTACGACCGTGACGGGCATGGCGGAGGTCCCCCTTCTGTCCTCTTCTGTCCCGCAGGGGTAGCGGTTCCGGCCCCCTGAGCGGTGGGCGGGTGAGAGGGGCACGTTATCTGACGGTCCGTCAAATAAACAGAGAGTGGAGGCCCGGAGGTCTGCGGCGGGCGCCCCCGCGCGGCGGAGCCGCGTAGCGACGCTCCGGGCAGGGGCGGGGCGGATGACTCATGCGCCTGGGACACAGGGCGGCTGACGGTAGGGGCAGGCCCGGTGCCCCGGGCCTCGACTTCCCGCCGCCGTGCCGACATATAGCCGCCGTGCGGACATAAAAAGGAGGGGCGCGTGACGATCACGACGGGGGAACCGGCCATCACCGGACCCGACATCGACGACCTGGTCATCCGGGTGCGGCACGCCGCCGGCGACACCACGGAGCTCGAAGCGGCCAAGACGGCGCTCTTCGGCACGGCAGGCGCCGCCCCGGCCGACGCGCAGCTCATCCGGCAGCGGCTGCTGACCGTCGCCCTGCACCACGGCGGCGACCTGCTGGCCAAACTGCTCATCCGGCTCGGGCCGCGCGAGACCGCCATGGTCCGCCGCTACGCCCACCGGCTCGGCTACTTCCTGGAAACCCTCGAGATCTGGTCGGCCAAGCCGATCATGCTCACCCTGATGCGCTTCGGCGTCCCCTATATCGAGGCCGAGGCCATCGCCGTCGCCATCCTGCTGCTGGTGTGGTGACGAGTGAGCCCAACGGAACAGGTGAGCCCAACGGAACAGGTGGGCCCAACGGAACAGGTGAGCCCAACGGAACAGGTGGGCTCAACGGAACAGGTGAGCCCAACGGAACAGGTGAGCCCAACGGAACAGGTGAGCCCGGCTGACACAGCGGGCCGGAACGCGGGTGCGGGTCCGTCACCGGTTCGGGTGGGCCCGGGCCCGCACACACTTCACCCGCCCCACCGCGGGTAGTGCTCGGACCGGAGAACCAAGGAGGTTGCCAGATGACCCCATCCCGGACCCGCCGGACCCGCGTCCTGACCGCGCTCGCCCTGCTCACCGGCGCCGTCGTGGGGGCCGCCCCGGCGGCGTCCGCCGCCGCGGCCCCGGCAGCGGCATGGCGGCAGGCCGGGCACTTCGACACCACCAGCGCCTGCCGCAAGGCGGGCCGGAACGGGGTGGACGCCCACAAGTGGAGCGAGTACAAATGCCGGCCGGGCCACAGCGACAACTACATCACGCTGTGGGTCAAGGGCACGGGCAGGAGCCATACCGCCGACCTGGCCTCGGCCCCGGCTCCGGCCGCGAGCCCGGCCTCGGCCCCTGCCCCGACCCAGGGCTCTGGAATGGGATGAGGCGCGCGGTCCAGCCCAAGGACCGCGCCGTGCAGGCCGCCGGCGGAGTCTCCGCCCTGTTCGTGGTGGTCTTCGCCGGCTGGCTGGCCGGACTGCTGCGGGTGAACGACCAATGGCTGGCCCTGTCCTATCCGCAGCCGCGCGGCACCGCCGTGCTCACCCGCGTAGCCGTGGGCATCCCGGTCCTCGGCGTCGGGGTGCTCCTGCTGGCCGAGCGCTCCGCCCGCCGCTACGGCAGCGTCCTGCTGGTCGCCGGGGCGCTGTGGCTGCTGCCCTCGGCAGCCGCCGACCTGCTGGGACTGGCCGATCTGGGCTCGGCGGGCGCCGTGGTCCAGCTGCTGATCTCGGCCGCCGGGATCGCCTGCCGCCCGCTGACCGTCCTGCTGCTGCCGCTGTGGCTGTTCCCGCGCGGCTCGCAGCGGCGGTGGCAGTGGTGGGCGATGAGCGTCGGCGCCTCCGCGTACTGGCTGGGCTACGCCGCCCTCTGGCTGGTGAGCGAGCCGATGGTCGGCTCGGCGACCAACCCCTTCTTCACCACCGACTTCGGCCAGTGGGCCTTCGGCCACCTCGAGCACTACGCGAAGGCGGAGGAGTGGGTGCTGCGCGCCGTGGCCGCCGTGGTGACGGGCTCGCTGTGCTGCCGCGCCGCCGTCGCCCGCAGCGCCGAGCGGCGCAACTGGGCCCTGCTTGCGGCCGCCTACCCAGCCTGCGTTTTCCTGCTGCTGTCCGAATGGGCCGAGGGCATGCCCACCATCGTGGCGCGCACCGTCGGCAGCGCCGTATGGGCGGCCGCGATCTGCCTGGGCGTCGCCCGCACCGGCATATGGCGCCTGGACCGCGTGACCAGCCACCGCCTCGCCCGCGCCTTCGTCCTCACCTCCCTCGCCGCCGTCGTGGTCTGCGCGGTCGTTGCCGTCCAGGCCGGACTGCCCTCCCTGCGCGGCGGGGCGATCAGCACCGCCGTCGGCTGCTCCCTGCTGCTCGGCTGGGCGCTGCGGCCGACCGCCCGCTGGCTGACCCTGCGCGTCGAGCGCGCCTTCTACGGGCCGCGCGCCCGCCCCCACGAGGCCGCCAGCGCCCTGGCCGTACGCCTCCAGCAGGCGCCCCACCCAGGCGAGGTGCCCCAGCAGATCTGCCGCAGCGCCGTCGAGGACCTCGGCGTCTCGGGCGCCGCCGTGAGCGTCGACACCCGGTCCGGACCCCGGCGGCTGGCCGCGGCCGGGGCGCCGCTCACCGGGCCGGTCCAGGCGTTCGTGCTGCGCCATCACGGCCGTACGGTCGGCCGCCTCGAAGTCGCCCGGGACGGCTTCGGCACCCCCGCCGAACGGGACAGCGGACTGCTCTCCCTGCTCGCCGACCAGGCGGCCCCGGCGCTCGCCGCCCTGCGCCTGGCCGAGGAGGCCCAGGCCGCCCGGGAGCGGCTGGTGCTCGCCCGCGAGCAGGAGCGCCGCCGGCTGCGGCGCGAGATCCACGACGGCCTCGGCCCGCAGCTCGCCGCCGTACGGCTGCGCCTGGACATCGCGCAGACCACCTGCCCGCCCGGGCATCCGGCCCGCCACCAGCTGCGCGAGGCCGCCGAAACCCTCGCCGAGGCCCTGGTCGAGGTGCGGCGGATCACCTCGGGGCTTGCCCCCGCCGCCCTGGCCGAGCGAGGCCTGGCCAAGGCGGTACGGGACCTGGGGCGGCGGCTGGGCGGCGCCGGGCCCCGGGTGACCGTGGCCACCCACCCCACCGCGTTGCCCCCGCTGTCGCCCGGTGTGGAGACGGCCGCGTACCGGATCTCCGCCGAGTCGCTGACCAACGCGGTGCGGCACGCACGGGCCCGGCAGGTCCGGATCGAGCTCACCGCGGGCCCGGACACGCTCGAGGTCAAGGTCATTGACGACGGGAGCGGGCTGCGGCGGGGCGCCGTGCCCGGCGTCGGGCTGGCTTCCGTGGCGGAGCGCGCCGAGGAGATCGGCGGCTCCTGCTCGGTGACGGGATCCGCGACGGGCACGGTGGTGCACGCGATCCTGCCGCTCGCAGGGCCGGGGGAGGCCGAGCCGTCCGAGGAGAACGCCGTGCACGAGGCGGCGGTCTCCCTCACACCGGAAGAGCAGCGCCGCGAAGGAGGCCGGGAACACGGTCGGCAGCACGGCGGAGAGCGTGGAGAAGAGGGGCCGGGCCGGTGACAGCGGCGGCGGGAGCACCGCAGTGGCGCGTACTGCTCGTGGACGACCATCCGCTCTTCCGTGAGGGACTGGCGGCCGCGGTCAACCTGGACGACGCGTTCACCGTGGTCGGGCAGGCAGCGTCCGCTGAGGAAGCGGTCACCGAGGCCGACCGCACCGAGCCCGATCTGGTGGTCATGGACCTCGGGCTGCCCGGCAGATCCGGTACGGAGGCCATCCGGCGGATCCTGTGCGCCCGCCCCGAGGCCCGAGTGGTCGTCATGACCATGTCCGAGGACGACGACAGCCTGCTGGCGGCCATGCGCGCCGGCGCCCGCGGCTACCTGCTCAAGGGCGCGGGCCGGGACGAGATCCTGCGCGCCCTGCACACCGTGGCGCGCGGCGGCGCGGTCTTCAGCCCGCGCATGGCCGAGCGTCTCGGCACCCTGCTCGGCTCCTTCGGCACCGCCTCGGCCAAGGAGGCGTTCCCCACCCTCACCGCCCGTGAGCGCGAGGTCCTGGAACTGCTCGCCGGCGGGCTCGGCTATCGCCAGATCGCCCAGCGGCTGGTGGTCACGGACAAGACCGTGCGTAACCACGTGGGGTCCATTTTCGCCAAGCTGCAGGTCCGCGATCGCGCCCAGGCGATCGTCCGGGCCCGTGAGGCCGGGCTGGGAGGTGAATGACTCCCCGCAGCCCGTTGGCTGATACTGGGTGCGTTATGGAACAAGTCATCCTTGCTGTAGTCATCGCTCTGATCGCGCTCGCCGCGGTCAGCGGGCTCGTGATCGGCAGCCGCAAGAAGAAGCGGCTGCCCCCGGCCCCGCCGAGCAGTCCGTCCGTCACCGCGCCGCCCGCCGAGCCGCAGGTCGGCGAGGAGGCGGAAACCACGCTCGAGGAACCGCGCAGAACCATCGAAGAGGTGGACCTGTCGGTCACCGAGGCGCCCCCCGCGCCCGCCGTGCCCGCGCAGCCGGAGGCGCCCGCGATCGAGGTGCCCGAGCCGGCCGCCGGCCGGCTGGTGCGGCTGCGGGCCCGGCTCTCCCGCTCCCAGACCACACTGGGCAAGGGGCTGCTCACCCTGCTGTCGCGGGAACACCTCGACGACGAGACCTGGGAGGAGATCGAGGACACCCTGCTGACCGCCGACGTCGGCGTCGCGCCGACGCAGGAGCTGGTGGAGCGGCTGCGCGAGCGGGTCAGAGTGCTGGGCACCCGTACCCCCGAGGAGCTGCGCGGCCTGCTGCGCGCGGAACTGCTCCAGCTGATCGGCACCGAGGCCGACCGCGCCGTGCACACCGAGAGCGGCGTGGGCACGAACGGCGAGGAGAAGCCGGGCGTCGTCATGGTCGTCGGGGTCAACGGCACCGGTAAGACCACCACCACCGGCAAGCTCGCGCGGGTGCTGGTCGCCGACGGCAAGTCGGTGGTCCTCGGCGCTGCCGACACCTTCCGCGCGGCGGCCGCCGAGCAGCTGCAGACCTGGGGCGAGCGGGTCGGCGCCCGCACCGTCCGGGGCCCCGAGGGCGGCGACCCGGCGTCGGTCGCCTTCGACGCGGTCAAGGAGGGCATCACCGAGGGCGCGGACGTCGTACTCGTCGACACCGCGGGACGGCTGCACACCAAGACCGGCCTGATGGACGAGCTGGGCAAGGTCAAGCGGGTCGTCGAGAAGCACGGCGCGGTGGACGAGGTGCTGCTGGTGCTCGACGCCACCACCGGACAGAACGGCCTGGTGCAGGCGCGGGTCTTCGCCGAGGTCGTGGACATCACCGGCATCGTGCTCACCAAGCTGGACGGCACCGCCAAGGGCGGCATCGTGATCGCGGTCCAGCGCGAGCTGGGCGTACCGGTCAAGCTGGTGGGCCTGGGCGAGGGCGCGGACGATCTCGCGCCGTTCGAGCCGGAGGCCTTCGTCGACGCGCTGATCGGCGACTGACTGGCCGATTCCCTTGATCCACTCCGCCCTCTCCCCTCCGGGCGCCCGGGACCTCTCGGGCGCCCGAAGCGTTTCTCCGGGGCGCGTATCCGGGGCGCGTATCCGGTATCCGGTTCAGCCGACCGCGCGGTGGGCCGCGTACGCCAGCGTGCCCAGCAGCAGCCGCGCATGGGGCGGGTTGCCCGCGGTGTCGAGCGCGGGCGGGCGCAGCCAGCGGACCGGGCCGAGCCCGCCGAGGTCGCTGGGCGGGGCGGTGATGTGGTCGCCGGGCCCCAGACAGCGCAGGTCCAGGTCGGCGTCGTCCCAGCCCATGCGGTAGAGCAGCTGCGGCAGCTGCTCGGCGGCGCCCGGGGCGACGAAGAACTGGGCGCGCCCGTGCGGTGTGGCGGTCGCCGGGCCGAGCGGCAGCCCCATGCGCTCCAGCCGGACCAGGGCGAGCCGGCCCGCCTGTTCGGCGACCTCCAGGACGTCGAACGACTTGCCCACGGGCAGCAGCACCGCGGCCCCCGGGACCTGCTCCCAGGCCGCCGCCGCATCGTCGAGGGTGGCGCCCGCGGGGACGGCGGAGGCGAAGGCGAGGGGGTGGGCGCCGGGGGCGGCGCAGTCGGCCTCGCCACATGAACATTCGTTTCTGCTGCCGCCCGCGCCACGGGTGGCCCGGGCGCCCGGCACCACATCCCACCCCCACAGGCCGGTGTACTCCGCCACCGTCGTGCACTCGGATGTACGGTCGCGCCGCCGCGAGCCTGGCCGCATGTCCCGGATGCCGCCGATCGTGAAGCCCATGCCCCCTCCAACGGGTCGCCCTGCCGATGGTTACGAGCCGAATGACGCAGTGATGCCGCCCGCTCGCGCTCCGTAGCCGGAAGTGGTGCGGCGGCTGTCGGTGCGGTGATGCCGAGTGGTGCAGCGTGGTGCAGCGTGGTGAAAGGGGTGGTGAGACACTGGGCGCGCGCCCTCGTGCGCACCCCTCCACCTGTTTTCCGGTCGCCCGGTGTCAAGTGAATCGTGTGAATCGCCAGTGGCGTTCATTCGAAGGGGTGGCGAATGGTGGCGTTTTAGCGAACTTCCTCGCCGGAGGCGTGATCGTAAGATTACTTTCAGTGCATGACCCCCCTCCTCCCGCGGTTGATGCGGCGGATCGCGGGGACAACTGACCGTGACAGACGGCATTCTGGTCGCGGTGCGAGCGGAATCGTGGGATGGGGGCGTTCCAGTGGGCGACAACGGCGGCAGTGCTGACAAGCGTCCCAACGCGCAGTTGGGTTCGTGGTTTGTGCGCAGCGGCTGGTCCAAGGGCGAGCTCGCGCGTCAAGTCAACCGCAGAGCACGCCAGTTGGGCGCCCACCACATCAGCACCGACACCTCGCGGGTGCGCCGCTGGCTCGACGGCGAGCAGCCGCGCGAGCCGATTCCGCAGATTCTCTCCGAGCTGTTCTCCGAGCGCTTCGGCTGTGTGGTCGGCATCGAGGATCTGGGGCTGCGCACCGCCCATCGGTCACCGTCCGTATCCGGAGTGGACCTGCCCTGGGCCGGTCCTGAGACGGTCGCGCTGATCGGCGAATTCTCCCGCAGCGACCTGATGCTCGCCCGCCGGGGCTTCCTCGGCACCTCGCTCGCCCTGTCGGCGGGCCCGGCCCTCATCGAGCCGATGCAGCGCTGGCTGGTCCCCTCGCCCTCGGCCCGGTCCGACGGCCGGACCCAGCCGGACGCGGGCCGCTCCCGGCGGATCTCCCGGCTCTCCGAGCCCGAGCTCGAACTGCTCGAGTCGACCATCGTGATGTTCCGGAAGTGGGACGCCCAGTGCGGCGGCGGGCTGCGTCGCAAGGCGGTGGTCGGCCAGCTCCACGAGGTGACGGACCTGCTGCAGGAGTCGCACCCCGAGTCCGTCTCCAAGCGGCTGTTCAAGGTCGCGGGTGAGCTGGCCGAGCTCGCCGGGTGGATGAGCTACGACATCGGGCTCCAGCCGACCGCGCAGAAGTACTTCGTCCTCGCCCTGCACGCGGCCAAGGAGTCCGGGGACCGGCCGCTGGGCTCGTACATCCTCTCCAGCATGAGCCGCCAGATGATCCATGTGGGGCGGCCCGAGGACGCGCTGGAGCTGATCCATCTGGCCCAGTACGGCAGCCGGGAGAGCGCGACGCCGCGGACCCAGGCCATGCTGTATGCGATGGAGGCCCGGGCGTACGCCAATATGGGCCAGCCCAGCAAATGCCACCGCGCCGTGAAGATGGCCGAGGACAGCTTCGCCGAATCCGCCGGGGGCGACGGGGACCCGGACTGGATCGGCTTCTTCTCCGAGGCCGAGCTCAACGCGGAGAACGCGCACTCGTACCGCGACCTTGCCTATGTCGCGGGCCGCAGCCCCACCTACGCCAAGCTGGCCGACCCCGTGATGCGCCGCGCCGTCGCCCTCTTCGGCCAGGAGACGGCCGAGGAGGGCGGGCACCAGCGTTCGTATGCGCTCAACCTGATCGGGCTGGCCACCGTCCACCTCCTCCAGAAGGAGCCCGAGCAGTGCGCGGCGGTCGCCGAGAAGGCCCTGCCGCTCGCCCGGCGGGTGCGCTCCGAGCGGGTCAGCAACCGGCTGCGCAAGACCGTGGACACCGCGATCCGCGACTTCGGGAGCGTCCCGGAGGTGGTCCAGCTCGGCGAGCGGCTCGCCGACCATCTGCCCGACTCCTCGGACACGGCGGAGTCCGTCCGGGCTGTCTGAGCCCCCCGTCCATGGTTGCGAGACGATAACAAGGCCTTCCGGCCGTCCAGCACCAGTTCATCAGCGCGTAACACGCCCGCGCTCTTCGTCACTGCCGCGAAACATCGAGCGGCATCGACTGAAACGGCGCTGCGCCAACCTCGTGGCGAAAACCGGCCCACCTGAGTTCTGCCCGCACGGGCCGTCATTTCGAGGAGACGTCCACATTGAATGGCGCAAATACCGCATTCGTATTGATCAGCGCCGCGCTCGTGATGCTGATGACCCCCGGCCTGGCCTTCTTCTACGGCGGCATGGTCCGGGTGAAGAGCGCCCTGAACATGCTGATGATGTCCTTCATCGCGCTCGGCATCGTCAGCCTCCTGTGGGTGCTGTTCGGCTACTCCCTCACCTTCGGTGACGACGTCGGCGGCGGGCTGCTGGGCAACCTGGACCACATCGGCTTCAAGGGCATCGACCCCGACTCGCTGTGGGGCACCAAGCCCGACGGGATCCCGGTTTTGGCCTTCGCCTTCTTCCAGCTGATGTTCGCGGTCATCACCCCCGCGCTGATCAGCGGTGCGGTCGCCGACCGGGTCAAGTTCGCCGGCTGGATGGTGTTCATCACCCTGTGGGTCACCGTCGTCTACTTCCCGGTCGCGCACTGGGTCTGGCAGGCCGACGGCTGGCTGTTCAAGAAGGAAGTCATCGACTTCGCGGGCGGCACGGCGGTCCACATCAACGCGGGCGCGGCCGGTCTCGCCTGTGCCCTCGTCCTCGGCAAGCGCATCGGCTTCAAGAAGGACCCGATGCGGCCGCACAACCTGCCCCTGGTGATGCTGGGCTCCGGTCTGCTGTGGTTCGGCTGGTTCGGCTTCAACGCCGGTTCCGCGCTCGCCGCCAACGGCACCGCCGCCAACATGGCGTTCAACACCCAGATCGCCACCGGCGTCGCGATGCTCGGCTGGCTCGCCTACGAGCGCATCCGGCACGGCGCCTTCACCACGCTGGGCGCGGCCTCCGGCGCCGTCGCGGGCCTCGTCGCCATCACCCCCTCCGGCGCGGCCGTCAACGCCTGGGGCGCGATCATCATCGGCCTCGTCGCCGGCGTCGTCTGCTCCTGGGCGGTCAGCCTGAAGTACAAGCTGGGCTACGACGACTCGCTCGACGTGGTCGGCGTGCACCTGGTCGGCGGCATCCTGGGCACCCTCCTGGTCGGCCTGCTCGCCACCGACGGCGTCGGCGGCCTGGACCAGCTGGGCAAGCAGGCGCTCGGCGCCTTCACCGTCCTGATCTATTCGTTCGTCGTCTCCTGGATCCTCGCCAAGGCGATCGACGTCACCATCGGCTTCCGGGCCACCGAGGACGAAGAGGTCGGCGGCCTCGACCAGGCCTACCACGCCGAGACGGCCTACGACTTCAGTGCCGTCGGAGGCGCGCACGTGGGGCGTTCTACGGTGTCCTCCATCCAGGACGAGACCGGCGCGGGCGCGCCGCAGAACAAGAAGGTGGACGCGTGAAGCTCATCACCGCGGTCGTCAAGCCGCACCGGCTGGACGAGATCAAGGAAGCCCTGCAGGCCTTCGGAGTGCACGGCCTGACCGTCACCGAGGCCAGCGGCTACGGCCGCCAGCGCGGCCACACCGAGGTCTACCGGGGCGCCGAGTACACCGTCGACCTGGTGCCCAAGGTCCGCATCGAGGTGCTGGTCGAGGACGACGACGCCGACGACCTCATCGAGGTCGTGGTCAAGTCGGCCCGCACCGGCAAGATCGGGGACGGCAAGGTGTGGAGCGTCCCCGTCGACACCGCGGTGCGGGTACGGACCGGCGAGCGCGGCCCGGACGCGCTCTGACGTTCTTCCGACGTGTCGTGGAACCCCACCGCCCGGACGTCCTTCCCTGTGATCAAGGAGCCGAGTTGACGGACAGCGTCGAGGCGAAGACAGAGAAGATGGCCGACTCGGCGCCCGGTGGCTACGCGGCGGCCCGGCTGCGACTCCTGCAAGAGGAGTCGCGGTCCGGGCCGCCGCGCCGTACCGCCCTCGCCGAGCTCACCGACCAATGGCTGGCCGCGCTGCTTACCGGCGGGGCGGAGAAGGCCGGTATCACCCAGGGCGTCGCCCTCGTGGCGGTCGGCGGATACGGACGCGGCGAACTGTCCCCGCGCAGCGACCTGGACGTGCTGCTGCTCCACGACGGCTCGGCGGACGCCTCCGCCATCGCCACCCTCGCCGACCACGTCTGGTACCCGGTGTGGGACATGGGGCTGGCCCTTGACCACTCCGTACGCACCCCCGACCAGGCCCGTAAGACCGCGGGCGAGGACCTGAAGGCCCACCTCGGCCTGCTGGACGCGCGCCATATCGCGGGCGACGCCGCGCTCAGCGCGGGGCTGCGCACGGCGGTGCTCGCCGACTGGCGGGCCCGGGCCCCCAAGCGCCTGCCCGAGCTGCGCGAACTGGGCCAGGAGCGCGCCGGGCGCCACGGCGAGCTGCAGTTCCTGCTGGAACCGGACCTCAAGGAGGCGCGCGGCGGGCTGCGCGACGCGACGGCGCTGCGGGCCATCGCCGCCTCCTGGCTCGCCGACGCGCCGCGCGAGGGCCTTGCCGAGGCGCGCCGGCTGCTGCTGGACGTACGGGACGCGCTGCACCTGACCACCGGCCGGGCCACCGACCGGCTCGCCCTCCAGGAGCAGGACCAGGTCGCGGCCGAGCTCGGCCTGCTGGACGCCGACACCCTGCTGCGCCAGGTGTACGAGTCGGCCCGGACCATTTCGTACGCGAGCGATGTGACCTGGCGCGAGGTCGAGCGGGTGCTGCGCGCCCGGTCGACCCGGCCGCGGCTGCGCGGCCTCCTCGGCGGCCGCGGACGCGGCTCCGGGGGCGGCGGCGCTGACGCGATGGGGGAGCGCAGCCCGCTCGCCGAGGGCGTCGTCGAGCAGGACGGCGAGGCGGTGCTGGCACGCACCGCGCGCCCCGAGCGCGACCCGGTCCTGCCGCTGCGGGCCGCGGCGGCCGCCGCCCAGGCCGGTCTGCCGCTGTCGCTGCACGCCGTACGGCGCCTGGCCGCCGCCGCACAGCCCCTGCCCGTACCGTGGCCGCCCGAGGCCAGGGAGCAGCTGGTCACGCTGCTCGGCGCGGGCGAGTCCACCGTCGCGGTCTGGGAGGCCCTGGAGGCCGAGGGGCTGATCACCCGGCTGCTGCCCGACTGGGAGCGGGTGCGCTGCCGCCCCCAGCGGAACGCCGTGCACCGCTGGACCGTCGATCGCCACCTCGTCGAGACCGCCGTGCGGGCCAGCGCGCTCAGCCGCCGCGTCGGCCGCCCCGACCTGCTGCTGGTCGCCGCGCTGCTGCACGACATCGGCAAGGGCTGGCCCGGCGACCACTCGGTGGCGGGCGAGACCATCGCCCGGGACGTGGCGTCCCGGATCGGCTTCGACCGCGCCGACGTCGCCGTCCTCGCCACGCTCGTCCGCCACCACCTGCTGCTCGTCGAGACCGCCACCCGCCGCGACCTGGACGACCCCGCCACCGTGCGCTCGGTCGCCGAGGCCGTCGGCTCCACGGCCACCCTGGAGCTGCTGCACGCCCTCACCGAGGCCGACGCCCTCGCCACCGGCCCCGCCGCCTGGAGCGCCTGGCGCGGCTCGCTCGTGGCCGACCTGGTCAAGCGGGTCTCGGCGGTCCTGGCCGGCGAGCCGGCGGCGGACTCCTCCGCGCCACAAAAGACCACCGCCGAACAGGAGAGGCTCGCCATCGAGGCCTGGCGCACCGGCGGCCCCGTGCTCGCCCTGCGCGCGCGCTCGGAGGCGCTGCCGCCGGGCGAGGCGGCGGGGATCCGAGCGGGCGGCGCGGCCGCCGGCGCTCCGGACGGCGCGGCGGGCGCGGGGCCGGGCGCCGAGTCCGGTACGGAGCCCATCGGCGTGGAGCTGCTGATCGCCGTCCCCGAGCAGCCCGGCGTGCTGCCGGCGGCGGCCGGCGTGCTGGCGCTGCACCGGCTTACCGTACGGGCGGCGGACCTGCGCGCCGTCGAGCTGCCCGGAGAACTGACCGGGGAGCTGACTGGAGAACTGACCGGGGAGCTGTCCGGCGAACGGGACGGTGTGCTGCTGGCGGCGGGTACGCCGGACTCCCGCCGGCCGGCCTCCGAGCCGGGGCCCGGCGTACTGCTGCTGAGCTGGCGGGTGGCCGCCGAGTACGGCTCGCTGCCGCAGGCCGCGCGGCTGCGCAAGGATCTGCTGCGGGCCCTGGACGGGTCGCTCGACATAGTGGCCAGGCTCACGGAGCGTGAGGCCGCGTACCGCAAATACCCCCGCCGCCGCGGTGTGCACGCCCCGCCTCCGCGGGTCACCGTCGCGCCCGGAAGCTCCCAGCTCGCCACGGTGATCGAGGTGCGCGCCCAGGACGCCCCCGGGCTGCTGCACCGCATCGGCCGCGCGCTGGAGGACGCGGGGGTCACGGTGCGCAGCGCCCACGTCAGCACGCTCGGCGCCAACGCGGTGGACGCCTTCTACGTCACGGACGCCTCAGGCGCCCCGCTGCAGCCCATGCGCGCGGCGGAGGTGGCCAAGGAGGTCGAGCGGACGCTGAGCGCGTAGCGCCCCGGCGGGTGCGGCTCCACCGGGGCGCGGCACCAGGGGGCAGACCGTTCGGGCGGCGGGCGGATACCCTTGGAGGCCGACCGCCGACCCGACATCCGACCGAAGGATTCGCGACCACCGTGTTCGATACCCTCTCCGACCGCCTCGCAGCGACTTTCAAGAACCTCCGGGGCAAGGGCCGCCTCTCTGAGGCGGACATCGACGCCACGGCGCGTGAAATCCGTATCGCCCTGCTCGAAGCGGACGTCGCGCTTCCCGTCGTCCGGGCCTTCATCAAGCAGATCAAGGAGCGGGCGACGGGGGCCGAGGTCTCCCAGGCGCTGAACCCCGCCCAGCAGGTCATCAAGATCGTCAACGAGGAGCTGATCGGCATCCTCGGCGGCGAGACCCGCCGCCTCCGCTTCGCCAAGCAGCCGCCGACCGTGATCATGCTCGCGGGTCTGCAGGGTGCCGGTAAGACGACGCTCGCCGGAAAGCTCGGCCGCTGGCTGAAGGGGCAGGGCCACGCGCCGCTGCTGGTCGCGTGTGACCTGCAGCGTCCCAACGCCGTCAACCAGCTCTCGGTGGTCGCCGAGCGGGCCGGTGTCGCGGTCTTCGCCCCGGAGCCGGGCAACGGCGTGGGCGACCCGGTGAAGGTGGCCCAGGACTCGATCGAGTTCGCCAAGACCAAGCAGCACGACGTGGTGATCGTCGACACCGCCGGCCGCCTTGGCATCGATCAGGAGCTGATGCAGCAGGCCGCGGACATCCGCGACGCGGTCCGCCCGGACGAGGTCCTTTTCGTCGTCGACTCGATGATCGGCCAGGACGCGGTGAACACCGCCGAGGCGTTCCGCGACGGCGTCGGCTTCGACGGCGTGGTGCTCTCCAAGCTCGACGGCGACGCGCGCGGCGGTGCCGCGCTGTCCATCGCGCATGTCACCGGCCGCCAGATCATGTTCGCCTCCAACGGCGAGAAGCTGGACGACTTCGACGCGTTCCACCCGGACCGCATGGCGTCCCGCATCCTGGGCATGGGCGACATGCTCAGCCTGATCGAGAAGGCCGAGCAGACCTTCAGCCAGCAAGAGGCCGAGAAGATGGCGGCCAAGCTGGCGAAGGGCCCCAAGGAGTTCACGCTCGACGACTTCCTGGCGCAGATGGAGCAGGTCCGCAAGATGGGCTCCATCTCCAAGCTGCTCGGCATGCTGCCGGGCATGGGCCAGATCAAGGACCAGATCAACAACCTCGACGAGCGGGACGTGGACCGCACCGCCGCGATCATCAAGTCGATGACGCCCGGCGAGCGCCAGGACCCGACCATCATCAACGGCTCGCGCCGCGCCCGTATCGCGCGCGGCTCGGGTGTCGAGGTCAGCGCGGTCAAGAACCTGGTGGAGCGGTTCTTCGAGGCGCGCAAGATGATGTCGAAGATGGCGCAGGGCGGGATGCCCGGTATGCCGGGCATCCCGGGCATGGGCGGCGGCGCCGCCAAGCGCAAGGGCAAGCCGCAGAAGAAGGCCAAGGGGAAGCAGCGCAGCGGCAACCCGATGAAGCGCAAGGCCGAGGAGCAGGCCGCCGCGGCCCGTCGTGAGCAGGCGGGGCAGCCGGGCGGTGCGTTCGGTCTGCCCGCCGGCCAGGGCGGGCAGGACTTCGAACTGCCCGACGAGTTCAAGAAGTTCATGGGCTGAGCGGGCGAGGCGCGAGGGCCGGGCGGGCCGAGCCGCCCGCGGGCCCTCACCCCTGCGCGCCTTTACACCGCGGTGCCTTTACGCCTGGGCGCCTTTACGCCTGGGTGCCTTTACGTCCGCGCGATCAGATAGCGCATCACGTTCTCCATCCACACCGTGCCGTCCTGGCGCCGGTACGGATGGAGGGCTTCGGTGATCTCCTTGCGCACCTGTGTGGCGTCGGTGGTGCGTTCCGCCGCGTCGAACAGCCCGGTCGACAGCAGCCCGCGCACCGCGCTGTCCATGTCCGCGTACCCGAAGGGGCAGGCCACCCGGCCCGAGCCGTCGAGCCGCAGCCCGGCCCGCTGGGCCAGGTCCTCCAGGTCGTCCCTGCCGCACGGCTGCCAGCGCGGGGAGGGGGCACCTCCCAGCGGTAGCTGGGGGAACGTCGGGTCGGCTGTCGGGTCGGCCACGCGCAGCACCGTGGAGGTGGCGCACCGCTCGGGCGGGCCCCATCCGGCCAGGACGACCGGGCTGCCGGGCTCGGCGAGGGCGGCGGCCGAGGCAATCCGCTCCGGCAGAGCGCTTCCGGACCCGGGCGCCGACAGTGGATCGAAGGCCGTGACCACGGTGAATCCGGATCCGGCCCGCGCCGCTGTCCCCACCCCGGCCCCCGTCGCCGTCAGGGCGCTCCCCAGGCCGCCGTCCGCCAGGCGGGCGAGGCGCGCGACGCCCCCCGGTACGCCAGGGCGCGCGCCGCCCGGCCGCGCTCCGGGGCCCGCGAGCAGCCGCTCGCAGGCGAGCCCCAGGCGCTCCTCGTCCGGGTCCACCCCGCACACGGTGGCGCCGCGCGCCACCGCCATGAGAAGGGCCAGGCCCGAGCCGCAGCCCAGGCCCAGCAGCCGAGTCCCGGCGCCGACCTCCAGGCGCTCGTACACGGCCTCGTACAGCGGCACCATCATCCGTTCCTGGATCTCCGCCCAGTCGCGGGCACGGGCGCGGGATATCGCGGCGCCCGGTGCGGAGGGGGAGGAGGGGTACGGGGAAAGGTGCCGCCGTATGAGCGTAGATGTCATGGAATGCGCCCCAATCCGACGAGAGCAGTGCCGTGAGCCGAAGAGCCTGTTGCCACCGTTGTGCGCCGCGCGTTCCACCCCCGTAGGCCAGGGAACTGCGCATCCGTCCGCGCGTCCAGAGCTTTCGCGGCCATGCTTGTATGCCCCCGTTGTGCGCCCCCTGTTCCCGACTGTGTCCGGGGGCTCGGTCCGGCTGCCGCCCCGTTGCCCTCTTGTTGCCCTGGCCAAATGAATTCACGGTTCGGCGGACCGTCGCCGTACGATCGGCGCCATGGCGAAGGCTCCCGTTCTCACCCCCCAGGCGGAGGATTTTCCGCGCTGGTACCAGGATCTGATCAACAAGGCCGAACTGGCCGACAACGGTCCGGTGCGCGGCACCATGGTCATCCGACCGTACGGCTACGGGCTCTGGGAGCGGATGCAGCAGGACATGGACGCCCGCATCAAGGCCGAGGGCGTCCAGAACGCGTACTTCCCGCTGTTCATCCCGCAGTCGTATCTGACGAAGGAGGCGGAGCACGTCGAGGGGTTCGCCCCCGAGCTCGCCATCGTCACGCACGGCGGCGGCAAGAAGCTCGAGGAGCCCGTGGTCGTCCGGCCCACATCCGAGACGATCATCAACGAGTACTTCGCGAAGTGGGTGCAGAGCTACCGCGATCTGCCGCTGCTGATCAACCAGTGGGCCAATGTGGTGCGTTGGGAGCTGCGGCCGCGGCTGTTCCTGCGTACGTCCGAGTTCCTGTGGCAGGAGGGCCACACCGCCCACGCCACGTACGAGGAGGCCCGCGACTTCGCCTCCCGTATCCACCGGCACGTCTACGCCGACTTCATGGAGAACGTGCTGGCCATGGACGTCGTGCTGGGCCGCAAGACCGCCAAGGAGCGGTTCGCGGGCGCCATCAACACCCTCACGCTGGAGGGGATGATGGGCGACGGCAAGGCGCTGCAGCTGGGCACCAGCCATGAGCTGGGCCAGAACTTCGCCCGCGCGTTCAACACCCAGTTCCTGTCCAAGGAGGGCAAGCAGGAGCTGGTCTGGCAGACCTCCTGGGGCAGCACCACCCGCATGGTGGGCGCGCTCGTGATGATGCACGGCGACGACAGCGGGCTGCGGATTCCGCCGCGGCTGGCTCCCGTGCAGGCCGTTGTGCTGGCCATCAAGGGCGATGAGGCGGTGCTGGCCAAGGTCCGCGAGATCGGCGACCGGCTGGCGGCGGCCGGGGTGCGGGTCCAGGTCGACGACCGGACCGACACCCCCTTCGGCCGCCGCGCGGTGGACTGGGAGCTCAAGGGCGTTCCGGTGCGGATCGAGGTCGGCCCGCGCGACTTGGAGGGCGGCACCGCGATGGTGGCGCGGCGGATCCCGGGCGGCAAGGAGCCGGTGCGGCTGGACGCGCTTCCCGATCTGCTGCCGAAGGTCCTGGAGGAGGACCAGGCGCTGCTGCTGCGCCAGGCGCGGGAGCGGCGCGAGGCCCGTACCACGGATGTGCGGACCGTGGAGGAGGCCGCCGAGGCCGCGGCGGCCGGCGGCTGGGCGCGGATCCCCTGGGCGGACCTCGGCCCGGAGGGCGAGGCGGCGCTCGCCGAGCAGGCCGTGTCCGTGCGCTGTCTGGTGGCCGAGGACGGGTCGGTGCCGGACGCCGATGACGCGCCCGGTAACGTCGCCTTTGTCGCGCGCGCTTACTGAGGCAGAGGCTGAAGCGCGCCCCCGCTGAGCGGGGAAGCGCGCTTCCGCTGAGCGGAAAACCGAGCGGAAGGCTGAGCGGAAATCCGGGGGCGGTGCGGGGCGGGCGTTACGTACCGCCTTGGTGCGCGGTGGGTGGCTCATCCACACATTGGCGCACCCGCCCTCCTCGGGGCGCATCAGCGCTGAACTGACTGGTACGTGCAAATTATTTGTGATGCCCCGGAATCGGAACACCGGGCACTCCCCGCTCGTTATCACGACGTGAGCACGACACCACCTGTACTCGCCGCAGAGCTGGCGCAGGCGTGGGCCGATATTCAACGGCACCACCCCGAGCTGCCGGATCTCGCCGCGCCCGAATCGCTGATCGGAGAGTCGTCGTCCGCATGTGGCGCCGAGCTCTCCTTCGAACGGCTGCTGCACGAGGCAGTCCACGGCATCGCCGCGGCGCGCGGTGTCCGTGACACCTCGCGCGCCGGCCGTTACCACAACCGCCGCTTCCTGGCCATCGCCGAGGAGTTGGGCCTGGACCACCCCGATGAGCCGCACCCCAGCAGCGGCTTCTCGCTGGTCACGCTCAGCCCCGAGGCGAGAAGGCGCTATCGGACCACCATCGACCGACTCCAGCGCGCCCTCAAGGCGCACACCGTCGCGACCGCCGCCGACACCGCCCGCACCTTCCGCGGACCGGCCGCCCGGCATGGTTCGTCGGGTGGCGGGGTCCGGGTGAAGGCGGTGTGCGACTGCGGGCGCAATGTCCGCGTCGTCCCGTCGGTGCTGGCGCAGGCGCCGATCATGTGCGGGGGATGCGGGAAGCCGTTCCGTATCCCGGAGCCGGTGGCCGCGGTCGGCTGACCTGTCACGGTGTGGCACAATGGTCAGCTGTACTCGACAGCCGACCGGGACCCCTCTCTCCTCCGGCTGACGCGTCCATCGGGCACTCGGGTACCGCAACCCCACGCGGCACTTCGCAGTGCTCAATCACGTCAAGACCAGGAGACACCACTCCCGTGGCAGTCAAGATCAAGCTGAAGCGTCTGGGCAAGATCCGTTCGCCTCACTACCGCATCGTCGTCGCCGACTCCCGTACCCGCCGTGACGGCCGGGCCATCGAGGAGATCGGTCTGTACCACCCGGTGCAGAACCCCTCGCGCATTGAGGTGGACTCGGAGCGTGCGCAGTACTGGCTGGGTGTCGGCGCGCAGCCGACCGAGCCGGTGCTCGCCATCCTGAAGGTCACCGGCGACTGGCAGAAGTTCAAGGGCCTGCCCGCCCCGGCCCCGATGCTCGTCGCCGAGCCGAAGGCCGACAAGCGCGCCCTGTTCGAGGCCGCCGCCAAGGACACCGGTGGCGAGGCGAAGGGTGAGGCCATCACCCCGAAGGCGAAGAAGTCCGAGAAGAAGTCGGACGAGGCGGCCGCTGACGCGGCGGCCGAGTCGACCGAGGCCTGAGGATGCTCGAGGAGGCCCTCGAGCACCTGGTGAAGGGCATCGTCGACAACCCCGACGACGTGCAGGTCGCCTCGCGCAACCTGCGGCGCGGGCGCGTGCTCGAGGTGCGGGTGCACCCCGACGACCTCGGCAAGGTGATCGGTCGTAACGGCCGCACCGCCCGCGCCCTGCGCACCGTCGTGGGCGCCATCGGCGGCCGTGGCGTCCGCGTCGACCTCGTCGACGTGGACCAGGTTCGCTGAGCAGCGTCAAGAAGAGCACCGGCACGGGCCGGGGAGGGCTTTGGGCCGTCCCCGGCCCGTGTGCGTGAAGGGAACAGGGAACAGTGCAGTTGGTTGTGGCGCGGATCGGCCGCGCCCACGGCATCAAGGGCGAAGTCACCGTCGAGGTGCGCACCGACGAGCCGGAGCTGCGGCTCGCCCCGGGTGCCGTCCTGGCCACCGAGCCCGCCTCGGCCGGGCCGCTGACCATCGAGACCGGCCGGGTGCACAGCGGCCGGCTGCTGCTGCGCTTCGCGGGGTTCGCGGACCGTACGGCCGCCGAGGCGCTGCGCGGCACCCTGCTCATCGCGGAGGTCGACCCCGAGGACACGCCCGAGGACCCCGATGAGTACTACGACCATCAGCTGATCGACCTGGACGTGGTCACCGTCGACGGCACCGAGGTCGGCCGGATCTCGGAGATCTCCCATCTGCCGTACCAGGACCTGCTGATCGTCCGGCGGTCCGACGGCAGCGAGGTGATGGTCCCCTTCGTCTCCGAGGTGGTGCCGGAGATCGACCTCGAGGCGCAGCGCGCCGTCATCGACCCGCCGCCCGGTCTGCTCGACGAGACCCAGGCCGAGGTCGCTCGCGGCGAGGGCGGCGCCGAGCGCGGGGGCGCATGATGCGGCTCGACGTCGTCACGATCTTTCCGGAGTATCTGGAGCCGCTGAACGTCTCGCTGGTCGGCAAGGCGCGCGCCCGCGGACAGCTGGACGTACGCGTCCACGATCTGCGGACCTGGACGCACGACCGGCACAACACCGTCGACGACACCCCGTACGGCGGCGGGCCCGGCATGGTCATGAAGCCCGAGCCGTGGGGCGAGGCGCTGGACGAGATCATCGCGTCGGGGACCGGTGGTACGGAGCCCGGTGTGCCGGGGGCCGGCGGGGACGGGACGCCGCCGCTGCCCGCGCTGGTCGTGCCCACCCCGAGCGGCCGCCCGTTCACCCAGGCCCTCGCCGTCGAACTGGCCGAGCGCCCCTGGCTGGTCTTCGCCCCCGCCCGCTACGAGGGCATCGACCGCCGGGTGATCGACGAGTACGCCGAGCGCCTGGATGTGTACGAGATCTCCATCGGCGACTATGTGCTGGCCGGCGGGGAGGCCGCGGTCCTGGTGATCACGGAGGCCGTGGCCCGGCTGCTGCCCGGCGTGCTGGGCAACGCGGAGTCGCACCGCGACGACTCCTTCGCCCCCGGCGCGATGGCCGATCTGCTGGAGGGGCCCGTCTACACCAAGCCGCCGAAGTGGCGCGACCGGGGCATCCCGGAGGTGCTGCTCAGCGGCCACCACGGCAAGATCGCGCGCTGGCGCAGGGACGAGGCGTTCCGCCGTACCAGCCGCAACCGGCCGGACCTCATAGAGCGCTGCGACCCGGCGGCGCTGGACAAGTACGACCGGAAGCTCCTGGCGGAACTGGGCTGGGAGGAGCTTCCGGAGGCGAGCGAACACGATCAAGGGCCCCGATTTGGGCGGTCCGGTCCGGTCGTGGAAGAATAGGCCGCTGCTGTACGTCCGGTGTGCGCCCCTGCCACAGGGGGATCGACGCCCGCCCGACCAGACGGCACTCCCCATCATCACCGATATGCCGCTGATGACCTGTGGCATCAGCGAGGAAAGCAGACGATCATGTCTCATGTGCTCGACACTGTCGACGCCGCGTCGCTGCGCAGCGACATCCCGACCTTCCGCCCCGGCGACACGGTCAACGTCCACGTCCGCGTCATCGAGGGCAACCGCTCCCGTGTCCAGCAGTTCAAGGGCGTCGTCATCCGCCGCCAGGGCTCTGGTGTGCGCGAGAGCTTCACCGTCCGCAAGGTGAGCTTCAGCGTCGGCGTCGAGCGCACCTTCCCGGTGCACACCCCGATCGTCGAGAAGATCGAGGTCGTCACCCGCGGTGACGTCCGCCGCGCCAAGCTGTACTACCTGCGCGACCTCCGCGGTAAGGCCGCGAAGATCAAGGAAAAGCGCGACAACTGAGTTTTGCGCGACAACTGAGCTACTGCCGGACGGCACAGGCGGGCCGGATAGGCTCTGGCCTGATGGAGACCGACGCCCAGCTCTCAGAGCGCGATCGCTCCTCCCGTTCCCCCGAGGGACAGGAGGAGCGATCGCGCTCTTCGCGTACGCGGCGGGGGCTCGGCCGGCTGATCGGGGGCGGGCCCTGGCGGCGGGCCGGTGTGCTCGCGGCGGTCTGCGCCGTCTTCGTCCTTCTGCTGAGCGCCTTCGTCGTACAGCCCTTTCTGATCCCCAGCGGATCGATGGAGAACACGTTTCGGCCCGGAGACCGGGTCCTGGTGAACAAGCTGGCGTACCGTTTCGGTGATACGCCGCGCCGCGGTGACGTCATCGTGTTCGACGGAACCGGGTCCTTCGTCCAGAAGGAGCCGTCCCAGAATCCGGTGGTGGCGCTGCTGCGTGGCGCGGCCGCGGCGGTCGGGCTGGCCGAACCGGCCGAGACCGACTACATCAAGCGTGTCGTGGGTGTGGGTGGTGACCGGGTCAGGTGCTGCGACAAGCGGGGGAGGATCGAGGTGAACGGGAAGCCGGTGGACGAGGACTACCTGTTTCCGGGGGATGCCCCGTCACAGGTCCCGTTCGACATCGTGGTGCCCGAGGGAAGGCTGTGGGTCATGGGGGACCACCGCAGTGATTCCAGGGACTCACGGGACCACCTCGGCGAGCCGGGCGGAGGCACGGTCCCGGTCGACAAGGTGATCGGACGCGCCGACTGGATCGGCTGGCCGGTCGGCCGCTGGAGCGGAGTACACCGCCCGGGGGCCTTCGGACAGGTACCGGACCCGGCCCCGGGCGGCGCACATGGGTAACCGCGGACGGTCCCGGCACGGGACCCGTCGCCCCGGCTCCGGCCGCCTGGGCTCCGGCCGTCTGGGCTCGGACCACACGGGCTCGGGCCCCGGCACTCCTGGCTACATCCCCGGCTCGGGCCCCGTGCACAGCGCGGACGCGCCGCGTACGGGGCCGCGTCTGGGCGGGCGCGCGGAGCGGCGCAAGGTCCAGCGCCGTATCAAGCGCAGGCGGCGCCGTTCGGCCATGAAGGAGATCCCGATCCTGATCGGCGTGGCGCTGGTGATCGCCCTGGTGCTCAAGACCTTTCTGGTCCAGGCGTTTGTGATCCCGTCGGGCTCGATGGAGCAGACGATCAGGATCGGCGACCGGGTGCTGGTGGACAAACTCACACCATGGTTCGGCTCGAAGCCGTCGCGCGGGGATGTGGTGGTGTTCAAGGACCCCGGAGGCTGGCTCGAGGACGAGCGGAAGCCGCCCAAGGAAGATCCGGTCGTCATCAAGCAGGCCAAACAGTTCCTGACCTGGATCGGACTGCTTCCGTCCTCGAACGAGCAGGATCTGATCAAGCGGGTGGTCGGGGTCGGCGGCGACACGGTCGCCTGCTGTGACAAAGACGGCCGGGTGACGGTCAACGGCACGCCGCTGAACGAGCCGTATCTGCACCCGGGTAATGTGCCCTCGGAGCGCCGGTTCAAGGTGACTGTCCCTCAGGGGCGGATCTTTGTGATGGGCGATCACCGGGCCAATTCGGCGGACTCGCGGGTCCATCTGGACGAGCCTGACCAGGGAACCGTCTCGGACGACCTGGTCGTCGGCCGGGCCATCGTGATCGCGTGGCCCTTCGGCCACTGGCAGAGCCTGGAAGAACCTGAGACATATGCCTCAGTGAAGGACGCGCCGAGCGGGGCGACGCAGGCACGCGGCTCGCCGCATAGGCTGTCCTCGGACCAGCAAGGGTTGGTCCAGCTCCCGACCCCTGCGGAACTCCCGCTCGTTATGGGAGTGGTGGGCCTGCGCCGTTCGTGGCGTGGGCGGCAGCGCGGCGTGAGGAGTGAATGTGGGGGATTTGGCGGTCGGCGCTCGATCCGGTCACGAAGAGCCCGAGAGGCAACCGGGGGGGAGCGAAGAGCCACCGGTGAACGGGGCGCGCCCGGCCGATGCGCCTATGGGCGGGGCCCCCGAGACGTTCGAGGCGCCGGGGGGCTCCGGTGCGACGGACGCCGCGGCCGCCTCCCAGGGCGGTTCACCGGCCGCTCCCGGCTCCGCTGACGTTCCAGGCTCCGCTGAGTCTCCCGTCTCCCTCGGCAAGCCGGGCTTCTCGGCCTCCGCCGGCTCCTCGGGTTCCCCGGATCCCTCGGATACTCCTGGTGCCGAGGACCGGGCGGGGGACGGGCCTGGCGAGGACAGGGACGGCGAGGACAAGGACGGGGAGAACAGCGCCAAGGATGAGGACGGTGCCAAGGACGACGCCAAGAAGACGCGCTCGTTCTGGAGAGAGCTGCCGATCCTCGTCGGCATCGCGCTGCTGCTCGCCCTGCTGATCAAGACGTTCCTGGTGCAGGCGTTCTCCATCCCCTCCGACTCCATGCAGAACACGCTGCAGCGCGGCGACCGGGTGCTGGTGGACAAGCTGACCCCGTGGTTCGGCGCCGAGCCGGAGCGCGGCGAGGTCGTCGTCTTCCACGATCCGGGCGGCTGGCTGGGCGAGACCCAGCAGTCCGACTCGGGCCCGCTCGCCAAGGGCGTTCAGCGAGTGCTCAGCTTTATCGGCCTGATGCCGTCCGCGGAGGAGAAGGACCTGATCAAGCGGGTCATCGCGGTCGGCGGGGACACGGTCGAGTGCCAGAAGGGCGGACCGGTCAAGGTCAACGGCAAGGCGCTGAACGAGCGTGACTACATCTTCCCCGGGAACACGCCCTGCGACGACAAGCCGTTCGGCCCGATCAAGGTGCCCAAGGGCCGGATCTGGGTGATGGGCGACCACCGCCAGGACTCGCTGGACTCGCGCTACCACCAGAATCTGGACAATGGCACGGTCTCGGTGGACAAGGTCGTCGGGCGGGCCATCGTGGTCGCGTGGCCGATCGACCGCTGGTCGACCCTCTCCGTCCCCGGCACCTTCGACCAGCCGGGGCTGAGCGCGGCGGCCTCCATGGCCCCCTCGGCGCTCGGGTTCGCGGGCGCGGTCCCGATCGTTCTGTGGCGCCGCCGCAGGCTCGTCCGCAAGGCGCGCGGGACGCTGCCTGAGGTCCGTACCGCCGGGTAGGGTGCTGACGACCTGGGGTGCGATGGGGATCGACCTCTGCTACGTGAGGCAGGAGCACTGGAATGAGCGGAGCCCGGCAGGTCGGAGGGGGCGGCAGGGGGCTTGGGAGCGTCCTGTCCGGAGCGGCGGTCGCCGTCGGCTGTGTGCTCTTCCTGGGGTCGTTCGTCTGGGGCGCGGTGCTCTACAAGCCGTACACCGTCCCGACCGATTCGATGTCGCCGACCATCGGCCGGGGCGACCGCGTGCTGGCGGAGCGAATAGACGGCGACGAGGTGCGCCGTGGCGACGTGGTCGTCTTCAAGGACTCGGTCTGGGGCGATCTGCCGATGGTGAAGCGGGTCGTCGGTGTCGGCGGGGACACGGTCGCGTGCTGTGACAAGCAGGGGCGGCTGACGCTGAACGGCAAGCCCCTCGATGAACCGTATCTGCACACCAAGGGGTCGGCCTCGCCCACCGTCTTCTCGGCGAGGGTGCCCAAGGGGAAGCTGTTCCTGCTGGGCGACCACCGCAACGACTCCCTGGACTCCCGTGTGCATCTGACCGACGGCGCGGACGGAGCCGTCCCGCGCAGCGCGGTGAGCGGCCGGGTGGACGCCACGGCCTGGCCGCCGGACCTGGGGATGCTGGACCGGCCGGAAGCCTTCAAGGCGCTGTCTGGTGGCGTCTCACAGCCGGGGCCGCTGCGACTCATCCTGATCTCCGCCGTGGTCGGCGCGGTGCTCATCCTGGGCGGCGCGGCGTACGGGCCGCTGGCGCGCCGGATCGGGCGCGGCGGCAAGCGGGGCGAGGAGCGGCGCGGGAAGACGACGAAGGCGGCGACCGGTGTCTGAGGGGACAGGCGCGGAGGGCCGGGGCGAAGACCTGCGGAAGGTCGCCCGGGTGGTCCTGCTCGACCCGCACGACAGGATTCTGCTGATCCACGGCTTCGAACCCGAGGACCCGTCGACGACCTGGTGGTTCACCCCCGGCGGCGGGCTGGAGGGCGATGAGAGCCGCGAGCAGGCGGCGCGCCGGGAGCTGACGGAGGAGACCGGGATCACACAGGTGGAGCTGGGGCCCGTGGTGTGGCGGCGGGTGTGCTCCTTCCCGTTCGACGGCCGACGCTGGCATCAGGACGAGTGGTACTACCTGGCCCGTACGGGCCAGACCGCGACGTGGACCGGCGGCCATACCGAGCTGGAGCGGCGCAGCGTCACGGGGCTGCGGTGGTGGACGGTCGAGGAGCTGGCGGCGGTACGAGAGCCGGTGTACCCGTCACAGCTCGTGGGGCTGTTGCGTAGGCTGCTCGACGAGGGACCCCCGACTGTGCCGGTGATCCTGGAGACTGAGCGCGTCTGACGCACAATGGGGGGACGCACGGCTGAAGGGGAACATGCCATGAGCGCCGAGGACCTCGAGAAGTACGAGACCGAGATGGAGCTGAAGCTCTACCGGGAGTACCGCGATGTCGTCGGTCTGTTCAAATATGTGATCGAGACTGAACGGCGTTTCTATCTCACGAATGACTACGAGATGCAGGTGCACTCGGTGCAGGGTGAGGTGTTCTTTGAGGTCTCCATGGCCGACGCCTGGGTCTGGGACATGTATCGACCGGCCCGCTTCGTGAAGCAGGTACGCGTCCTGACATTCAAGGACGTGAACATCGAGGAGCTGAACAAGAGCGATCTCGACCTTCCGAGTGGCTGAGTTGTCCACAACCAGTCGGTTGTCCACAAAGATCCAATAATTCGGCGCCGAGCCGTCACAGTCGGTGACGGAGGTGGTGCCGAATGAACGCCCGAGGAGCGCTCGGACGCTACGGCGAGGATCTGGCGGTGCGTCGGCTGTCCGAGGCCGGGATGACCGTCGTGGAGCGGAACTGGCGGTGCCGGGACGGAGAGATCGACATCGTCGCCCTGGACGCCGGGGCGCTGGTGGTGTGCGAGGTCAAGACGCGCCGCCTCGGCGGCTATGAACACCCGATGGCGGCCGTCACCCCCGGCAAGGCCGACCGACTGCGGCGGCTGGCCGAGCGCTGGCTGGAGCGGCACGGCGGCCCGCCTCCGGGCGGGGTGCGAATCGATCTGATCGGCGTGGTGCTGCCCGAGCGCGGCGCGCCGGTGGTCGAGCATGTGCGGGGGGCGGCCTGATGGGGTTCGCCCGCACCTGCTCGGTCGCCCTGGTCGGGGTCGAGGGCGTGGTGGTGGAGGTCCAGGCCGATCTGGAGCCGGGCGTCGCCACCTTCACACTGGTCGGCCTGCCCGACAAGAGCCTGGTCGAGAGCCGTGACCGGGTCCGCGCGGCCGTCGTGAACTCCGGCGCCGACTGGCCGCAGAAAAAGCTCACGGTGGGGCTCAGCCCGGCGTCCGTCCCCAAGGGCGGCAGCGGCTTCGACCTGGCCGTGGCCTGCGCGGTGCTCGGGGCCGCCGAGCGCATCGACCCACGGGCCATCGCCGACCTGATGATGATCGGCGAGCTCGGACTGGACGGCCGGGTCCGCCCGGTGCGCGGGGTGCTGCCCGCGGTGCTCGCTGCCGCCGGGGCCGGATACCGGCAGGTGGTCGTCCCGGAGCAGACGGCGGCCGAGGCGTCCCTGGTGCCGGATGTCTCGGTGCTCGGCGTGCGGACCCTGCGTCAGCTGATCGCCGTGTTGACGGACGCACCGGTGCCCGACGAGGAGGAGCTGCCCGAGGAGGGCCGCCCCGACCCGATGCTAGCCGGGCTGAGCTTGGCGGGCGCCGGTATGGGCGTCGGCGTGGCGGCCCACGCGGGGACGGCCGCCGACCGCCGCCCCGACCTGGCCGAGGTCGCCGGTCAGCGAGCCGCGCGCAAGGCCCTGGAGGTCGCCGCGGCCGGAAGCCACCATCTCTTCCTGGCCGGCCCGCCCGGCGCGGGCAAAACCATGCTCGCCGAGCGGCTGCCCGATCTGCTGCCCCCGCTCACCCGGCGGGAGTCCCTGGAGGTGACCGCCGTCCACTCGGTGGCCGGGATCCTCCCGCCCGGCCAGCCGCTGGTCGCCGCGCCGCCGTACTGCGCACCGCACCACTCGGCCACCATGGCCTCCCTGGTCGGCGGGGGAAACGGGCTGCCGAGGCCGGGCGCGGTCTCGCTCGCACACCGAGGCGTGCTCTTTTTGGACGAGGCGCCCGAATTCAGCGCCCAGGTGCTCGACGCGCTGCGCCAGCCCCTGGAGTCCGGCCATGTGGTGGTGGCCCGCTCGGCCGGCATGGTGCGCATGCCCGCGCGCTTTCTGCTTCTGCTGGCCGCCAACCCATGCCCCTGTGGGCGCCACTCGTACATCGGCGACGGCTGCGACTGCTCGCCCGCGACGGTCCGCCGCTATCAGGCGCGGCTCTCCGGGCCGCTGCTGGACCGGGTGGACCTGCGGGTCCGGGTCGAGGCGGTCAGCCGGGCCGAGCTCACCGGGGCCCCGGGCGTCGGGGAGAGCACCGCGGTGGTCGCGGCCAGGGTGCGCGAGGCGCGGGAGCGCGCCGCCGCGCGCTACGCCGACACCCCCTGGCGCACCAATAGCGAGGTGCCGGGCCATGAGCTGCGCACCCGCTGGTACGCCGGCCCCGGGGCGCTGCGCGAGGCCGAGCGCGACATGGAGCGCGGGCTGCTCACCGCCCGCGGCCTCGACCGCGTGCTGCGGGTCGCCTGGACCGTCGCGGACCTGGCGGGCCACGACCGGCCGGAGGCCGAGGACGTGGCGCAGGCGCTGCAACTGCGCACCGGCGTCAGCCGTGGCGTTCCGGCCGGGGCGGTGGGGTTCTGATGGCCGGCCCGCGGGAGGGCCGGGGGCCGGTGTCGGGCCCGGGCCGCCGGAGCGTGGCTGGGGCTGGAGCTGGGGGTGAGGCGGCCAGGGCCGGGAGCGAGGCCGAGGCCGCGGGTGCGGGCGGCACTGGGACCGCGGTGGGACCGGGGGCAGAGGCCGGGACTGCGACAGGGCCGGTGCCTGGGGCCGGGTCCGGGGGTGTGGCGGAGGAGGAGCGCTTGGCGCGGGCCGCGCTCACCCGGCTGGTGGAGCCGGGGGACGAGACGGTGGGGCGCTGGCTGCGCGAGATGGGGCCGGTGGCGCTGCGGCGGGCGCTGTGCGGGGCCGGTGAGCCGCCGCCCGGGGCGAGCGCGGAGCGCATCGCCGGGTGCCGGCTGCGGGCCGAGAGCCTGGACCCTGCCGGGGACCTGGCCGTCGCCGCCGCCCGCGGCGGACGGTTCGTATGCCCCGGCGACCTGGAGTGGCCCGGTCAACTCGACGACCTGGGCGACGCCCGCCCGGTCGGGCTGTGGGTGCGCGGTCGTCCCTCGCTGCGGATGTGGGCGCTGCGCTCCGTCGCCGTGGTGGGCGCCCGGGCCTGTAGCGACTACGGCGCGCATGTCGCGGCGACGCTCGGGGCCGGGCTCGCCGAGCGGGGCTGGGTGGTGGTCTCCGGTGCGGCCCATGGTGTGGACGGCGCCGCGCACCGCGGCGCGCTGGCGGCAGACGGGGCGACCATCGCCGTACTCGCCTCCGGCGTCGACATCCCCTACCCCCGGGGCCACGCCGAGTTGATCGAGCGGATCGCGGAACAGGGCCTGGTGCTGGCGGAGTTACCGCCCGGCACGCATCCGACCCGCAGCCGTTTTGTGCTGCGCAACCGGGTCATCGCCGCGCTCACCCGCGGCACGGTCGTCGTCGAGGCCCAGTACCGCAGCGGGTCCCTGGTCACCGCGCGCCGGGCGCTCAAGCTCGGGCGGCACACCATGGGCGTGCCGGGCCCGGTCACCAGCGGGCTCTCCTCGGGGGTTCATGAACTGCTGCGCGGGGAGGCCGTTCTGGTCACCGACGCGGCTGAAGTGGCCGAGCTGGTGGGCGGCATCGGGGAGCTCGCGCCCGCGCGGCAGGGGCCACTGGTGGAGCGGGACCTGCTCGATCCCGTGACGGCACGCGTCCTGGAAGCGTTGTCGGCACAGGGCGGCAGCGATGGACGCGAGGTCGCCCGGGACTCGGGGACGAGCTGCGAGGAAGCGTTGAGCCGGCTGTATGAGCTGCTCGCCCTGGGTTTTGTCGAACGACATGGCGACCGTTGGGAGTTGGCTCCGACGGTTCGCCGGAACGACAGCACACGGCGAGGCGATCCCCAGATTTGGGGCAATCGGGTGAAAGGGTTGAGGCGATGACCGTATCCGCACACCGCCGAGCCGACTCCCTTCGCATACCGCGATGGCTCAGTCACGCTACGCTCACTAGGTTTCCGGCGGAAGCGCACCTCCTCACCCACGTCATGGCAGAACGGCACAAGGCGACGAATGCCCCAGCACATCTCCGGGTCTGACCGCGCGGCGCCGACCCCTGCCCGCGGCGCGGTGCGTCCCGCCGCCCCGTCATCGCTCGACGAGCTGTGGCGGTCCTACAAGTCCACGGGCGACGGTCGGCTCCGGGAGCAGCTGATCCTCCACTACTCGCCGCTGGTGAAGTATGTGGCGGGGCGGGTCAGCGTCGGGCTGCCGTCCAATGTCGAGCAGGCCGACTTCGTCTCCTCGGGCGTCTTCGGACTCATCGACGCCATCGAGAAGTTCGACCCCGAGCGGGCCATCAAGTTCGAGACCTACGCGATCACCCGGATCCGTGGCGCGATGATCGACGAACTGCGGGCGCTGGACTGGATCCCGCGCTCGGTCCGCCAGAAGGCCAGGGCGGTCGAGCGGGCCTACGCCACGCTGGAGGCGGCCCTGCGCCGCACCCCTTCGGAGGCCGAGGTGGCCGCCGAGATGGAGATCGGCCTCGATGAACTGCACGGGGTTTTCAGCCAGTTGTCGCTGGCCAATGTGGTCGCCCTCGAAGACCTGCTGCACGCCGGCGGGGAGGGCGGAGACCGGCTGAGCCTCATGGACACCCTGGAGGACACCGCCGCCGACAACCCCGTGGAGGTGGCCGAGGACCGCGAGCTGCGCAGGCTGCTCGCCCGCGCCATCAACACGCTCCCCGAGCGGGAGAAGACCGTGGTCACCCTCTACTACTACGAGGGGCTGACGCTGTCCGAGATCGGCCAGGTCCTCGGGGTCACGGAGAGCAGGGTCAGCCAGATCCACACCAAATCCGTGCTGCAGCTGCGGGCCAAGCTGGCCGACGTCGGACGCTGAATCGTCCCGGCAGTATCGCTCCCACCACGGGGCCTTTCGTAAAGTGGTGGCGTGCCCAGGATTCGAGCGGCCTCAGTGGCCGAGCACCGGACGATGCAGCGCGACGCCCTGCTGGACGCCGCCCGCTCCCTGCTGTCCGAGGGTGGTACGGAGGCATTGACCTTCCCCGCCCTCGCCGAGCGCACGGGCCTTGCGCGGTCCTCCGTCTACGAGTACTTCCGATCCCGCGCGGCCGTGGTCGAGGAGCTGTGCGCGGTGGACTTCCCGGTCTGGGCCGCCGAGGTCGAGGCGGCCATGGAGCGGGTCGACTCGCCCGAGGCGAAGATCGAGGCCTATGTGCGCCAGCAGCTGGCGCTGGTCGGCGACCGCCGCCACCGCGCCGTTGTGGCGATCTCTGCCGGGGAGCTGGACGCGGGCGCCCGCGAGAAGATCCGGGCCGCGCACGGCGGGCTGATCGCCATGGTCGTCCAGGCCCTCGGCGAGCTCGGCCATGAGCAGCCGCGGCTGACCGCGGTGCTGCTGCAGGGCGTCGTGGACGCCGCGGTCCGCCGGATCGAGCTCGGCGCCGAGGACCCCGCGGGCGTCACGGAAGCGGCCGTCACCATGGCCCTGCACGGCGTGCGCCCCTGACGACCGCCCGCCCGGTGCCCGTCGCCCGCGCCCGGCGCAGACGCCCCCCAGCCCAGGCCGCCGCGCCCGCCAGCACGGTGGCCGAGGCCAGACCCACGGGGTCGGAGGGCCCCGCGGTGCGCGAGGCGAGGGTGTAAGGCGGCGTACGGCCGTCGGCCGTATACGACGTGCTCCGGGTGCTCGCTCCCGGCGGGGCGCCCGTTCGCTGCCGGGCGTCGGCTTCCTCCGGGACGTCCGGCCCCTCCGGGACGCCGAAGACCGGCAGCAGCCGGGAGGGGCCGTGGCGCAGCATCGAGGGGGTGAGCAGCGACAGCGGGTCCAGATAGCGGTCCCCGCGGCGCAGGCCCCAGTGCAGACAGCCGGACGGGCAGTGGAAGGGGCCCGCGCTCAGGGCGCCCACCACCTGGCCGGCCCGCACCCGCTCGCCCTTGGCCACCACGGTCCGTACCGGCTCGTATGTCGTGCGCAGCGGCGGGCGGCCGGTGCCCGACAGCTCGATGGTGAGCACTCCGCGGCCCGCGACCTGGCCCGTGAAGGACACCCGGCCCGCAGCCGCCGCCCGCACCGGCCGGCCGGTGCGGGCCGCCAGATCCACCCCGCGGTGGCCCGCCGCCCAGGGGGTGGGTGGCGGCTCCCAGCCCCGCAGCACCGTCGGTCTGCCCGCGCCCGACTCCGGCCCCACCGGCCAGGCCCGCCCGTCACGGGCCGAGGCCCCCGCGGCCGTGGTCGACTCGGGCGCCATGACCGACTCCGGCGCCATGGTCGACTCCGACGCGGCGGCCGGCCAGGCCGACAGCGGCGGGATCGCGCCGAGTAAGACCATGAACGGCAAGGTCAGCAGGGTCAGCAGCAACGTCGGCAAGGTCGGCGGAGGCCGGTCCGGGGCCCGGTCGGAGGCCGGGCCGACGGTCGGGGCAGCGGTGTGCGGTCGCATGGAGACACGGTGACGCGACTCGCCCGATTCGCGTGGATCATGGCCACGATCTGGGGACTACTCACGGGTTGTGGATATCGCCGTCACCCGGCACCGCACGGGTCCCGTACACTTCTTGTGGCGATCCGGGTCACCGGGTCGACTTCGCACGCCCCGCCACCGGCACCCCGATCGGCCTCGATCCACCCATCGATACCGCTCGAAGAGCACGGCGGCCGCGTCCCTCGGTCCTCGGACGAGCCCTCCGCAAGGCAAGGGCCCAGCCCGTGGCAGACGCGCCGGGGCGTCAGGCGCGGCAGCCGCCCGGCCGCCGCGGAACCGAGCACTTCAAGGAGTACGGCCATGGCCGTCGTCACGATGCGGGAGCTGCTGGAGAGCGGCGTCCACTTCGGGCACCAGACCCGCCGCTGGAACCCGAAGATGAAGCGTTTCATCTTCACCGAGCGCAACGGCATCTACATCATCGACCTGCTCCAGTCGCTGTCGTACATCGACCGCGCCTACGAGTTCGTCAAGGAGACCGTCGCCCACGGCGGTTCCATCATGTTCGTCGGCACGAAGAAGCAGGCCCAGGAGGCGATCGCCGAGCAGGCGACCCGCGTCGGCATGCCGTATGTCAACCAGCGCTGGCTGGGCGGCATGCTCACCAACTTCTCGACCGTCTACAAGCGTCTGCAGCGCCTCAAGGAGCTCGAGCAGATCGACTTCGAGGACGTGGCCGCCTCCGGCCTCACCAAGAAGGAGCTGCTGGTCCTCTCGCGCGAGAAGGCCAAGCTGGAGAAGACCCTCGGCGGTATCCGCGAGATGCAGAAGGTGCCGAGCGCCGTCTGGATCGTCGACACCAAGAAGGAGCACATCGCCGTCGGTGAGGCGCGCAAGCTCCGCATCCCGGTCGTCGCGATCCTCGACACCAACTGCGACCCGGACGAGGTCGACTACAAGATCCCGGGCAACGACGACGCGATCCGCTCGGTCACCCTGCTCACCCGCGTGATCGCCGACGCGGTCGCCGAGGGCCTTATCGCCCGCTCCGGTGTCGCCACCGGTGACGAGAAGGCCGGCAAGGCCGCCGGTGAGCCGCTCGCCGAGTGGGAGCGCGACCTGCTGGAGGGCGAGAAGAAGGCCGACGAGCCCGAGGCGGCCAAGCCCGCTGAGGCCGAGCAGCCGGCCGCCGCCGAGGCCGAGCAGCCGGCCGCCGCCGAGCAGCCGGCCGCCGCCGAGCAGCCGGCCGCCGCCGAGGCCCCGGCCGCGGACGCCGAGCAGGCCTGACCACTCGGACCACGTGTGACGGCGGGGGACGGTGCCTTGGCACCACCCCCGCCGTTCCCCCGTAGAGCTTTCGACTTTCGAGAAGAGATTCACAGATCATGGCGAACTTCACCGCCGCTGACGTCAAGAAGCTCCGTGAGCTCACCGGCGCCGGCATGATGGACTGCAAGAAGGCGCTGGACGAGGCCGATGGCAGCGTCGACAAGGCCGTCGAGGTCCTGCGCGTCAAGGGCCAGAAGGGCGTGGCCAAGCGCGAGGGCCGCAGCGCCGAGAACGGCGCCGTCGTCTCCCTCATCGCGGACGACAACTCCTCCGGTGTGCTGGTCGAGCTGAAGTGCGAGACCGACTTCGTCGCCAAGGGTGACAAGTTCATCGCCGCCGCCAACGCCATCGCCGCCCACGTCGCCAAGACCTCCCCGGCCGACCTGGAGGCCCTGCTCGCCTCCGAGATCGAGCCCGGCAAGACCGTCCAGGCGTACGTCGACGAGGCCAACGCGACGCTCGGCGAGAAGATCGTGCTGGACCGCTTCGCGCAGCTCTCCGGCGGTTACGTCGCCGCGTACATGCACCGCACCATGCCGGACCTGCCGCCGCAGGTCGGTGTGCTGGTCGAGCTGGACAAGGAAGACGCCACGGTCGCCAAGGACATCGCGCAGCACATCGCCGCGTTCGCGCCGAAGTTCCTGAGCCGTGACGAGATCTCGGCCGAGACCGTCGAGAACGAGCGCCGCGTGGCCGAGGCCACCGCCCGCGAGGAGGGCAAGCCCGAGGCCGCCCTGCCGAAGATCGTCGAGGGTCGGGTCACCGGCTTCTTCAAGGAGAACGTCCTGGTGGACCAGCCGTTCGCCAAGGACAACAAGAAGACCGTCCAGAAGATCCTGGACGAGGCCGGTGTCACGCTCAAGGGCTTCGCGCGCTTCCGCGTCGGCGTCTGAGCGTAGGCGTCTGAGCGTCGGCGCACGAGCCGAGCAGCGAATGACCGGCGACCCCGATAGGGTCGTAGGCAGCCAACCGTCAACCGGTCGGCCGCAGATGTGACGAGGAGGCCATTGCCGCAGAGGTCGAACAAGGACCCGTCCGGCAATGGCCTTCTTCGTATGTGCACGAGGAGATCTCCAATGAATCAGGGCGCGGGCGCCGGACAGGCCGCCGACGAGAAGAACGCTCAGGGCAGGGTCAAACGCCGTCGGTTCCTGCTCAAGCTCTCCGGTGAGGCATTCGCCGGAGGCGGAGGGCTCGGGGTCGACCCGGATGTCGTGCACGCCATCGCCCGTGAGGTCGCCGCGGTCGTCCGGGACGGCGCAGAGATCGCCATCGTCATCGGTGGCGGCAACTTCTTCCGCGGCGCCGAGCTGCAGCAGCGCGGCATGGACCGGGCCCGCTCGGACTACATGGGCATGCTGGGCACGGTCATGAACTGTCTCGCCCTCCAGGACTTCCTGGAGAAGGAGGGCATCGACTCCCGCGTCCAGACCGCCATCACCATGGGCCAGGTCGCGGAGCCGTACATTCCGCTGCGCGCGGTGCGCCATCTGGAGAAGGGGCGCGTGGTCATCTTCGGCGCGGGCATGGGCATGCCGTACTTCTCGACGGACACCACCGCGGCCCAGCGGGCCCTGGAGATCCATGCCGAGGCCCTGCTCATGGGTAAGAACGGAGTGGACGGGGTGTACGACTCCGACCCCGCGCGGAACCCGGACGCGGTGAAGTTCGACGCCCTGGAGTACGGCGAGGTGATCACCCGGGACCTCAAGGTCGCCGATGCCACCGCCGTCACGCTCTGCCGCGACAACAAACTGCCGATCCTCGTCTTCGAGCTTCTCGCCGAAGGAAACATCGCGCGTGCGGTGAAGGGTGAGAAGATCGGCACGCTCGTGAGCGACCAGGGCTCCCGGGCCTGACGGCTCATACGGGGGATGGACAACGGCCTGCCGGTCGGACACCGTGCAGGAGAAGACGCACGCAGGGGCGAGGCTCTGCTTACTGATAACACCAGGAGCAAGTGGTGATCGAAGAGATCCTCCTCGAGGCCGAGGAGAAGATGGAGAAGGCCGTTGTGGTCGCCAAGGAGGACTTCGCCGCGATCCGCACCGGGCGTGCGCACCCGGCGATGTTCAACAAGATCGTGGCCGACTACTACGGAGCGATGACGCCGATCAACCAGCTGGCGTCGTTCTCGGTGCCCGAACCGCGGATGGCCGTGGTGACCCCGTTCGACAAGAGCGCGCTGCGCAATATCGAGCAGGCCATCCGCGACTCCGATCTGGGCGTCAACCCGAGCAATGACGGCAGCATCATCCGGGTGGTGTTCCCGGAGCTCACGGAACAGCGCCGCAAGGAATTCATCAAGGTCGCCAAGGGCAAGGGCGAGGACGCGAAGATCTCGATCCGCAGCGTCCGCCGCAAGGCCAAGGAGTCCATCGACAAGCTCATCAAGGACGGCGAGGTCGGGGAGGACGAGGGCCGCCGTGCGGAGAAGGAGCTCGACGACACCACCGCGAAGTATGTCGCGCAGGTGGATGAGCTGCTCAAGCACAAGGAAGCCGAGCTCCTCGAGGTCTGATGAACGACTCATCCTGGGGGGCTCCGCCGAGCGCCCGCCTCCGGGGACCGGCCCAGCAGGGACCTCCTCCCTCGCTTCGCGGCAAGGTGCCCTCGCCCTCGGCGGGTCCCGCGCACGACGTGGGCGAGGCGGCGCAGACTCGGCCCATGCCCACCGTGCCCCACGCTGGCGGAGACCCTTGGGATGCCGCCGACCGTGACCGGGGGGCCGCTCGGCCGAGCGGCCCCCTGTTCCGCGACGACCGGGAGCCGGAGCGCGGGCCGCGCCGGCCCGCGGCACACCCGCCGACGCCCCCGGACCACCCCGACGCCATGCCCTCCGGCAGCGCCGCTCAGCCCGGCGAGCCGGGCGGCGCAGACCGGACGGGGAGCGCAGACGTGACGGGCGATGCGAAGAAGAAGAGCGCGGGCCGCAATCTGCCCGCCGCGATAGGGGTGGGCGTCGGCCTCGGCGCGCTGGTCGTCGCCTCGCTCTTCATTTACAAGCCGGTGTTCATCGGCGTCATAGCGGTCGCGGTGGTCGTCGGCCTGTGGGAGCTGACCTCGCGGCTGGCCGAGCGCAAGGACATCCACGTCCCGCTGGTGCCGCTCGCCGTGGGCGGCGTCGCCATGGTGGTCGCCGGTTATGTGCGCGGTGCGGAGGGCGCGTGGGTGGCCGTCACGCTGACCGCCCTGGCGGTGCTCGTCTGGCGGATGACCGAGCCGCCCGAGAACTACCTCAGGGATGTCACGGCCGGCGTCTTCGCGGCCTTCTATGTGCCGTTCCTGGCCAGCTTTGTCGCGCTCATGCTCGCCGCCGACGACGGGCCGCGGCGAGTGCTCGTCTTTCTGCTGCTGACCGTGGTCAGCGACACCGGTGCGTACGCGGTGGGCTGGCGCTTCGGCCGCCACAAGCTCGCGCCGCGCATCAGCCCCGGCAAGACCCGCGAGGGGCTGCTGGGCGCGATCGCCTTCGCCATGGTCGCGGGCGCGCTGTCCATGCAGTACCTGATCAAGGACGGCGCATGGTGGCAGGGGCTGTTCCTCGGGCTCGCCGTCGCGGTCAGCGCGACCCTCGGCGACCTCGGCGAGTCCATGATCAAGCGTGACCTGGGCATCAAGGACATGGGCAAGCTGCTGCCCGGCCACGGCGGGATCATGGACCGGCTGGACTCCCTGCTGCCCACCGCGCCCGTGGTCTGGCTGCTGATGGTGGTCTTCGTGGGCGGCGGCTGACCGGCCCCACGCCCCGGCCGTTACGGCCTCGTGCCACGTGTGGCACGAGGCCGTACGCACGTCTGCGACACTGGTTGAACCATGCCCAAGCCCGGAGAACTCACATTCGTCGCGCCGCGCGGAGCCAAGAAGCCCCCGCGGCATCTCGCCGACCTCTCGCCCGCCGAGCGCCGCGAGGCCGTCGCCGCCCTCGGCGAGAAGCCCTTCCGGGCCGGCCAGGTATCGCGCCACTACTTCGCCCGCTACAGCCACGACCCGGCCCAGTGGACCGACATCCCGGCCGCCGCGCGCGAGAAGCTGGCGGCCGGGCTGCTGCCGGACCTGATGAGCGTGGTGCGCCACATCAGCTGCGACGACGACACCACCCGTAAGACCCTGTGGCGGCTGTTCGACGGCACGCTCGTGGAGTCCGTGCTGATGCGCTACCCGGACCGGGTCACCATGTGCATCAGCTCCCAGGCGGGCTGCGGCATGAACTGCCCGTTCTGCGCCACCGGCCAGGCGGGCCTGGACCGCAATCTGTCCACCGCCGAGATCGTGCACCAGATCGTCGACGGGATGCGGGCGCTGCGGGACGGAGAGATCCCCGGTGGCCCGGCGCGGCTGTCCAACATCGTCTTCATGGGCATGGGCGAGCCGCTTGCCAACTACAACCGCGTGGTCGGCGCCATCCGCAGGCTGACCGACCCGGAGCCGGACGGCCTCGGCCTGTCCCAGCGCGGCATCACCGTCTCGACCGTCGGGCTGGTGCCGGCGATGCTGCGGTTCGCCGACGAGGGCTTCAAATGCCGGCTCGCGGTGTCGCTGCACGCGCCCGACGACGAGCTGCGCGACACCCTCGTCCCGGTCAACACCCGCTGGAAGGTCCGCGAGGTTCTGGACGCCGCGTGGGAGTACGCGGAGAAGTCGGGCCGTCGCGTCTCCATCGAGTACGCCCTGATCAGGGACATCAATGACCAGGCATGGCGGGCCGACCTGCTGGGGCGGCTGCTCAAGGGCCGTCGGGTGCACGTCAATCTGATCCCGCTCAACCCGACGCCCGGCTCCAAGTGGACCGCGTCCAGGCCCGAGGACGAGAAGGCGTTCGTGGCCGCCCTGGAGGCACACGGCGTGCCCGTGACCGTCCGGGACACCCGGGGGCAGGAGATCGACGGGGCGTGCGGGCAGCTGGCGGCGGCGGAGCGCTGAGGGCCGGCTGATACGGTGCCCTGGCACCACCTCGCGCATACATCCATCTCGTACAAGTGAACATTCCGACAGGGGAGCGCGAACAGCGCTGAGAGTGCGGCTCGGCCGCAGACCCTCGGACCTGATCCGGGTCATACCGGCGTAGGGAGTCAGCCTCATATGAACAGCCGTCTTCGGCATGCCGTCGCCGCCGCCCTCTTCGGCTCGCTCGGCCTCACCACGCTCGTCGCCTGCGGCGAGGACTCCGGCTCCTCCAAAGGCTCCGGCTCCAAGACCGTGAAGCTGGTCTCGCACGACTCGTTCGCCGCGTCGAAGGCCGTGCTGAGGGAGTTCACCAGGCAGACCGGCTACAAGGTGCAGGTCCTGCCGGGTGGCGACGCCGGGGCGGCCGTCAACCAGGCGATACTTTCCAAATCGCATCCCCAGGGCGACGTTTTCTTCGGGGTCGACAACACCCTGCTCTCCCGCGCGCTCGACAACGACCTGTTCACCCCTTACCAGGCCAAGGGCCTGGACAAGGTCCCGGCGGCCCTCCAGCTCGACGCGGCCGAGCACCGCGTCACCCCGGTCGACTTCGGCGACATCTGCGTCAACTACGACCGCAAGTACTTCGCCGACAAGAAGCTGGCCCCGCCGAAGACCCTCGACGACCTGACCAAGCCCGCCTACAAGAACCTCCTGGTCACCGAGAACGCGGCCACCTCCTCGCCCGGCCTCGCGTTTCTGCTGGGCACGGCCGCCCGGTACGGCGACGACGGCTGGCAGGGCTACTGGAAGAAGCTCAGGGCCAACGGCGTCGAGGTCGTCGACGGCTGGGAGCAGGCGTACTACGACCGCTTCTCCGGTTCGGCCGGCGGCGCCAAGGGCGACCGGCCGCTGGTCGTCTCGTACGCCTCCAGCCCGCCCGCCGAGGTCGTCGACGCCAAGCCGCGGCCCGCGCAGGCCCCTACGGGGGTCGCGACGGGAACCTGCTTCCGGCAGGTGGAATTCGCCGGACTGTTGAAGGGTGCTTCGAACTCCAAGGGCGGCAAGGCGCTGCTGGACTTTCTGCTGACCAAGCGTTTCCAGGAGGACGTGCCGCTCAACATGTACGTCAACCCGGCCCGCGAGGACGCGAAGCTGCCCGAGCTGTTCACGAAGTACGGCGTGAAGATCGCCGACTCGGCCACCCTGGACCCCCGGAAGATCGCCAAGAACCGTGACCAGTGGGTCAAGGCATGGTCCTCGCTCGTCCTGTAAAGCGCCCTGCCACCGCGCCGGATGAGGCGAAGGAGCGCACCGGGCGGCGGCGCGCGCGGCTGCGCGGGGCGGCGCTGCGGCTGGCCCTGATGGCCGTGCCCGCCGCCTTCTTCGCGCTGTTCTTCGTCTATCCGGTGGCCGCCATCGTCACCCGCGGGCTGCGCGTCGACGGTCAGTGGCGGCTGGGCCGCATCGGCGATGTGCTCACCGACCCGGCCGTCCTTGACATCCTGTGGTTCACCGGCTGGCAGGCCGCCGCCTCCACCGTCCTGACGCTGGCGGTCGCGCTGCCCGGCGCGTATGTCTTCGCCCGCTTCGCCTTCCCCGGCAAGCGGCTGCTGCGCGCCGTGGTGACCGTCCCCTTCGTCCTGCCGACCGTCGTCGCGGGCTCGGCGTTCCTGGCCCTGCTCGGCCACGGCGGGCTGCTGGACAGCCTGTGGGGGGTGCGGCTCGACACCTCCGTATGGGCGATCCTCCTCGCGCACGTCTTCTTCAACTACGCGGTGGTGGTACGGACCGTCGGCGGGCTGTGGGCGCAGCTCGACCCGCGGCAGGAGGAGGCCGCGCGCGTCCTCGGCGCGAGCCGCCTGGCCGCGTGGCGGCGGGTGACGCTGCCGGCGCTGGCGCCCGCCGTGGCGGCAGCCGCCCTGATGGTCTTCCTGTTCACCTTCACCTCCTTCGGCGTCATCCAGATCCTCGGCGGCCCCCGGTACGCCACCCTGGAGGTCGCGATCTACCGGGAGACCGCCCAGCTGCTCGACCTGCCGACCGCCGCCGTGCTGACGCTGGTCCAGTTCGCGGCCGTGGCCGCGGTCCTGGCCCTGCACGCGTGGACCGTACGGCGCCGCGAGGGCGCCCTGAAGCTGGTCGCCCCCGAACAGACCGCGCGCCGCCCCCAGGGCGCGGCCCAATGGGCGCTGTTGTGGGGCGTGCTCGCCGTCGTGGCGTTGCTGATCCTGCTGCCGCTCGCGGTCCTGGTCGAACGGTCCCTGGACGCCCCCGGCGGCTACGGACTCGACTACTACCGCGCCCTCCAGTCGGTGGCGGACAGCGGCGGGACGTTTTTCGTCGCTCCTATGGACGCCGTTTGGAACTCCCTGCGCTACGCCGCCGTGGCGACCGTCTTCGCGGTCGTCGTGGGCGGCTTGGCGGCGGCCGCCTTGACCAGGAAGGCGGGCAGACTGGTGCGGGGCTTCGACGCGCTGCTGATGCTGCCGCTCGGCACCTCCGCCGTCACCGTCGGCTTCGGCTTTCTCATCGCCCTGGACGAGCCGCCGCTGGACCTGCGCGCCTCATGGATCCTCGTACCGCTCGCGCAGGCCCTGGTGGGAGTGCCCTTCGTCGTACGGACCATGCTGCCCGTGCTGCGTGCGGTGGACCACCGGCTGCGCGAGGCGGCGGCCGTGCTCGGCGCGTCCCCGCTGCGGGCCTGGCGGGAGGTGGACCTGCCACTGGTCGGGCGGGCCCTCGGGGTCGCGGCGGGCTTCGCCTTCGCCGTCTCGCTCGGCGAGTTCGGGGCGACGGTGTTCATCGCCAGGCCCGACCACCCGACCCTCCCGGTCGCCGTCGCCCGCTTCCTCGGCCGGGCCGGGCAGCTCAACTACGGCCAGGCCATGGCCCTGAGCACGATTCTGATGCTGGTGTGCGCGGGCTCCCTGCTGGTACTGGAGCGGATCCGCACCGACCGTTCGGGGGAGTTCTGATGACGCTGCTGCGACTGGACGAGGTGACGGTCCGCTACGGCGAGCGGGCGGCGCTGGATGCCGTGGACCTCGAGGTCGCCGAGCACGAGACGGTGTCGGTGCTGGGGCCAAGCGGCGGCGGCAAGTCCACGCTGCTGCGCGTGGTGGCGGGCCTGGAACGGGCCCACACCGGCCGGGTGTGGCTGGCCGGGCGGGACCAGACGGGGGTGCCCACCCACCGGCGCGGCGTGGGCCTGATGTTCCAGGACCACCAGCTCTTCCCGCAGCGGGACGTGGGCGGCAACGTCGCCTTCGGGCTGCGCATGCGCAAGGTGGCGCGCGCCGAGGCGGAGCGCCGGGTCGCCGAACTGCTGGAACTGGTCGGCCTGCCGGGCGCACAGCGCCGCGCGATCGCCTCGCTGTCCGGCGGCGAGCAGCAGCGGGTCGCGCTGGCCCGCGCCCTGGCCCCGCGGCCCAAGCTGCTGATGCTGGACGAGCCGCTGGGCCAGCTCGACCGCGGGCTGCGGGAGCGGCTGGTGGTCGAACTGCGCCAGCTCTTCGGCGAACTGGGCACCACGGCCCTCGCGGTCACCCACGACCAGGGGGAGGCGTTCGCGCTCGCGGACCGGGTGGTGGTGATGGACGGCGGGCGCATCGCGCAGACCGGCACCCCGCTGGAGGTTTGGCAGCGGCCCGCCACCGAGTTCGTCGCCCGCTTCCTCGGCTTCGACAACCTGGTTGACGCCACCGTGCACGGCGAGAGAGCCGACACCCGCTGGGGCGAGGTGCCCGTGCCCGACGGCACCCCGCCCGGGCCGTGCCGGCTGCTGGTCCGCCCGGCTGGGGTGCGGCTCACCTCCCCCGAGAAGGGCCTGCCCTGCACGGTGGCGGCGCGCACCTTCCGCGGCGACCGCGTGGCCCTCGTCCTCCAACCCGCGGGCGCGCCGCGCCTGGAGGCGGCGTGCGCGCTGCGGGACGCGCCGAAGGAGGGGGAGCGGGTCGGCGTCGCGTTCGACGCGGACGACGTGGTGGTGCTGGGCGCGGGCTCGTAACCCGCACCGCGTGCAGCAGTTCGGGGAAGGTCGCGTCCTTGAGGAGGAAGCCGCTGGCCCCGGGGGCCGTCCTCGGCCTCCGCCACCACCTCGATGCCCCGGGGGCGTGCCGCCGCGCGTTGGTCAGCGCCTCCTGCGCGATGCGGTAGGCCGACAGCTCCCAGGACGCGGGGCGCGCGACCCGCTCACCGCTGATCCGCAGCTCCGCCATCGAGGAGCGCGCGGACGCCGCGATCTGCTGGAACCCCTCGCGGGCCGGCGGGGTGAGCCCGGGGACGGCGTACGTCGCGCTCTCGGCCTGCACGGCGATCATCGACACCGAATGGGCCACCAGGTCGTGGATCTCGCGGGCGATGGCCGCCCGTTCGGCCTCGGCCGCCTGCCGCCGCTCCATCGCGATCAGCCGGGCCTGGACCGCCGCCACATCAGCGACGCGGCGGCCATCAGCACACTCACGGCGATCACCCATGAGTGCCACGGGACAGCGCAAGCTCCGTGGCCGCGCAGCAGGCGGGGGCGTCGGCCCAGGCGCGCGTCCGCCGCCCGTGGAGGTGCGCATGGCGTCACCCTTCGTACCGCGGCGGCGGGCCGCGTCACCGTACGGGTTGATACTCGGGCCCCGTCTTCCGCCCACGGCGTGACCCCTTGTCACACCACGGCGTGATACCGGAGTTACCTCCTGCGTGTGACGCGGCGGGGCAGGGTCGTTCGTAGCCTCGGGCCGTATGACCGAGCAGCCACGCGGGATGCCGCGCACCCTCGTGATCACCAATGACTTTCCGCCGCGCCAGGGTGGTATCGAGACCTTCGTCCAGGCCATGACCAGCCGCTTCCCACCGGAGGCTGTCGTCGTCTACACCTCGTCCGAGCCGGGCGCGGCCCCGTACGACGCCGGCCTGCCCCACCTCGTCGTCCGCGACGGGGCCCGCACGCTGCTGCCCACCCGGCGCGCCACCAGCCGCGCGGTGGAACTGGCCCGCCGCCACCGCTGCGACAGCGTGTGGTTCGGCGCCGCCGCGCCCCTGGGGCTGATGGCCGGGCGGCTGCGCCGCGAGGCGGGGGTGCGCCGGATCGTCGCCACCACGCACGGCCACGAGGTGTGGTGGGCGCGCACCCCGGGAACCCGCGCGCTGCTGCGCCGCGTCGGGGCCGGGGCGGACACCGTGACCTACCTCGGAGCCGCCACTCGCGCGCCCGTCGCCGCCGCCCTGGGGTCCGCCGCCGCGGCCCGGATGACCCGGCTGGTCCCCGGAGTCGACACCTCCGCCTTCCGCCCCGGGCTCGACGCGCGGATCGTACGCGAGCGCCACCGGCTCGCCGGTCGGCAGGTGATCCTGTGCGCCGCCCGGCTCGTCCGGCGCAAGGGCCAGGACGCGCTCATCCGGGCCCTGCCGCTGGTGCGCCGGGCCGTGCCCGGAGCCGTTCTGCTGCTCGTCGGCGACGGCCCGTACGCGTACGGGCTGCGCCGGCTCGCCGACGTACACGGCGTCAGGGACGCCGTGGTCTTCGCGGGCGGGGTGCGGCACCGCGCGATGCCGCCCTATTACGCCGCCGCCGACGTCTTCGCGATGCCGTGCCGCACCCGCAAGGGCGGCCTGGAGGTCGAGGGCCTGGGCATCGTCTTCCTGGAGGCGGCCGCCGCCGGGCTGCCGGTGCTCGCCGGGGACTCCGGCGGCGCGCCGGACGCCGTCCGGGACGGCGATACCGGGCATGTCGTCGACGGCCGCGCCACCCGCGCCATCGCCGACCGGCTGATCGCGCTGCTCCAGGACCGGCCCGCCGCCCGGGCCATGGGCGAGAAGGGGCGGGCCTGGGTGCGCCAGGAGTGGAGCTGGGACGCCTCGTACCGGACGCTGGCCCGGCTGCTCAGCCCGCCGAAGACGCGGCCGGGGACGCCGCCCGGGACGCTTCCACCGACGCCCCCAGCGAAATGAGCGCGCCCGGAGCCTCGTCCACCGAGTCCACCAGCGCGATCCGGGCCTTCATGGGCCTGCCCTCGGCAAGCGCCTCCAGCAGCGGCCAGGTCGGCAGGCGGCGCGTCCAGTGGTCGCGGTCCACGAGCACCATCGGCGTCGGCTCGCCGCGCGACTCGTAGTAGTTCGGCGTCGCGTTGTCGAAGATCTCCTGTACGGTCCCGGCGGCGCCCGGCAGGAACACCACCCCCGCGTTCGACCGCGCCAGCAGGCCGTCCTCGCGCGTGGCGTTGGCGAAGTACTTCGCTATGTGCGAGGCGAACGCGCTGGGCGGCTCATGCCCGTAGAACCAGGTGGGGATGCCGACCGACGCGCCGCCGTCCGGCCACCGCTCGCGCACCGCGAAGGCCACCTCGGCCCACTCGCCGACGGACGGCCGGAAGGAGGGGGCCTTGGCGAGCAGTTCAAGGGACTCGTCGAGCATGTCGTCGGCGAACGGGGCCGCGTACGCGCCCAGGTTGGCCGCCTCCATCGCACCAGGCCCGCCGCCGGTCGCGACCGTGAGCCCGGCCCGCGCCAGGGCCCGCCCGAGCCGGGCCGCGCCCGCGTAGCCCTCGGAGCCGCGCTCCAGGGCGTGGCCGCCCATCACGCCCACGACCCGGGCCCCGGCGAGGAGTTCGTCGAGGGCGTCGGAGACGGCGTCGTCGTGGATGGAGCGCAGCATCGAGGAGAAGATGTCGCCGTCGGCCTTGGTGCGCTGGAACCAGGCGTACGCCAGCGCGTCAGGCGTCCCCGCGTAGCCCCGCTCCGCCAGCCCCTCGAACAGCTCCTGCGGCGAATAGAGGGTGCCGCGATACGGGTCGAACGGAAGACCGGGCACCGGCGGAAAGACCAGCGCGCCGCCGGCCCGCACCTTGGCGGCGGCCTCCGGCTCCATCGGGCAGCCGAGGAAGACCGCCTCGGCGGTGTCCGTGTCGAGCAGCGCCCGCGTACGGCCCGTCAGGTCGACGGACTGGACGCGGTAACCGGCCAGGGTGCCGCGCGTCACGACCTCGTCGAACTCCCGCAGGGACTCGATCTCCCGGTCGGGGCACGGGTCTTGGGCGGCGGTGGAAGCGTCGTCGGTCAGCACGGCGACATGCTACTGGCGGCGCTGCGCGCGGTCTCGTCCCGTACGGCCCCAGTCCCGTGTTCCGTACGGCCGGGCTGGTCAGCGGTGGAACGGAAGCGTGCTCAGCTCCGCGATCGCCCAGGTCAGCGGCGTCAGCAGGACCAGCAGCGCCAGCCCGCGCAGGGCCGCGGCGCCGCGCAGCAGGCGCGGGGGCGTGCCCAGCCGCAGCAGGGCGTCCGTCGTCCCGCCCCGCGCGCTCTTCGCCTCGAGCGCCGCCGTGAGCACCGAGGCGGTGGCACACATCACGATCAGGGCCGCGCCCAGGCCGGTGAGCGGGCCGAAGGGGCGGTGCCCGGACGGGCCGGAGCCGGTGCCGTACAGCTCGACCGCGGCGTACGCGCCGGTGGCGACGGCGCACAGCACGCCGACCGAATGCCCCAGGCGCCCCGCCTCCTGCTGCAACACCCGCCCGGCCAGTAGCCGCAGCGCGCCCGGGCGCCCGGCGGCCAGCAGTCTGCCGCACAGATGGGTGAGGCCGGGCCCGGCCAGCACCAGCCCGACCGCCGTCAGCGCCCAGCCGCCCACCACGCCGGGCGGGCTGCCCCCGAGCCCGCCGGGCAGCGGCAGCAGCGCGTCGGACGGAGGGGGCGGGCCGCTGTCCGCATTGTCGGTATATGCCCCCATCGCGATCCCCGCCGCCGTCAGCGCGATCCCCCAGGGCAGCCCCCGGGCTGCGAGCTCCGGCGGTTCGGCGCCGCGCGGCACCCGCTCGGCGCCCCGCGGCCGCGTCCGGCCGCCGGTCAGCGCGCCGCCGGTACGCGCCGCCCGCGCCCGCTGGGCGCCCCGGGGCCACAGTCGGGCGGCGCAGGCGGCGGCCGCCACCGCCGGTACGACGGCGAGCAGCGTGACCGTGGCGGCCGCGGGCAGCGGACGCCCGGTGCCGAGCGGGCCACCCGCCGCCCCGCCCGGCGCATCGGCCCACCGCAGCCACGAGCCGCTCAGATCGCCCCGCAGCTGCAGGAAGGCGAGCAGCGCCAGCGCACAGCCCAGCGCGCACGACAGGGCGGCCGAGGCGGCCGCGAGCAGGGCCGACCTGGCCGGGCCGCCACCGGCCGCCGCGAAGCCCGTGCCGAACGGGACGCTCGGGTCGGCGCGCGCCACCGCGATCGCGAGGTGGGCCGTGGCGGCCAGCGGCACCGCGCACCACAGCAGCCGTACGACCGCTCCGTCGGTCTGGTCGGGGTGCCCGGCCGCGTACCCCATGGCGCACAGCAGCAGAAAGCCCGTGCCCGCCGCCGCGGTGGCGACCAGCGACCGCCGCAGCAGCGCCAGGGGCCGGGCGCCGCGGGCTAGGCGGAGACTGAGCACGCGGACCTGCCCTCGGCCTCGGGGGAGTTGACCGCGCCCACCCGGCGGCCGTCCAGCAGCGCGACGGCGCGGTCCGCGAGGGTGGCCACCTCCTCGTCATGGGTGGCGAGGAGCACCGTGATGCCGTGCGAGCGGGCCGCCGTGGTCAGGGTGCGCAGCACCTGGGCGCGGTCGGCGCGGTGCAGCGGGGCGGTGGGCTCGTCCGCGAACAGCACGGCGGGGGCGGAGGCCAGCGCGCGGGCGATCGCGATGCGCTGGCGCTGCGCCTGGAGCAGCGCGGCGGGGCGGCGTCGGGCGCAGTCGCCGACGTCGAGCCGGTCCAGCCACTCGTGTGCGGCGCTCTTGGCCTCGCGCCGTCCGATGCCGCGCAGCATCAGCGGCAGCGCGGCGTTCTCCCAGGCGGTGAGCTCGGGGATGAGCTGGGGCTCGGTGTCGATCCAGGCGAAGCGGTCGCGGCGCAGCTGTTCGCGGCCGAGCGGGGAGAGGGTGTGTACGGGGGCGCTGTTGAACCACACCTCCCCGCGCTCCGGGACGAGCAGGCCCGACAGGCACTTGAGCAGGGTGGTCTTCCCGCAGCCGCGCGGGCCGGTCACGGCCAGGATCTCGCCGTCGCGGGCGCCGATGGAGACACCGGCGAGGGCGGGCGACCCGCCGTAGGCGTACGTCAGGGTGCGTGCCCAGAGCACGTCGTTGTCCGGCGGAGCCACCATACGAAGCACCTCGCCTCAGCTGCGGTCGTCCGTGCGTTCCCCCAGTTGGGTGAACGAGCGCAGGGCCAATGGGTCACTGGCACGGTAAGGACTCCGTCTGCCGCCCGCGCCCAGGCTCGGCGCGGGCACGCTGTCATTTCCTCCGATCAGCCCTCTGCACGGCCGGTACCGGCGGGGCCGGCAGCGCAGCGGAACACGGAGGCGGCCGTAGCCCTCGGTAGGTCCTGGACCCGCGGACTACTGTGGGTGTCTCACCCATCGGACACCTGACAGGGAGGGGTGGCACGTGACCACCGAACTGCGTCGTCTGCGCAACTACATCGA